>NZ_JBBJUL010000012.1:0-95995 GCF_037725245.1 Sphingobium anseongense | reverse complement strand
AGGGCGCCCCTTTGCGAAACTGGGGGCATAGTAGCGCTACTTGCGCTTTTTCGTCAAATAGAAGCGAAATTTCGAAAGTGGGGCGCTGCTATGGACGACAATAGCGGCGAAAGCGGTGGCCAAACGCCCTAGCAGGCGGCCCATCCTGACTCGGTGGGGGCATGACGAAATTGCACCGGTGCAATTTCGCTTATGGTCGCCCCCGTCGGGCGACGAAGCTCTCGCAAAAGCCCGTCCACGAACTCGTGAGTTTCGCGCCCTTGAGCTTCGCCAGACGGTCGCCCATCTGCTGGCGATAGGCGTCAGCGATAAGATCGATATCCCAGCCACCGCCATGCGACCGGGCGATGGTCGCCAAGCCTTCCGCGTTGAATCGGATCGTACCTTGCGGAAAGACGATCTCCGAACTTTTCTCCGGCGCGACCAGTGCGCTGATGGCGGCCTTCACGACCGATCCCACTTCCACCGTTTCGGCGACCGTTTCGACAGCGCCCTCCCGGCGTGCCTTGCGCCCCGTCGAGTGCCGCTCGATCTCATCGACGGTCGCGATCTGCGCCGGCGCATCCTTCGGCTCGAATCGAAACTCGATCTCGGTCACTGTTCGGCCCTGTCGTATCTCCTTCCACTCCACCCGGAAGTGGGCCAGCTGGTCGATCTCGGCCTTCGCCTTCTCGAGCACCTTGCGACGGAGCTGCGCGAAATCCTTATAAACGTCTGGCGAAATGCCCAGCGCTGCGCGCAGCGCCGCCATATCGCCCTTCCAGGTCGACTGGCGACGATGGAGCCGCAGCGATCCGATCTCATAAAGCTTGAGGGCATAGCTCGATCGAAAGCCGAGCACCGCCTGACGATTGAGGACGGCATAGCTCTCGGACTCCTGAATGAGCTTGCGCGCATCAGGCGTAAACTCCCATTCAATCCAGCCCGCATCCGCCCCGTCTGTATCTTCAGCCTCTTCGCGGGACGACGAGATCAGAGAAAAGCGCAGCGTAGCCTTCTTGCCGCGCCAAGATCGATCGTCGATCGCGAAGAGGGTGCGGTGAAGTTCCTCCAGCATGTCGGAGATACGTTCGTTACCCTTGTGACCGCGGCGAATATCCGCCTTGCGCATGCGATGCGGCCGGTCCTCCCAGGCATCCCCGCCTGCGGTCAGGATCATCAACGCGAGCAACCGGGACGCCGTCAGGCTCAGCGATTGGCCTTTCACGAACTTGATCTCAACGATGCTGCCGGGTTTGGCGAATTCCTCGCCACCCTTCGCCTGCAAGGCCGCCGCAACGCGCATGGCACGGCCCGGCGCCGAATCGGCTTGCGCCTCTTGCGCTGCTTCGGCGCTTAGATTTTCCGCATGTTCCATGTCATATAGGCCGAGCGCATATTGGGCAGATTCGCCTAATTGCTGCCTGACCTGTCCTCGCTCGTCAAGTCAGGGCAGGCTGAAACACTTTTGTCGCCCCCATCCGGTCAGGTTGGAATCATGCGGCGCTTCCGCAAAAGCCGTGAGATTCCGCCGAGTCGCAATGCGATTCGGGTTCTGCCCGTTTTCGGCTCGCTCACGCGCGATAAACGCGCCAGAATGCCGTAGTTCCAAAGCGCGGGATCGCCAGATGCTCTCGCCCCCAATCGGTCAGGATAGCCCCAATAGGTCAGCTATCTCCCCCCGACCGGTCAGGATGACGCCCCCGCCGGGTCAGGTAAAATCCCCCGCGCGGTCAGGATAAACGCGACAGATCATTGAAATTGCAGACCTTTTCGGCACCGAATCTGAATCACTTAGAATCATGAATCCTTCCGCTGCGAGCAGCGGCGTTGTTTTAGAGTGATTCTAAAAGACCAAGCAGGCGATTCGCTGTGCCTCTCTGGTCGGACAGCGTAACCCATCCCCCTAGCTGGGGGGATACCTCCAGATCAGTGTTCCACGATAGCATCACGGTCTCGATCCTCGGCAGCTCCGCCCTGCGACGAGATCCTCAGCGAACCGATCGTAGCTGCATTACCGCTCGTCGCCGCTGGGCAGACGCAGTGAGGAGGTCGCATGATCAATTTTGCCAAATTCGAGATCATCGGACGGATCGGTGAAATCGACGCCAAGCCCAAGGTCACGAACATCTCAGTATGCGCGAACTATCGCCGCCGCGGAGAAGGCGATCAGTGGATCGAGGATAGCTACTGGAACCGAGTCGTCATCTTCAGCGACGGCCAGCGTAAATATATCGATGAGAAGGCCCAGGTTGGCGATCTCGTACGGATTGCCGGACGGCTCCGTGACACCTCCTACGAGCGCGACGGCACCACCCACTACACGACCGACCGGATCGTCGAGGAGTTCGGTGTGCTCGCGACCAAGGCAGCATAGATCGCAGGAGGCAGCGCCGATCGCCAAGAGGAGAGGGGGCATGCGCGGAGCGACCTTGGATTTCGACAGGAGTTTCGCCCATGCCCGCCACCATCGATGCAGCAGTCCGCGCCAAACAAATCGTCGAGAGCTTGGGTGGACGCTGGTCAGGATCGCGCGGAGAGTGCCGCTGCCCCGCCCATGATGATCACTCGCCTAGCCTTTCGGTCCGCCTGGGCACCAAGGCGATCCTGTTCAAATGTTTCGCGGGATGCACATCGACCGATATCCTCAAGGCTCTGGATCGTCAGGGATTGCACGATCGGGTGCCGGTTCACGTCGAACCACGCGCGCCGGCGCGCGATCTGAGCGGCTTGGCTAGGTCATTGTGGCAGCACAGTATCCCCATCGCCGGCACACCGGCTGAAGCCTATCTTCATGCCCGGGGCCTTTACGCGCCCACGTCCGACCTTCGCTTCAACCCACAGACGATCATAGGGAAGGGGAAGGATCGGCGATCCCTTCCCGCAATGATCGCCGCAGTGAGAAACGAGTTGGGCCTGGTCGCGGTCCACCGGACCTTTCTCGATCCCACAGACATTTTGCGGCGCCCCTTCCGCAAACCCAAGCTGGCGCTGGGTCTGCTCGGCTCTGGCAGCGTGCGCTTTGGTGAGCCAGATGATGTTCTGGGCATAGCCGAGGGGATCGAGGATGCCCTGTCCGCCATCGACTGGTTCCAATTGCCGGTCTGGGCCGTGCTTGGTGCCGAGCGCTACGCTCATGTCGGCATACCGTCGCATGTGAAGCGCGTCATCGTGTTCGGCCAGCGGAACACGGCGGCGAAGATCTGCCTGAAGAGGGCAGGGGAGCACCTCAGCGCCAACGGGCGAAGGGTCGAGGAATGGCTCCCATCCGAGCATGATGATTGGAACGATGCTCTGCGCGATCGGCTTGCCCGCAACGCTGTTCCTCGCACCGTGATCCAAACGCACTCCCACTGAAGAGAGGAGAGGAGGCCTCCGGCTTGTTGATCCGGTGATGGGCACCGGGCGATGCAATGGAGGCTTACAATGCGCACCTCAGCCGCTGCTCTCGAACTCGATTTCACCGAACCATCCATCACTGCTGCGAAGGCGATCTGTGCCGTGCTGCGCCAGGGCGGCGGCCTGGACCGGCCTGGCCTGCTCCGGAAGATGGAAACCGCCTATGGTTCAACCGCTGCCGATGGGCATTGGTCACTCCGCGACGCCTATGATGTGCTGGAGCTGGCCCAGGTCCTGCACCTCGCCACGCTTGACCTGCCGCAAGAGACGGCTGAGTGTCTTGCGGCCCTGACCGCGCTCACCGCATCGCTGCCGACGCATAGTGTGCGCAGCGAAGAACAGATCGCGCTCCAGCAATTTTCGACACCGGCCGCGATTGGCTATCTTGCCGCGCTCGCCGCTCGCATTACCGCCGCGGATACCGTCCTGGAACCCTCTGCCGGCACCGGGCTCCTCGCGGTCTTCGCCGCTCGCGTTGGCGCCAAGCTTGTCCTCAATGAGATCGATCCCGCGCGTGCCGCTATGCTCGAGGCAGCATTTCCCACCGCACCGGTCAGTCGCCACGATGGTGAGCTCATCCACGATCTGCTGCCGCTGTCGATCCGCCCGACCACCGTACTCATCAACCCGCCCTTTTCCCGCAGCATGGGCAGGCATGCCGACCCGCTTGCCGCGTTCCGTCATCTGCGCGCCGCTTTGAAGCGGCTTGGTGCCGGGGGGCGCTGCGCCGCTATCCTTCCCGATCGCGTGGACACATCAAGCCGCGCCTGGACGAAGGCGACCGAGGGTTGCGCGATCACGCTCCACGTCGAACTGCCCGCGAATGCCTACGTCAAACATGGCACCAGCCAGATCGTGAAGCTGATCGTTCTCGAAAAAGGCTCCCAGGACGACGTCGCCCTCATCCGGTGCAGCTCGCTGGCCGAGGTGCTCGCGGCGATCAGCACGTCGGCTACCAGCCTTACGGCAACCCCGCGATGCTCGCCAGTGCGCCTTGCACCAACCCGTGCGCACGGATCCTTGCTCGGCGGTCTTTCGAGCAGGCCCCGGCTTTCGGCCCCGATCGCGAAGGCCGCCCCGTCTCTCGGCGCTCTCGATATCGGCTACGATGTCTTTGCCGAACCCGTGCCGACTGGCGAGGCGGTCGGTGTCTACTTGCCGTACCGGCCGAGCCGCATCGCCATTCCCTATGCATCAGCGCATCCGACCGCCTTGGTGGAATCGATCGCCATGGGCTCGATTACGGCACCGCGGCCCTCGTACGTTCCCAAGCTGCCCACCCGCGTTGTCGCAGACCGGGTGCTGTCCGACGCTCAGCTCGAAACCCTGATCTATGCCGGTGACGCCTTTGAGCGAGACATTTCTGGCCTGTTCAAGGCGGCCGAGGAAGGATTGTCGCTCGCGCCCGACCAGGACGGCCGACCTTATCGGACGGGGTTCTTCCTTGGCGACGGCACGGGTGCCGGCAAGGGCCGTCAGGTTGCGGCCATCATCCTCGACCAGTGGCTGCGCGGGCGCCGCAAGCATATCTGGATATCCAAGACCGAGACGCTGCTCGAGGATGCACGTCGCGACTGGACCGCGGTCGGCGGTCTCGCGCTCGACATCCAGCATCTCAATCAGTGGAAACTCGGCACGCCGATCGGCGCGGCCGAGGGGGTGCTATTTCTCACCTATGCGACGCTGCGCTCCAACCGCGGCGACAAGGGCACCCGTCTTCAGCAGATTCTCGACTGGGTCGGTGACGATTTCGACGGCATAATGGTGTTCGACGAGGCGCACGAAATGGCGGGTGTCGCCGGCGGAGAAGGCCGTTTCGGCACCAAGGACGGCTCCGATCAAGGCATCGCCGGCGTGCGCCTGCAAAATCTGCTGCCTCGCGCCCGCGTCCTCTACGTGTCCGCAACCGGCGCGTCGGACGTCAACAATCTCGCTTATGCCACCCGGCTTGGCCTGTGGGGTCCGACCACCGCCTTCGCCGATCGCCGCGCCTTCGTCGACAGTTTGCGTCGTGGCGGGATTGCGGCCATGGAATTGATCGCACGCGACCTGAAGATGCAGGGCCTCTACGTCGCCAGGGCGCTCAGTTTCGCCGGTGTCGAATATGACATCCTCGAACATCGCCTTACGCCCGACCAGATCGAGGTCTATGATGCCTATGCCGATGCGTGGGCGATTATCCACGCCAATTTGCGCACCGCGCTCGATGCCACCCGGGTGACGGACAGCTTTTCCAACGACACCTACAACAGCGGCGCGAAGGCCGCTGCCCTGTCGATCTTCGAATCCACCAAGCAGCGTTTCTTCGGCCAGATCCTGATCGGCATGAAGCTGCCATCGCTGATCCCGGCGATCCGTGCGGATCTGGCCCGGGGCGAGAGCGTCGTGATCCAGCTGGTCTCGACGTCCGAGGCGATGCTCAACCGGGCACTGGCCGCGCTGAATGCCGAGGATCGGGCGAATCTGGACATCGAGCTTTCACCCAAAGAGTTCGTCATGTCCTATCTCACGGCGGCCTTTCCAGTCCGACAGATGAAGACCTTCGTCGATGACACTGGCAAGACCCGCTCGGAGCCGATGTCCGACGAGGAAGGCCGTCCCATCTTCAGCCAGGAGGCGATCGAGATGCGCGACAATCTCGTCGAGCGGTTCTGCTCACTGCCGATCGTAGGGTCCGCCCTTGATCATATCATCGGGCATTTCGGGAGCGATGCGGTCGCCGAGGTTACGGGACGCAGCCGGCGTATCGTCGTCGACGCGCACGGTCGCCAGCGTATCGAGAGCCGTTCGCTGCGAACAAACCTTGCCGAGACCGACGCCTTCATGCGGAACGAGAAGAAGATCCTGATCTTCTCGGATGCAGGCGGCACTGGGCGCAGCTATCACGCCAGCCTCACCGCCGAGAACCAGTCGCGCCGCAACCATTATCTGCTCGAGCCCGGTTGGCGCGCTGACGCGGCCATCCAGGGTCTTGGCCGTACCCACCGCACGCATCAGGCAACCGCGCCGCTGTTCCGTCCGGTATCGACCGACTGCCGCGGCGAGCGGCGCTTCATCTCGACGATCGCCCGCCGACTCGACAGCCTTGGCGCCCTGACACGGGGCCAGCGCCAGACGGGCGGCCAGGGTCTGTTCGACCCGCGGGACAATCTTGAAAGCGACTATGCCAAGGAATCCCTCGAAACATGGTTCCGCCTTTTGGCCGACGGCAAGCTGCGCTCGACCACACTCGACGAATTCCAGACCCTCACCGGACTTGAGCTGGAGGGCGAAGGCGGCGGGCTGAAGGAGGAGCTGCCGCCCATTCAGCGCTGGCTCAATCGCATTCTCGCGCTGCGCATCACGCTGCAGAATGCGATCTTCGATGAATATCTCGGTCTGATCGAGGCCCGGATCGAGGCGGCGCGCGAAGCCGGCACGCTCGATCTTGGTGTCGAGAGCATCAATGCCGAACGCATCACCATCCTCGATCGCACGGTGATCCGGCGCGACGAGACGAGCGGCGCGGAAACCGAGATACTGCGCCTCGAAACGGAGGAGCGCTACAAGCCGCTCCCGCTGGACCGCGCGTTGCGGATCCTCGGCGACGACGCGCGCCCGATCGTTAATCGCAAGTCCGGCAGGGCCGCGATCCGGTGCAGCACCTATTCGCTCACCGACGACGATGGCGAGATCGTTCGCCGCTACGAGTTGGTTCGACCGACCCGTTCCGAGCGGATGCGGCAAGACTTGCTGCTCGAAACGATGTGGGAAGAGACCAGCGAGGAGGAATTTTCGGCGCTGTGGCAGGCCGAGGTAGAGGAGATGCGGGACAAGACCCGCACCAGCACGCTCTATTTGGTCGCGGGCCTGCTCCTGCCGGTCTGGGATCGCCTGCCCGACGATCATGTTCAGGTCTGGCGGCTGAACACCGATGACGGCCAGTCCTTCCTCGGCCGGATCGTCCCTGCACCGCTGGTGTCGAAGCTCGCGGACGCCTTCGGGATCAATGCCGCCATCACCGTGTCGGGCGACGATACCGCAAAGCATGTGATGACGACCGGCGAGATATCGTCCGTCGGAGCCTACCGGCTCAAGCGCAGCCTGGTCGCCGGCCAGCAGCGCCTCGAACTGCTCGATTGGCCGCACACGCGGCTTGCCGAACTCAAGGCGGCGGGCTGTTTTACCGACATCATCCAGCACAGGACGCGGATGTTCGTGCCCGTCGCGTATGCCGCCGCCGTCATCGAGCGCATCACCGCCTGACGATCCAGGTCCTCTCTCCGCGCTCAGCGCAGGAGAGGGGAGGGAGCCTTCGGCTTTGTGGGCCTGATGAGCAGGCTCGCGTGACCGCCGAGGCGGCGCGCCAGTTCCAGATGGAGACAACCGATGATCCAGTCCGTGAAGGTCAAGAACCTCTCGCTGTCCAAGGACAATGTCCGCAAATCCAGCCGTGAGGCCGGTATCGACGCCCTCGCTGCCAGCATCGCAACCCAAGGCTTGTTGCAGAACCTCATCGTTACCCCGCTCAAGAAGGCGGGCCATTTCACCGTCAAGGCGGGCGGGCGCCGGCTGCGCGCACTCCAGAGCCTGATCGAACAGGGCACGTTGCCTGCCGACCATGTCGTGCCTGTCCTCGTCCTTACCGACGACGACAACTCGGTCGAGGCGAGCCTCACCGAGAACTTCCAGCGCGTTCCGATGAACCCGGCGGATGAAAGCACCGCGTTCAACTTCCTCATCCAGAAGGGGATGACCGCCGAGGACGTGGCCAAGCGACAGGGCGTCACCACCCGCTTCGTCGAGCAGCGGGTGCGGCTTGCCGAGCTCGCGCCGAGCGTGTTCCAGGCGCTCGCCGCCGGTGAAATTACCCTGGGTGTCGCCCAGGCCTATGCCGTGACGAGCGACATCGATCGTCAGGCGCGCGTCTTCACGCAGATGAGCACTTCCTATTACGGCGATCAGCCCGACAACATCCGGCGTGCGATCCTCAACGGCACGATCAAGGCGAACGATGCCAAGGCGCGGTTCGTCGGTCGCGATGCCTATGTTGCGGCAGGCGGCCGCATCGAGGGTGATCTCTTTGCCGCCGAGGGGGACGAGAACTGGATCGACGTCGATCTTCTCGAAGATCTTGCCAGCAAAAAGCTGGAAGCGGCCGCTGCCGAACTCGCGCAGGCGGAGGGCCTCGCGTTCGTGACGCCGATCGCTGCCACTCACGTTCCCTATGATCTCGAGCGTCAACTTCATGAATTTCACGCGCCCGCGCGGCCGCTCAGCGAGGAGGAAAGTGCGCGTGTCGAAGCGCTTTCGGCCGAAAATGACCAACTCGTCGAGCAGCTTGAGTGTGAACTGGCCGACGGGACGCCGGAAGCGGAAGCGGCGAACGATCGCCTCGACGAGATCGAACGGGAGCTTGAGGGCATCGAGGATTCCCGTCGCGAGATCGATCCGGCGGTCCGGGCGCAGATCGGGACGTTCGTCTATATCGGTGGCGATGGCGAAGCCCGCGTTCACACCCGCATGTTCAGCGAGAAGCCCGTTGTCGATCCCAATGCTCCGCCCAAGGCGACGGGCGGTGCCAATGGAGATGATGGTGCCGGCGACATCGATCATGGACCCAAGCTCAGCGCTACGCTGATCGACGAACTGGCGACCCAGCGCCGGCAGATCCTCGTCGCCCATATCGCCAGCGATCCAGCGATGGCGCTGGACCTCACCATCTTCCTGATGGCGCAGAATGTCGTCTTCGAGCAGAACTACGTCCGCACCCACTCGACGCTCAAGTCCGGCGGCGCGCAATTTCCGATCTTCGGCTTCCGCGACGAAGGGTCGATGGCGTCGCAGACCATCGAGGATCAGCGCCAGCGTCTCGATACGAGCTGGGCCGGTCACAAGACCATGACCGAGCGTTTCGAAGCCTTTCGTGCGCTCGACGACGAGGCCCGCGGCAGTTGGGTGGCCTTCTCGATCGCCCGTACGCTGGAACCGAGCCTGAACATTGCCGAGGGCGGACGGTCCAACGGGTTCCATGACCATCTTGGTCGAGCGCTCGACATTCAGGTCGAGCATTGGTGGCGCCCCACGGCCGAGAACTTCTTCGGCCGCGTCAAAAAGGAGGTCATGCTCGCCGCGCTCGAGGACATTGGCGGGCCGATTCTGCGGGGGCGCTACAAGGACGCCAAGAAGGGCGACCTTGCCGCAACCTGCGCCTCGCTCTGCAACGGGCAGGGGATCGTTGAGGCCGAAATTCGCGAAAAGGCGACGGCCTGGCTGCCTGATGCCATGCGCTTCGACGCCATCGAGCAGCCCGAGACCATCGCGCTGCGCTCGACGTTCATCGACGAGGCCGATGATGTCGATCCCGGCGATGATAGTGATGATGTCGATGATGAGTCGGATCTGGAGGACGCGCCGCACGACGATCAGGAGGATTTGAGCGAGGCGGCCTGACGCCCGTTTGCACGGTTCGAGGCGACTGGGGGCGGCACTCTTCGCGGAGTGTCGCCCCTCCTTTTGTGCCCCGGCGGCAGGCTCTCTGAGGGGAGGGTGCTGGTCCGGGATCGCCTCTACCAGATCAGGAGAATGACCGTGGCAAAGACCACCGATAAACCGTCGCCTGCCGACACCATCACCAACGCGATCATCGACAAACTCGAATCGGGCGTACGCCCTTGGGTGAAACCGTGGCGGCCGGGCCTTGGCGGCCGTCCCCTTCGCGCGACCGGCGACCCGTATAAGGGCATCAATTGCTTCTGGCTGTGGCTCTGCGCCGAAGGCGCCGGCTATCATTCTCGCACCTGGATGACCTATAAGCAGGCACAGGCGCTGGGCGGCCAGGTCCGCGAAGGCGAGCGGTCGCAAATCGCCATCTTCTACAAATCCTACAGCAAAACCGTGGAGTCGCCCGTCACCGGCGACACCTCCGACGAAATGCGACGCGTGCTGCGATCCTACGCCGTCTTCAATGCCGATCAGATCGAGGGGCTGCCGGAGAAGTTTTATCCAAGCCCCCTCAGCGTGGTCGCCCCCGACGACGAGCTGCCGGCTCGCGCACAGCGCTTCCTCGATGTCCTTCCGGCGAGGGTTCACCAGTGCGGCGATCGGGCCTTCTACGACCGTGTTGCCGACAGCATCACGATGCCGCCCGTCGCGTTGTTTTCCACCCGTGCCTATTTCGCGTCGACCTTAGCGCATGAGGCAGGGCATTGGACCGGGCATCCTGACCGGCTCAACCGAGAATTCGGCAGGAAATTCGGCGACAACGCTTATGCTTTCGAAGAGCTTTGCGCCGAGATGACATCCGCCCTGCTTGGCGCGGATCTTGGCCTCCCGACCGCCCATATCGACGATCATGCAGCGTATATCGGCTCGTGGCTCGCGGTGCTGCGCAAGGATTCCCGCGCCATCATGACGGCTGCGGCAAAAGCCGAAGCGGCCGCCGCCTTTCTGCTCCGCGCAACTGGCCTCGCCACGTCGGACGTCGCCCAGGAACAGATCCGTGAAGCAGCATGATCGCGGCGATCGCCCGCCCAGACCCCGGCGGCTACCGCCGTTCAACGTAGCGCTCAGCCGCGGCAAGGACAGGGGAGGGGAGGGAGCCTTCGGCTTTTTGAGCGCGCCAGAGCGCTCAGAAGGAGGCTTCCATGCTCTACGATACGCTCTACCGCCACAATCAGGCCCTTTCCCCCGCCGGTCTGGAGCATCTGCCGGCGGCGCTCCACGCCCTCAACGCCGCCGTCGACGATTGTCAGCGTGCCGGCAAGCCTGTCGCCGGCGACGCGGCAATCCTTCTTCTCATCCGCCATCTGGCACACGTTGCCGAACGCGATACGCCCAGCGTGAACGTCCTTCGCCTCCGTTGCGAAGCGGATCGCCTGGCGGCCGCCGCCGCGCCAGCGCTGCTCGACATTGCCGGGAAGAGCGTCGGCGGAAACGACCACGCCAAACGTACCTTCCACTATCAGGCGCGTCGCGCGCTTGCACGTCTCGCCACGGCCATCGGCCTCGACGCGGACGACGCCCGTATCAACACCGTCATGGGTGCCGATCACGAAGACGGCACGACGGAGTTGCGCCACGCGGATATTGCCGTTCGCGTCGTCCCGCGCGGCTTCCTCCCGGACAGCGAGGTATCTATCATCCGCTGTCGCGACGGGCAGGAGGTTGGCAAGTCCCACCGCGCGCCAATCGCTGAATTGCTCGACGTGGCCGCGTTCCAGCGCCGGCTTGCCGGCACGCCCGTGGATATCGGCGCTGTGCGCCTCGCGGCCGCCGCCTGAACCCCGCAATTGCAGGAGATCCCTCATGGGTTGGCTCTTCATGCGCGACATGGGTGGCTACGCCACTGCGCGCTCCTATCTCGACAACCAGTTCACCTATGCGCACGCGGATCATCGTCTCACGGTTCTCGCGTCTTCGATGGTCGGTTCGACCTATTATGCGGCGTGCGAACGGATCGAGGCGTCCGGCGCTCGGGCCGTCTTCGCCGTCGTCTGCCTGACAAGGCAAAGTACCGGCGCGCGCGACGGCTGCACGTTCGGCTACAAAGATATGACGGAAAGGATGGGACCGTGCGAAAGCGACTGCCCCGCTGCAATTCTCGATGAATTGACCGAGACCGACAGCATCTACGCTTCCGAATGGCGCGCACGCTGTCGTGCCAACCTGGTTCGCCGCAGGCTCGAACGCGCGAAGCCGGCCCCGAAGCCGGGACAGACCATCGTCTTCGACGAACCCCTTCGTTTCAATGACGGCGAAGATCGCGACCGCTTCACGGTCATTGCCAATCCGAAGGGCAAGGCACCGCTCTTTCGCGATCCCATAACCGGCGCCGTGTGCCGGATCGCAAAGCTCAAGACGCGCGCATACCGGCTTATCAACCCGACCATCGTCCCGAAGGACTCGGCCGATGGTTGAGCGCGCGCCAGTGATCGCGGCCTGGGGCGCGGGCGTCGATTCCACCGCCATGATCATCGAGCTCGTCGAACGAGGCGAGCCGATCGATATGGTGCTGTTCGCCGATACCGGATCCGAGAAGACCGATACCTATGCGTTCATTCCGGTCTTTCGGCGTTGGATGGACCGTCACGATGTCGCGTCCGAGATAGTCCGCTACGAACCGCGAAATTTCAAGCATTGGCCGCCCTATGATAGCTTGGGCACCAACATGCTGACCAACGCTACCCTACCGTCCAAGGCATTTGGGCGGGGGTCGTGCTCGCTCAAATGGAAGGTGGCGCCGCAGGACAAGTGGACGGCGCAATGGGCGCCCGCGATACGGTGCTGGGGAGAAGGCGGACGTGTCGTTAAACTGATCGGCTATGACTGTTCCAGTGCCGATCAGCGACGCTATGCGCATGCCGAGGGACATGCCGACCCTCGCTATGACTATCGTTATCCCCTTCGCGAACTGGGCTGGACCCGGGCAGACTGCATTGCCCGTATTGAGCGTGCGGGCCTCCCTGTACCGCCCAAATCCTCATGTTTCTTCTGTCCTGCAATGCGGCCGCACGAGGTGGATGCGCTCTCCAAGGATGAGCTTCGCACCATCGTTTTGATGGAGGCCCGCGCAAAACCGCGCTTGCGCACGATCGAGGGCCTCTGGCGCAAGCCCGTTGTCGGGCGCGGCGGGGCGATACCGAGACCGGGCAATATCACCGCCTATATCCGTGCGCTCGGCCTTCTGCCACCGAGCGAGGTTGACCGGATCGTTGCCGATGCACCGCTCGCGCTGGTCGCCTTCCAGGCGGCGCAAGCGCGCAAACCCGTCGAGCAGCGCATGTCGATGGCGCGCTGGCTCGACGCATTCCACCGGGGTCAGTCCGCAGGCTGACCCCCTCACTAGCTACGGAGACTCTCATGGCCGATCGCGCTTCTGTCGCGATCCGCATCGGCGGATCGCTGTCCCCTGACCTCCTTCCCGGCTTCTGCGCTGCCGTCGCGAGCGACGGCGCCTTCACGGATTGGGAGGGCACCGCGTTCGATCCGGACAATCTCGATACGAGCGTTCCCCTGTACCTGGCCGACCATGAGGTTGCCTGGGGCCGGTTCGAGGCGATCGAGACTTTCTGTGTCGATCATGCCCTTGTCTTCGCCCGCTGGGCTGGCGGCGCTCCTGGGGCGTTCGGCCCGGAGCGGGTGGTCTTTGACGGCACGACCGTTCAGCGTTTCAGCGCCTCGGACGATGACGAGATCCTGATCTCGGCGGAAACGGTGCGCGGTCTCGGCAGCTACGCGGCGGTGCTGTCGCAACTCGCAGCGGCGGAATTGGAGATACCCCCGTTCCGGATCGACGGCAGAGGCTGAGGGCAAAGCGAAACCGGTCTGTGTCGATACCTCCCCGCCAGAGGATGCCGCATATGGGCGCCCGCGAGGCGCTGGCAACCCGCGAACGGCGGGCCGAGTTGCCGTGTGCCACGGCTGCCCGCACCACCCCTTGTTCGCGAGTTTCCCTCGGCTGTGCCTCGGTGCCAGCCCCTCTTTTGCGAGCGCCCGGAGGATGCGCATCCGGCGGAGAGGCCGCCGGCACAGACAGAAAGGCTCGCTATCATGTCCACATCGCTTGCAGCCGCACTCGCGGCACTGGAGCTAGGGCACCTCGAACCCCGCGCTGAAGACCTCAGTGGCATGGCGCCGCCACCAACCGAGGCGCTGGAGCAGACCGTCACCGCAATCTGGAGCGATCTCTTCACGACGATGGGAAACACCACACTGGAGCGTGACATCGAAGACCTGGGCTGGGGCCTGGTGAACCTCTTCCACCGCGCCGCCGCCAAGAAACACGGACTGGTCGATCGGTTGACCGACGACATCCGCCTTCTCCTCGCCGAACAGGACGGCTCCGAAATCAGCACGGCCAATCTGGAGGAAAAGATCGATCTCGCCAAGAAGGTCGAGGAATCCGCTGGTGCCTTCGAGATCATGCGCGATGTCGCCGCCGCCCACTATATCCGCGAAACCGGGAGATCGTGGGTGCCGTCGTCCGGCAACCGCATCTCGCTCGGCGTCACCGCCGGGATCGTCGACGGCCATGCCTTCCTGCGGGCGCGCCGCGAGCGGGCTCTGAACGCCAACACCGCGCAGGGTACGCCGGTTGTGTTCGCCGGTGGCCGCCTCACCTTCGCCAACGACGACGATATGAAGACGTTCGCCGATAACCTGCTGGCCACCCTCAACAAGGTTCGCGCCCATGTCGGCGACATGTATCTCGTACACGGCGGCGATATGAAGGGTATCGAGCGGCTTGCAGCATCCTGGGCCGAGCAGAATGGCATCCAGCAGGTGCGGTTCGGTCTCGATCGCAAACTCGGGGATCGCGCGGGCTTCCGTCGCAACGAGCAGATGCTCTCGCTCAAGCCGCGGTTCGTGGTCGCCTTCCAGGGCAACGGCGTGACGGAGCGGCTTGTCATCGAAGCCAAGGCTCGGGGACTGCGTGTCGTTGATCGCCGCGGCCCATTGGGAAGCCCTCCTTCAGCTGCCCGTCGCGCTGCGGGCTGAAGCCGCGGGCCGCCGGTTTTCCGGCGGCCCTTTTTTCGCTGCGCTTACCGTCGTCCCCTGGAAATTTCCGCAGGCGAGAGGGGAGGGCGCCGAGGCCGTTTTTGGTGTCGTCGAGCAGCACTGGAACCCGTCGGCCGTTTTGGCGGCCGGGGCGCGGTTCAGAGTCCACCAGCCAACCGCGTTGCCGACGCTGCGCCGGCTGCCGCCCTACCACGAACTAGAGAGAGATGATGATGCGCGATTTGCATGATGAGGAACTGCGCGCTCTGCTGGCGTTCCGGCAGCGTCACGGGCGCTGCTGGAAGGCCGCGCTGCTGCTACGCTGGTCGGCCGGCACCGACACCGATGAACCGGGTTCGGCACATCTGCGCCATCTGCGCAATATCGCAGGGCCGCGCTGGTTGATCGGGCTTCCTGCCGCAACGCTCGATGACGCCGCGCGCCGTTTCGCCGGGATCGCGGATCCGGCGCTGATCGCCACTTTCATGGCGAATGCTATGGGATTTGCCCGCGGTGCGGCGGGTAGCGTGGAGATCGCCGCCGCGAGTGCCGCACATTCGCTGGCGATCGCGATCGAACTCGGCCTCAAAGCCTTTCTGATGAAGGTCGGCTATGCCGACGACTGGAACCGTGTCCATATTCGGCATGACCTCGAAAAGGCCCTGGCGCTTGCGATGGAGGCGGGCCTGTCCGACCTGCCTGCGGAATTGCCGGAACTCGCCGCGATCCTTTCGCCGGCCTATCGCCGCCACCAGATCGACGCCTTGTTCCGGGCCGGAGCATCACCCTTCGATATGGCCGACGCCTCTCACTGCGTCGATCGTCTCCTTGCCGTGATCCGAGCGCAGATCGCGTGACGGCGCACACCGCATCATCCTGTGCGCGGTTCGAAAAGGCGCTCGCCAATCCATGAAGCCGGGGAATGGGCGGGCCTGAAGCGTACCGTGCGTCAGACGGCCATTATGTCTGTTGCCGTGAGCGTTGCCTTCGCTTCGCTGCGGACGACAGTCCAAGGTGGGAAAAGCGCTGATGGCCGGTTGTGGGGTCTCTGCCTGGCGGGGACATGCCGCGGCGATAGGGCAAGGTTTCTGCACCGGTTCCCGGGTTTCATAGAACCAAAGCCACCATCCCTTCTTTTTGACCTGATCCCTAAGTCGGTCGTTCGGTCCTTCCAACCCGCTCCCCTTCGGGCCGAGTTGCCGTGTGCCACGGCTGCCCGCACCACCCCTTGTTTCGGGGTTCCCCTGCGCGGCTGACGCGCTCCGGTGGAAGCATCGCCCATGCCCGCCTTTTTCGGGGGTCAGTCGAAGGGACGGTCCCTTCGGCACCCAAAAAAGGAACCTCGACATGCAGAACCTCGTCATCCTCGCCGGCAATGTCGGCGCCACGCCGGAAGCCCGCACCACCCAGGGCGGCACCAAGATCACCCATTTCAGCCTCGCGACCTCGCGGCCCAAGCGCGACAGCAACGGCAAGATCGTCAAGGACGACAATGGCCGGCGGATCGAAGATACCGAATGGCACCGGATCACCTGCTTCAACGGCGTCGGCAAGACCGTCGAACAATATGTCGACAAGGGGATGAAGGTGATGGTGCGCGGCCGCATCCACTACACCCGCTGGACCGACAACGAGAATATCGAGCGGTACGGCGTCGAGATCATCGCCGACGAGGTGACCTTCCTCACCCGCGCCAAGCCCGCCAGTGGCGACCAGGGCGGCAATGACAGCTCGGTCGATGACGACGAAATTCCCTTCTGAAACCCGCGAAGGCCCGGTGGCAGCAACCACCGGGCCTTTTGCTGTGTCGGCATTCCTCTGCAGGGCTTGTCAGAAATCCATATATCCAATATTATCGATATATGGACAATGATTCTGCTATCAGCGCACTGGCGGCGCTTGCCCAAGGCACTCGCCTCGATGCGTTTCGCTTGCTGGTGCGTCATGAGCCCGATGGCCTGGCCGCCGGCGAAGTCGCCCGCCAGCTCAATATCCCCCAGAATACGATGTCATCGCATCTGGGCGGGCTTGCGCGTGCGGGCCTGATCCGTGCCGAGCGCCACAGTCGCCAGATCATCTACCGCGCCGACCTCGATCAGCTCAAGGCGCTGACCCTGTTCCTGGTCAAGGATTGCTGCGGGGGCAGGGCGGAACTGTGCGAGCCGCTGATCGCCGAGCTTGTTCCCTGCTGCTGACGGAGCCCTGCATGCCCGACCGTATTTATAACGTCCTGTTCCTGTGTACCGGAAACTCGGCGCGTTCCATTCTTGGCGAAGCGGTCATGAACAAGCTCGGCGAGGGGCGTTTCAGAGCCTATAGCGCCGGGAGCCAGCCAAAGGGGCAGGTCCACCCAATGGCATTGTCGGTGCTTCAGGGGCTCGGCTTCGATACCACCGATATGTGGTCCAAGAGCTGGGATGAGTTTGCCGGTGCCGGTGCGCCGCAGTTCGATTTCATCTTCACGGTCTGCGACAATGCAGCCGGAGAGACCTGTCCGGTATGGATCGGCCATCCCATGACAGCGCACTGGGGCATTGAAGACCCTGCCGCGATCGAGGGCGCGGGGCAACGCGAGGCCTTCCTGCAGGCGCTGCGCTATTTGCAGAATCGCATTGCGCTGTTTCTGGCGCTCCCGATCTCGAGCCTCGATGACATGGCGATGCGGCGCAAGCTCAAGGACATCGGACAGGGCGAAGGCGCGAGCGCCAAGGCGGAGGCGAGTGAATGACCGTGGACATCATCATCTACCACAATCCCGAATGCGGGACGTCGCGCAATGCGCTCGCGATGATCCGCAACGCCGGGATCGAACCGCATGTGGTCGAATATCTGAAGACGCCGCCTTCACGCAGTCAACTCGAAAGCCTGATCGCACGCGCCGGGATCGGCGCGCGTGCCTTGCTGCGCGAGAAGGGCACGCCCTTTGCGGACCTCGGCCTGGGCGATGAAGGTCTTTCCGATGCGGCGCTGATCGACGCAATGATGGCCCATCCCATCCTCATCAACCGTCCGCTCGTGGTCTCGCCGCTCGGCGTCAAGCTCTGCCGCCCTTCCGAAGCGGTGCTGGAACTCATCCCCGCGGCCCAACGCGGTGCTTTCGCCAAGGAAGACGGCGAGCAGGTCGTCGACGCTGCCGGTAACCGCGTCACGGCAGGCTGAACGATGGCAGCGTTCACGGTCCGACCGGCGGTCCTCGCCGACGCGCCGGCGATCGCCGCCATCTACGCCCATCATGTCCGGGAGGGCACCGCCAGCTTCGATACCAGCCCGCGCTCGGTGATGGAGACCGAAGCCAAGATTGATGCATGCTTGGCGAAAGGCTGGCCGTTCCTCGCCGCCCAGCAGGGCGGCCATGTTGTCGGCTATGCCTATGCCACGCAGTTTCGCGATCGGCCGGCCTATGCATCGAGCTGTGAGAACTCGATCTATATCGATCCCGGGCATCAGCGCCGAGGTGTCGGAAAGGCGCTGCTTGCTGCTCTGCTGACACAGGCCGAGGTGGCAGGATTTCGCCAGATGATTGCCGTCATCGGCGGGGGTGAAGCGGCATCGGTCGCCCTCCATGCCAAGCTCGGCTTCGAACATGCCGGCACGATGCGGTCGGTGGGACGCAAGTTCGGACGCTGGCTCGACACCATCTACATGCAGATCGCGCTGGGCGTCGGTGACGCCGCCCCACCGCTCAAGGAACCGCAATGACCCAGACCCGTCGACCACGGCTATCCTTTCTCGATCGCTATCTCACCTTGTGGATTTTTCTGGCGATGGCCCTGGGCGTAGGCCTTGGCACGAGCATCGAGGGTCTACCTGCCGCGATCAACGGCCTGTCCTGGGGCACCACGAATATACCGATCGCGATCGGCCTCATCCTGATGATGTATCCACCGCTGGCCAAGGTTCGCTATGAGGAGCTGCCGCGCGTCTTCGAGGACAAGCGGGTGCTGGCGATATCGCTTGTCCAGAACTGGATCATCGGCCCGGTGCTGATGTTCCTTCTGGCCGTCATCTTCCTGCGCGCCGAGCCAGCTTATATGACGGGTCTCATCTTGATCGGGCTGGCCCGATGCATCGCGATGGTTATTGTCTGGAACCAGCTTGCCAAGGGCGACAATCAATATGTCGCGGCGCTGGTGGCGTTCAATTCGATCTTCCAGATCCTGTTCTTCAGCCTCTATGCCTGGTTCTTCCTCGCCTTCCTGCCGCCCTTGTTCGGGCTGGAGGGCAGCGTCATCAACGTCAGTTTCTGGATCATCGCGCAAGCGGTCGCGGTCTACCTCGGTATCCCTTTCCTCGCGGGATATCTGACCCGGAAGGGTCTCGTCGCGGCCAAAGGGCGCGACTGGTACGAGGGCGTATTCCTCCCGAAGATCGGTCCGGTCACGCTCATCGCCCTCCTGTTCACGATCGTTGCGATGTTCAGCCTGAAGGGCAGCGAGATCGTCACGCTCCCGGGGGATGCCGTCCGCATCGCCATCCCGCTGACCATCTATTTCGTTGTCCAGTTCTCAATCAGCTTCTTCATGGGCAAGCTTATCGCCAGCGACTATCCACGCACGACGGCGGTGGCTTTCACGGCTGCGGGCAATAATTTCGAACTGGCCATTGCCGTCGCGATCGCCGCTTTCGGGCTGGCGTCCCCGGTCGCTTTCGCAGCCGTCATCGGCCCACTGGTGGAGGTGCCAGTGCTGATCCTGCTGGTGAATGTCGCCTTCTGGTTCGGTCGCCGCTGGTTTCCTGATACCGTGCCCGAGCAAGGCCGATGAGCGAGGACATCATGGCCTTTGAACGCCTGCGCCAGCTATCCGAGCCGGATTATCTGCCGGCTCTGAAGATGGCATTTGCCCGCCGAAGGCCCGCGCTTGGTCTCGGCCCGAACGATCCGCCGCCACGCATTCTTCTCCTCTATGGCAGCTTGCGGAAGCGATCCTACTCGCGGCTTGTGGTGGAGGAATCTGCGCGGCTTCTCCAGTTTTTCGGATGTGAAACGCGGATATTCGACCCTTCTGATCTGCCGCTTCCCGACCAGGTCGAAGGGGACGACCACCCGGCCGTTGCCGAACTACGGGCGCATTCCTTGTGGTCGGAAGGGCAGATCTGGTGCAGCCCGGAACGGCACGGGCAGATCACCGGTATCATGAAGGCCCAGATCGACCATCTGCCTCTGGCGTATCAGGGCATGCGCCCGACACAGGGGCGGACCCTGGCTGTGATGCAGGTCAGCGCGGGTTCGCAATCCTTCAACAGCGTCAACACACTGCGCATCCTTGGCCGATGGATGCGCATGTTCACGATCCCCAACCAGTCGAGCGTGGCCAAGGCGTTCGCCGAATTTGACGATGACGGCCGCATGAAGCCGTCGAGCTATTATGATCGCATCGTCGATGTGGTCGAGGAGCTTGTGCGCTTTACCGTCCTGCTGCGGCCGCATGCGGACCAACTCGTCGATCGCTATTCCGAACGGAGCGAAGCGGGCATTCAAGTAGATTCAACGAACGACCTCTCGTCGATCGCAATCGCGCCCCAAACCGTACAGGGATGAGCCGTTGGCATACGGCAGACCATCAGCCTCTGTCAGCGGCAATGGCCTGCCGCATAGCGCTGCCATCGCAGCACTGTACCCGTCGCGATCATGGCGCAACTCAGGTCGCCGATCCTCGGTGCAGAACACCAGGCCCCGGTGCGATCCCCTTTCGCGTTGCCGGTTGACCGGCATTGGAGCCTCGGGCCAGTGACAAGGATATGGCCGGTGCCGCTTCGGCCTCTAGCGCCGCCAAGCAATCGGACCAGCGCGTCCCGCGCGGCAATGCCGCTGGCGCGCGGGCAGGGTTGTCCCCGCCGGCATGAGCCGTCGATTTCGCGTGCCGCTATTCCGCCAAGCCGAATCCGTGGTCCCTCCCGGCACCAGACCGGTCCGTCACCGTCCCACACCCTGATGGGCGTGCAGGCGAACATCTGCCCGGCGGGGACGGTCGCGACAGCCAGAAGCAAGGCTATGAGCATCAGCGATGGGATCGGGACAAGCTGTTCGTCATGCGTCGGGGAAGAGCGGCAATGTCCCCGCTATCGCGGCGGGCTCGTCAGCGAGAATATCATAGCAGCGCAAACGGACCGCCAGATGCCGGGCCAGTTGCGCTACCGCACGCCGCCGTGCGGCCGCGTCACCGCAGCGAATATCCGTCACCAGTGCCGGCTCGGCGGTTGCGAGCGACACCTCGAGATGGAGGGCTAGGCTATCTTCATCGACTCGGAGCATGAGAGAAACATAGAACAAAAAAAGAACATACGGCAAGAGGCCACCCTCTATCCCGGCCTGCCGATCATCTTGGCAAGCGGCTATAGCCATGTCCTGGCCGACGAAGGAGCCAGCGGGTTCGCACTGCTCAACAAACCTTATTCGATGGATGAGCTCTCCAGCATCCTGCCCAAGACCGCGCGATCTGCGCAAGAGCCGACCCTGGAGACATTCTAGAAAGGTCGGTGCGAAGCCCAAATTCTGGCGTCAGGCGGGTCCACCCGCTCTTTGAGGCGCAATCCTTGTTCCGGCCGGCGGCCTTATGCGATCAACCCGTAAAGGGTCCGGTCGCTTGCGCTACGGCTTTTTGGCCGTTGGCAAAAAAGTGATCGCGGCCACCGGCCGAACACATCGGGCGCCAGTCGAGCGGGGATGAACCCGCCGGCTTGGCAAGGAGCCTCGATATGTTCACCGACATCAAGATCGCCCGCCTCCACGCGCTCGGCCTCTCCAGAACCCTCATGATTGCAACGATGGTCATCGGGATCGGTACGCAGTTCGCGGTCATCACCGCCGACGAGTTCGATGGCGACGTCGCGGTCATCAATGAATATGATCCGTTCAGCTGAAACCTTCAGGCGGGGGCCTTCGCCCCCGCCCTTATTGTGCGAGCGCTGATTGGACGATCTTACCGAGGAAGCGAGCCCGCATTTCATCCACTCCACCCTGCGTGAACGCATCGTGGAGCATGTCTTTGTCGGGGACGCGCTGCGCCGCCTGTGGCAACTGGGTGTGACCGACGTCGAGGTGCTGCGCTCCGAATTCGACGCGGGCGGCTATGATCTGGTCATGGCCCGCGGCCGCGTGACCCGCCATATCCAGTTCAAGACCAAAATCGTCGGCGGCAAGACCGATGAGGTCAAGATCAGCCTCAAGCTGATGGAGAAGCCGAGCGGATGCGTCATCTGGATCGTGGTGACGCCGGATCTCCTCTTCGACCATTATCTGTGGTTCGGCGCGGGGCCAGGCGAGCCTTTGCCGGACATCACTACGTTTGCCGTCGCCAAGCATAGCAAGGGGACATCGGAGGGCGAGAAGAATGAGCGGCCGAACCACCGCAAGGTGCGGATATCCAGGTTCGAGAAGGTCGCCAGCCTGGATGAGATATTGCGTCGATTGTTCGGTGATCTGGGCGATGCAAAGGGGGCTTGAGCGGTCGGGGCGGCTCCGGCTGCGCCGGACCGGGCTCTAGGCGAAACGCCCCGAGCCCCGTGCCGGGTCTCGGCCCATGCGGGTCACGATCCCTGCCGTGGGGCAGGCCGTCAACGGCGCCCTGGACCGCGCAGGTCTGCGGCAAGCGCGACAGGGGCCGGTCGCCCGTGGGCGAGATGCGCTGGCGGGCATAGGCTCAGGCCGTCGCGCAGCGCCGCGGCATCGAGCAGGATTCGCCACGGTTCGCCATGCCGCCGGGCGGCAAGGTAGAAGGTCGCGCCATCGCACGCGACCATGCGGCATCGCTCCTGGCGATCGATCAGCGACGCACTTGCGCCATGGCGGGCGACCAGATCGTCCAGATCGGCGCGCATCAGGGCGCCGCAGCGGCGGCACTGGGTGCGAACCTGGATCTGCAGCCGCTGCATCACGCCCACGCTCAATGTCCAGCGTGGCCAGAGGGCAATGATCCGGGCGGTGTCTGTCATGATCGAGGGAATAGCGAAGCCCTTAGTCGCGCGTCCAGCAGCACGTCCGAAAAGTCGGCCATGCCGTTCCATTTTCCCTATCACCGCTGCACCGATGGTTCCTTTCTGGCTTGGCGTCCTCGCCGCGGCACTTGCCAGCGCAAGCCCGATGCCGGGCTTCTCCACATCCGTTGCGACCCTGCGGGTGCGCGGGCGCGCTATGCCCCGGCGGTCCGGTCGCCTGTCGAAAGGCCCCGATCGGCGGGGTCTGACACAGATGAGGACGTCGAACGTCATGGCCGACCCCCAAAATGACAAAGCCGTATCCGCAGACCAGCGCGTCGCGACCATCGCGCGGCTCAATGATGCCCTGCGCCAGTCCATCCATAGCCCGGGCGTCAACCAGGTGGTCATGACCGCCGGGGTCGCCGAGCTGATCGGCGATACCAGCCTGTTTCGCGGGTTCCAGCGTCGCGCCGAACTGCTGCGCACCGTGCGCGACTATGACGCCTTTGGTCCCGACGTCGATCCCCAGGGCGAGCGTGATTTCGGGCGCTTCGAATTTGCCGGCGAGACCCTGTACTGGAAGATCGACTATTATGATCGCGCGCTGACCTATGGATCGCCCGATCCGACCGATCCCGACGTCACCACCCGCGTGCTGACGCTGCTTCTCACCCACGAATATTGAGCTATCATGGCCCCGACCCTGTCGGGGCCACCTTTTACCGAAAGGATTCGCAGATGAGCGAGCCCGTCATCCAAGCCCTCGACCGGCTTTTCGATCTGGCCGCCTCGGACACGGGGCAAGCGCGCCGCGCCGCCAACTTCCTGCTCGCCTGGTGGAATGCGCAGGACAATGGCGGGTTCGATCTTGCCGACCTGTTTGGCGTCGACCACGAAGTTGCGGCCGACATGGCCATCGTGTTCGTCTATCTGGGCGGTCATCACGGCGCGATCTATCCCGACCAGCTTGGCTATGACGACAAGATCGTCGCACTGGTCCACCAGTGGCGGTTGCGTGAGCCTGCCGACTGACCAAGGCGTCAGCCGCGAGCGCTGATCGCGTCGCGCCAACCGAGCCCGCTGGCGTTGCCCCCGGCTGCGCAAAATGTCTCACCGAGCGAGTGTGACACCGGCCATCCCCCTGACCGGGGGGATGGCCGAAAAGTCTGCTTGAGCAGACTATCGCCGGTGCCGCCCAGACGTCCCATCGGGTCTTGCTTCCCGGCACGGGAGGGGAGGCTGCGCGGCGCGAGCGGCCGCGTTTTGCTGCGCGGTGAGGGGACCGACCGGTTTCCCTGGAACATGCCAAGGAGACCCACCGTGGCCGACTATTTTTCGCGTCATCCAGACCATGCGTTGTTGTTCGCATTCGTCTGCTTCATCATCACCGTTTACCTGTTCCGTTATGTCGGACCTGGCATCGGCGGCGGTGGCGACCGGTCGTCGCGCGAGCATTATGAGCGCAACCTGCGCGATGGTCCGCACGACTATGAATCCTGACGGCGCGGCGCCGATGCGAACGATCGTCGTCAGCCTGCTCAAGGGCGGGGTCGGCAAGACCTTTCTCGCAACGCACCTCGCCTGGTATCTTGCCGAGCAAGGCGGCAACCGGGTCGCGTTTCTCGACCTCGATCCGCAGGGCAGTTCCACCCGTCGGCTCGCCGGCGAGCGGACCGGGTGGTTCGCAGCGGACCTGTTCGATCCCGAGGCGCGGCTCGACCTGAGCGATGCGCCAGGCATCACGGTTTTCGCCGCCGATCCGCGCCTGCAGATGGTGAAGGCAGCCGCGGATGTCCGCGATTTCCTCGGCCGGTTTCCCGCGCTTGGTGCCCATTTCGATCATATCGTCATCGACACCGGTCCCAAATGGGATGAGCTGACCTTGAGCGCGATGGCGGTGGCCGACGCGGTGATCGCGCCGGTCCAGGTCGCCGAGGATTCGATCGAGTGCGCCAAGATGCTGCTCACAGCGCTCAAAAAAGCGGAAGGGGCGAGAGGCGGGCGCAAGGTCGATTTTCTCGGGCTGTTGCCCTCGATGGTCAATCCGTTCGACCGGCGCGAAATGGACAATGCGGTCAAGCTCGCCCGCGCCGTCGGCGAGAAACTGATGTTTCCCGCCTTCATCAAGGCGCGACCGACCTACAAGCATTCGGCCGAACAGCATCATCCGGTCTGGCGCGAAACCGGCAGCGGCGCGAAAGCGGCGGCTGACGAAATCCGACCGATCCTGGCAGAAATCGTTCGCCGAATGGACGACCGTCGCCTGAGTGCGGCGTGATGGGCAAGTTCGATCAGCGCGCCGAAGAGTTCGGGCTGCTTGTCGGTCTCCACGACAGCGCGCGGCGCGTCGAGGATCTGCCGCTCGACTGGATCATCGCCGACCCCGAAAACCCACGGCGCGTGTTCGACGAGACGGAGCTCAAGGATCTTGCCGCTTCGATCGCCGCGCGCGGCGTCCTGCAGCCGATCATCGTCGCCCCGAAAAATGGGGACGGGCTTCATGTCATCCGCGTCGGCGAGCGGCGCTTTCGGGCATCGCGCCTTGCCGGGCGCGAGACTATTCCGGCGATCGTGATGGCGGTGGTGAACCGGGCCGACACGCTCGCCGATCAGATCGTCGAGAATGACCAGCGCGCGGGCCTGACCCCGCATGATCTCGCGACCGGCATCGAACGGATGCTGGCCGCCGGCGTCACCCAGGCGGAGATCGCCCGCGCGCTCGGCCGCTCGAAGCAGTTCGTGTCGCTCTATGCCGCCTGTGCCGATATGGCGCCCTGGTTGCGAGCAGCGATCGATCAGATGCCAATTCGGCTGCTCTACGACCTCCATCGTGCTGCCCGCACTCATGGCGACGCGGTGCGCGCCTATGTCGAGCGGCTCGGCGATGAAAGCGTGACCTTGGCCGAGGGCGGCCGGTTTATCGCAGGGCTCAAGGCAACCGAGGTTCCGCCTGATACCGGGTTACGTGACGTGCCTGTCCTGTCGAATGGGCAGGACACTGAGCGCGCTGTGCCGAGAAGGTCGGTGCGTGCCGGTGCGGGCCTGCGGTCGATGTTCGGCGCAGAGGTGTCTTTGCAGCCCAAGCCCCTCGATGCGGTTCGGGTGACCCTGGACGGGCGGACAGGACGTTTGATCCTGCCCGAGCGAGTCCGTGTGGTGTTCGACGACGGCGAGGAGATCGAAGCGCCCGTTGCCGATATCGTTATGGGGTAAACCATCGGCGGGGCGGGCGCTCACTCATTCACCCCTCACTCCGCGTAGAAACGATCGAGCTTTTCAGACAGTTTTGGCAGCCGCGCCCCTTCTTCAGGGGCGCGGCTGTCTTCATTTTCGCGGATCGGGCGGATTGGATCGCTCGGAAATATTCTGCTTTTTTGTAGATGTCAGATTGGATGAGATACCTGGCTTGAGGACGGGCGGAGTCTGCTTGAGCAGACTATAAGACGAGTGGTTTTAGGTGAGGGCCGGATAGGCTTGGCGCCGTCATTGTTAAACAATAGCAATGGGGTGTGGCGTTCTTTGGTCTCCGTCTGCCCGATGATCTCGCGGCGCGCTTCGATGCTAGGGCGACTGCCGCCGGCGGTCGCTCAGCGCTCCTGCGCAAGCTGATCGACGATGCGCTTGAGAACGCCGGGGACAGGTCGAGCGAGACGGCTTCGCCTCGGACCCGCACGACTGACCGGCTGCAGCTTCGGCTCACGCGCGAGGATATTGAGAAGCTGGATGCGGCCGCCGATGCGCGCGGGCTAAAACGGACCGAATGGCTCGTGATGCTGTTGCGTCGGCGGCTTCATACACATCCGCTTCCGCCGCGCGCCGAAAGGGTACAGATCGCGCAGTCCTGGCGCGAGCTCAACCGGATCGGCATCAATCTCAACCAGGCGGTCCATGCCCTTCATGCCGCGACCATGGTGGATTCGCGGCTCGACCTGGCGCGTGAGGCCGCGCGGGTCGCCTCCTTTCGCGACGAGGTGGCCGACCAGCTGCGCGCGATTGGCCGCGCGCTCAAAGGTGACCTGAGCTATTGGGATACGCCCGATGACTGAGGATGATGATGGCGTCCTGCCGCTCCCCAGTCTGATGGAAGCCTGGCGACCGCCGACCGGGGGCAAGCGCAGCCTGCGCGGGGGGACGCTGCGGATCCGTTCGGGTGGTGGCAAGGGCAGGGGCGGGAGCGCCGCTGCGCCGATGTTGTCGCCGGCCGAGGCGCGCGCCAAGCTTGAGCGCATCGTGCGCAAGGCGCCGGAGGTCATGGTCAAGATATCGGGCAAGCAGCGTGGGGCAAGGCATCTCGCTGAACATTTTGGCTATATATCGCGGCATGGGAAGCTCGAGGTTCGCAGCAGCGAAGGCGAGATCATCACCGACGAAAAGCGCCTGAAGGCGATCGCGGCCGATTGGGACATGCTCGATCAGGCGATGAACCTTCATGGCAAGGAGCGACCGACCTCGATGTCGATGGTGTTGTCGATGCCCGGCGGTACGACCGATGCCGCGACCATCCATGATGCCGTCCAGGCGTTCGCGCGCGTCGAGTTCGAAGGGCAGTTCAGCTATATGGTGGCGCTCCACACCGACACTGCTCACCCCCATGTCCATCTGACCGTCGCGACCCAGGGGGCGGACGGCGCGCGGTTCAATCCGCGCAAGGCCGACCTTCATCATTGGCGCGAAACCTTCGCCCATGAATTGCGCCAGCGCGGTATCGCCGCCGAAGCGACGCCGCGCCGCGCGCGCGGCCATGTTCAAAAGCGGGTGCGCTCGCCCGCGCACCATCTGGAGGCACGGACAGCGGGGCAGGGGAGGGATTTGGATCTCAACCGGCTGATCGAAGAGCGCGCGCAGGCGTTCGCACGGTCAGAGAACCCGGAGCGGCGAGTGGAGGACGTTCTGGCACTCGGCCGCCAGAAGCAGATCCGGGGGGCTTACGCAGAGGCCGCGGCCGCGCTGGCGGCAACCGGGAAGGACGAGGATCGCGCGCTGGCCGAAGATATCGCAGGGTTCGTGGCCGATATGCCGGCGGCGGTGTCGCGGCGGTTGGAGCGGGCGCGGGAGATCATGATCGCCGATCGGAGTTCGGCGGCAGCGGACAGCCGCAGCCGTAAATCAGATGCTTCGCCCTCGGCTGAGCCGGACAAAGATAAACGCAAGCCCCTTGATCGCGAGCGCTAAAGATGTGGATAAGTTGGGGTAGGGCGTACTTCAGTTAAATCGCAGTCCGAATAGCCCTCCGGTTTCGGTTGCGTCGGTCAGCTTGGTGTCGAGCACATAGGCACTAACATCAAAGCCGTCACGAAAGCCGTCTTTCGGCAAAGCATCCGAATTCATCGTGACGATGTATTGGAATCCGACCGCGGCAGCATGATCGGCGCCGAGCTGCAACGCTTTGGCCACCTGCCGTTCGTCGACCCCGTCAAACAGATGACTGTCGTGAACCAGGAAACCCGGCCCCATGCCCCGGCGGGCGGTCAGTTCGGCCAGCATGAGATCGAAGCAGAATATCTGCATGTTGGTGATGCCCTTGCTGCGCTGGGCATCGATACGAATATCGACTTGGGGACCGTTGGGCGTGGCGCTGACCGTCAGGCTCCCGGCTTTTTCGTAAAGCGCGTTGGACAGATCCTCGAACACGAGGATCGCTTCCTCGATGATGCTCTGACGCTCGTGATGATCGTCCTGAAGCGTCTTCAGGAGCCGGGCGCGCTCAATGTCGAGTTCGGCTTTCGTGCTTTCGATCTGTTCCGCCGTCGTGAGGCGTTGTCTCAGCCCCTCGGCGTCCGCCTCCGCGCGACCGGCTTCCTGCTGGAGCGCTGCGTAATGTTCCAACGCGCCGCCGGATTGGAGGATGCCCATCAGCTGTCGACGACGGCCATCAAGCGTTTCGCGCGCACGATCGCGCGTGCGGATACGATCTTCCGCGGCCTGGACCTCGGACGTCAGATGCGATCGCCGATTTTGCACGATCGCCTGGTGAAACTCTTCCACTTCCTCGAAGCGGCGACCGACCGATCCCGGCAGTACGACACCGGCTTCGCGATAGAGGCGGTCCAGGCTGGTCGTCGCCGGCGGAAGCTCGCTGTCGATCGCCGCGCGCAGCTGTAGGATCAGTTCCCGATCAGCGGTATTGTCGTCGCTGAGTGTCGAAATCTCTCGCGTGATCTGCGAAGCCTCCTGCTCCATCCCCGAATATTCGGGAACGACATTGAAGGTGTCGAGTTGCTCGCGCATCCGTCTGGCACGGGCTTCGGCGATCGTCATGCGGGTCCGGAGATCAGCCGCCGTGCCGAAATAACGGCCGAGACTGCCGTCCTTTGCCGCCTTGCGCAACTCCGCCATCGCGCGCTCTCGCGTGCGGACCTCCTGAAACTGTTGCGGCACGCTCGCGTCGAGGCCCAGGAGATAACTGATCGCTACCTGCTGATCCCAAGCCTGCTGCATCGAGGATTGCTGTGTGGGCGACACGAACCCGCCGCTATTCTGCCGCCGCACGAAATAGGAGAATAGAGATCGAAAGCTCGGCCGAAAGCGGCCGTTTGCTTCGTCGTCCACATCCGGGTTCAGGCGGAAAAGCAGCGCGCCCAATGCGGCGCGCCAATTTTCGTTGCTGATGACCAGATCGCCGGTCTTGGCTTCGAGAGACGGGGCGATCGGCCAATCGGATGTGTCGCCCTGCAATCGGATGCGGGATGGCTTGGTGCCGGATCGCGCGACATCGACGAGCGTCGGTCCGATATCGACGCGGGCCTCGAAGCTGAAGCCTGCCAGTTCATCGGAGCGGAAAATACTGTCCTTGTCGGCATTGGCGCCGAACAGGAAGTGGATTAGCTCGACAAGGCTGGTTTTGCCGGCGCCGTTGCGGGACTGCCGATCGGTCGCCCCATCGCTCTTGTCAGCGAGCAGGATGTTCAGCCCGGGCCGGAAGGCCAAGCTCTTGAAGCTCGGAAGGTCGCTGGAAAGGCCGTGGATCATGAAACGGTCTTCTGGACCAGACCACGATCGAACTGCACGGCCTTCACGATAAACAGCAGGTCGAGCGCCAGGACGAACCAGTCATAATTGATCGGTGCCGACACCGCCCGATCGCTGCGAGAAATGCGTATCTCATCCCAGAGACGCGAGACGGTCATCGGCTCGCGCAGGCAGCCGAGCACGTCGGCACCAACCGCCAGGAGCGCCCGATCGGGCCGGATATGTTTGGTCGGTAGAATCATATCGCGTCGATTCGAATCGCGTCCTCAAAGATGTCACAACGCTCAAAAAAGTAGGAAAGCACAGCGAGCACCGCGCCTTGGCGCGCTGGCTCTCCGGTCATACCCCCCGCGAAGGCTTGAAGCTCGCCGAAGATATCGTCCGGTGATAGCCCGACCGCCTTCAGGGCCTGATAGCGCACCCGGAACGCTTGTGCGATCTCTTCGCCGAGGTCGGGATCAGGCCAGCCGGCAAAAAAGGCTTCGACCAACTGCTCCCGGCGGCGGCCCTGCCGCAGCAGCCCGGCTGCGTCCTGGGAGAGGGCATTGCGTTCGAGCTTTGCCGCCGACGGCGCCACCAGCGATGGTTCCGCGTCCGGTTCCTGCCGTTGAATTGCAAGCAGCACCGGCCGCAACGCCTCGAAATCGAGCTTCTCCATCACACGGCCCGATGGAACGGCGCCAAAGAGATCTTCGAGCTGGTGGAGCGCGAGCGACATGGCGATCAGCCACAATTCCGCTTCGCCGCAGACGGCCAAGGCGACGTTCGGATTCGCGGCGTTGAGCGCGGCGAGTTTCTTGACGGCCTCGGCCGGGAGGCCGCGGCTGTCGTTATGGACAAACTCCCACCGCAGCATTTTTGTCGTCCAATGGACGAGCGCGCCTGCGAAATCTTCATCGACCTTGGCAAGGAGGGGTTCGAGTTTCATTGCATCGGGCGCATAGCATTGGAACACGGTGCCATCGCTGGCCCGGAAGCCATCGCATTTCAGGTCGCCTTTCGGACCGTAAGGACGGACGGGTTGGAAATCGCCCGGAAAGGCATGCGCCATGATACGGGCGAACAGGCTCTCGAACGCCTTGCCGCGCTCGCGCAGAAAGGCATTCTCGAACTTGAGCCCATAGGCAAAGCGCTGCGTGTCGTCCAACTCATCCCCCGAACTTGACCACCATAACCTTTGGCAGAATCAGCAAGCAAATCTATTAATTTACGCCCATCGTTGGGGCGATGAACGGCGCGCTCTACTCCGGCAGGTCGGCTTCGCGCAGAACGCGCATAACCTCGCGAAACACCCCTTCGAATGGCGGCAGATCGCTCATCTGTTGCTGCAGCCGCCCCGTCCAAAGCGTGCCTAAACGCTTTTCCTTGGCGGCGATCGCGGCGGTCACGCCATTGGGCATGCGTTCCCGAAGGGCGAGCTTCTGGGTGAACTCGGCGAGATATTCCGCTGGTCGAATATCACGCTCCTCGAGCAAATTCCAAAGGTCGTAGAGATCGCGCGGCTCGGTGCGGGCCTTGTCCGACAGGGCCGCCAGCTTCTCGATGAATATCTCCGCCAGGCTGTAGGCCAGAATGGTCGGGCCTTCCGGCAGGTCGGCAAATTCCTCGAAGGTCCGCAGGATCGGGCGCTCAGCCAGTGGAAAGCAGAACACCTCATTGATCGTGATATCGACTTTCACGTCGCTGCGCGCGGGCAGGGGGCCTTTGTAGCTCAGATAGAAGGTGTGGGTGTTCTGATGGCCATGCCGGTCGGGCCGATCATAGGCCATGTTGATCCCCGAAGCCGCCTCGAGGATGGCGAAGATCTCGTTCAGGCCGGAGAGTATCGCGTCCAGGTCGATCGGCTTGATCAACGAAAAATCGAGATCCTCGGAAAAGCGGTAATTCTCGAACCAGCAGCGGCGCAATGCCGTCCCGCCCTTGAAGGCGAAAAATTCGCGCAATGGATGCTGGGCCAGGCCGGTCAGGAACCAGGCCAGGCAATAGTCGCGTTCGATCACCGCCTCGGGCACGCGGCGGCCGCGAGGCTTGAGAAGGCCGTTGGCGATACGGGAGAGATCGCGCTGGGGAATCATCAGCTGCTCCGGATTATATCGAGTTCGTCGGGCTCGACGTTGAGTCGGATGCGCCATCGGGCCAGCATCCTGCCCTCATTGGGAAACAGGGGATCGAGGCGCTGATAGGTCGGCGTCAGCCGCGCGCGCAACGGCTCCAATGCGGCTGTGTCGGCCAGTTCGTATAATTCCAGCAGATAGCCCAGGCGGCGGATCACCGCGCCAACGCCGAGGCGAAGCGCGTATTCGATCATCAGTTCGACCCGCAGTGTATCGCGCTTCATCCAGAGTCCCTTGGCGACCTCCGTGACGCCACCGACATATTGCGGATGGTCGAGACCATCGATGATGGTCCGCTCGGGATCGCTGACCCTGACCTGCTCCTCGGATGTGATCCAGATCTCGGTCAGACCGAAGAAATCCTGCGGTTTGACGTCGACGAAGCGGAACTCATACCCGTGAATGTGCTGCGGGCGCAGCCGTTTGGCGCAGGAGACGATGATGGCCAACTGCGGTTGGGTGACCATGCGGTGCAGCTCGAGGGCGCTGCCGTGGGAGATGAAATAGTCCGCATCGCCAACCAGTGTCCTTGCAATGAGGTAAGGATCGCTCACATGCTCGGTGTCACGGCCCCGCTCGAATGGCACCAGATTGTAGAGGCCAGGCTTGAGACGCGTGACGATGCCGCGCGCTTCCGTGTTCGCGACGAGGCTGCGTGCCGATGACGGGCTCAGACCTGTGATCTCGGTGACGTCCGCAAGCGAAAAAATCGGCTGACGGCGTTCGTTGAGTTCGACGATCAGCTGGGCGGCCCGAGGTCCAAGCGTCTTGAGATTATATCCTTCGCGCAATTTGAGCCTCTATGAGCGATGTCCGGCGCGTTCGATATAACGGAGGTTATATTATATGGCAAGATCGTCGCCTTTAGTGGGACGGTCCGCGCAGGCAGTATACATCCAACAGGCCTTGGGTCGGGCCGCTCGCGGTTTATCAATCGTGATAAATGTTCGGCGAAGACGAACAAAAGTCGCGTTTCTTAAACCAGGAGCCGATCGCCTGAGCCATATGTCGTAGAGGGGTTGCGGCACAAAGACCGATTTTGGATCACCGAGACCGGCTGCGTTCCTGGGGTTTGGGCTCGCGACCTGGACGAGGGATGGGGGGCGTGGCTGGGTCACGGCCGCGGACGATATCCTGCCTGACGATCGGGGAGGCGTCCTTGACCATTGCCGGGCGGATGTTCCGTCCCGCCGCAATATGCGCATCGAGCTGCGTGCGGGCAACTGTCATCACCCGCGCGACCGCTTCGGGATTGTCGAACAACGTCCGTCGGATCACCGCTTCCATCACGCGCATCTGGCTGTCGGCCGCACGATCGTTCGGCGTGTTGCCACGATCGCCGCGCCGGGCATCGGGCCGTTCCAAACCATTGCCGTCGCTCCGGCGGCTTATCCCGGTTGACCCACGGGCGACATCGACGTCACGGGCTGCCATGGGCGCGATCGTATTGCGGCTCGTCTCTCCGCGGAGCCGGTCGAGCTCCTGGAAATCGCGATCATTGGGCTTGTAGCCACGTACCTCCAGCCCCTTTTGACTCGCCTCGATCCAGACCGATCGCCGAAATTCTTCCGATCCCGTGACGTGAATCCGATCCCAATTGCGGTGTTGTGCGATCGCCACCAGATCCTTGACGACCTCCTGGCTCTCCGTCGCCGTGACCAAGCGCCGGCCCTGATCGCGAAACGCGGGATCCTTTGCTTGCGCCGTCGTGAAAAAGGCGGGTTCGCCCGACCATTTTGCCTTGTCGGCATAATAGCGCTTCCGCACGCTCTCCGGCACATCGCCCGCCTCGAGGGAATGCACCTTGGGCGCGCGGCGCGGCACACCGACAGCCCCGGCATGATCAGGCGCTTCAGTGGGACCCTTCGATCCCCCAGGCGAGGACCTTTCCGGCGGAACCGACCCAGGCGCCCGCGCCTTGCGCCGTTCGGCGGCGTCGATGCCAACGCTGTTGGTAGTGGTCCGCGCCGTACCCGATTGCTTGCGATCACTCTCTGCCATGGTCATGCCTCTCGGTCACAAATGCTGGAGATTGGGCGCCGGCACCCACGGGCTCGAGAACGGCCCGGGCCGTCATCGCCGTGACAAAGGCAATAGCGGCCTGTTCATCGCCGGGGGGTGGCAGATCCACCATGTTGCCGAGCACCAACATGTCATCGGTGATCTCGGCAAAGCCCGACAGTTCGTCATCGGTCAACGCGCGCGAGTTTGGTTGTGCCTGCTCCGCAGCCGCAGTCGCTGGACCGTCGTTCAACAGAGCAGCCCGCTTCGCGCTAAGGGCCTGCGCTAACGGATCGCTGCTGCTCGCCCCGCCTGCCAATTTGGCGGCGGACGACACGGCGTTAATCGCGATCGGACGGGGCGCAACCTTGGGCGGGTCACTGATCCGGCTCGTGAAGCGCTTCGAGCGGAAATACTCGATCTTGCGGCCCCTGACGGGCGGAATCCCGCCGCGCATCAGCAGAAGGTCGCCCTTGGGCATCTGCATCAGCTCCTGAGGCATCATCAGCGCGCGCCGCTGGTCCGATTCCGACACGCTGCGGTTGGCGAGCAGGCCATGGATCGTCCGGCTCTTCGATTTGACGTTCATCGTGAAAAAACCGAGCCGCTCGGAAAGTTCGTTGGCGACCTTCAGTTCTTTGGGTGTGAATACGATCTCCAGACCGCAGTTGGCGATGATCTCGTCGGTGACATCCACGCCATAGATACCGCGGGGCTGGGACCGGCTCTGGATGACTGGCAACAGGCGAAGCCCGTAGCCTGCAACGTAGGAAAACGCCGACGCGATGACCGGTGCCTTGCCGAGGCGGGCGAACTCATCGAGCAAAATGAGCACCGGCACGCGGCCGCCATTCTCAGGCAGTTCCCGCGTATTGAGATCGATCAGCTGCTGAAGAAAGAGGTTATAGACGGGCGCGATCCGATCAATATTGTCGGGCGATACGCCAAGATAGATCGAAATCCGCTCGCGGCGGATTTGGCGCAGATCGAAATCGGTCTCTGACGTCGCGGCATCGACATAGGGATTGAGCCAGAGATTGAGCTTCGAGGTGATCGTCTGCTTGATGCCCGAAAATGTGTTGTCGGACGCGGAGGTGAAGTCACTCAGCGCCGACACACAGGCCTGGCTCAGCCGTTGCCCCCGCTTCTGCGCCTCTTCGACGACCTTCGGCAATTCGACCTTCGGATCGCCCGTCGTCAGTCGCCGATAGATTTCGCCGATCGTGAAGGGGAGGGCGGGATTGGCCGCGACAAGGGCGCCGACGCCGACAAAGGCGGCGCGCGCCGCTTCCGCCCAGAATGGATCAGCCTTTTCCGGAGCCGGAAACAACATGCCGCCGATCTTCTGGAGTTCATTGATCACATCGGTGTCGTCGAGCCGGTCGATGAAGCTCAAGGGATTGTAGCGGGCGCTTCGCCCTTCGGGGTCGAGCGGATCGAACAGATAGACCGACTGGCCATGGCGCGCGCGAAAACCTGCGGTGATGTCCCAATTCTCGCGCTTCACATCAAGCACCACCACCGAGTCCGCCCAACTCAGAAGATTGGGGATCACTACGCCGACGCCCTTGCCGGCGCGCGTCGGTGCCTCAAGCAAGACATGTTCGGTGCCGCCGAAAACGAGATAGCGGCCGCCTTTCTGCCCGACGACGATCCCGCTGTTGCTGCGCAGATGTTCGCGCCGGATCTCGCTTTCGCGCGCGAACCGTGCCTCGCCATGGAGCGTGCGCCCCTGCTTCAGGATGATGAGCAGGATGACGAAGGCGATTGCGCCGCTGACCAGCGCACCGCGCTCCAGCCACAGATGCAGAAGCGGGTCGCGGCGATAGTACCAGAGCCATCCGGGTATCGCCGAGACCTGCGTGCGCGGGCCGATCTGGTTGAGGCCGACGAGCGCGACCAGCACCGCGCACAAGGCACATGCCAAAACGGTTGCCGCGAGCATCCCCGCGACGATCGCGACCTTAGTGAGCGGTCGCGCGTCCGACAGGCGGGTCAAAATACACCTCCTCGACTTCGAATTTTCCGGCGCGCTTGCGGGTCTGGACGACGACGTCGACCAACATGTGCAACAACCCACGGATATCGTCGCGGGCCAGATCGCGCCCGCCTTCGGACTCCTTCACCAGCAAGGTGAGCTGCTCGAAAGCGCCCATCGCTGAACCGGCATGGACGGTTGTAATCGAGCCGGGGTGACCCGAGTTCACGTTGCGCAGATAGAAAAAGGCAGTCCCGTCGCGCAGTTCTTGCAACAGAATGCGATCGGGCCGCATGCGCAGCGCACTTTCAAGCAGCTGCTTCGGGCCGACCTTGGCCAGGCCCTGTCGCTCGCTCGAATAGACCATATGCACGACGTTGCGGTGTTCGACGACAAGCTCGCGCGTATCCTCGATCGTGAGCAGCCGCTCGTCGGGCGGGATCAACTGGATCAGCGCCTTGGCAAAAGTGGTCTTGCCCGAGCCGGTCGCGCCGCTCACCAGGATGTTTTTGCGGGCGGCGACGGCGGTCCTGAAGAAGGACGGCCAGTCACCGGCGTCGCGCTGTGCCACCAATTGAGCATCGACTTCGCCAAGACCGCACGCCGCAGAGCGAGTTCCCTTGAACAGGCCGGTCTGCTCGAGCTGATCGATCGCCAGATTGACCCGGGAAGGCTTGCGCACCGTGAAGGACGGCGCGCCATTCGGGGTCACCGAGGGTATGACGATCTGGCACCGCTCTCCGCCCGGCAAGATCGTCGAGCAGATCGGGGTCTCGGCATTGACGTCCTGCCGGGTGAAGCTTGCGGCCGCGACGGCCAGCGTCGCCAGCCAATCGCTGTCGAGTTCGGCGACGCTATGCCAATGCCAACCGCGATGATCCTCGATGCCGACTTCGCCGGGCTTGTTGATCACCAGTTCGGTGACCTCGACCGGCTCCAGCAGCGGCAGGATCGGCGCGAGATAATGGCGCAGGACAGCGGTATCGCTCATCCTCAGCGCCGCAACTCGAGATTGTAGACGTCGGCGAAGTTGAAGTCCTTGGCGACGAAGATCCCGACCTCCTCGCCCTGGTTTTTCTTCAGCACCGGTCGGATATTGATGCTGTTCTGGAGTGCAATGCTCGCCCCCTCGCTCGGGGTCCGGGTCGTATTATTGAAGTTGTTGCTGCCACCTGAAACGGACTGCCCGGCGATATAAGCGGCGTCGTCGACCAGCGAGAGCAGCAACGCGCTACCGAAGCGCGCCCAGAAGAAGGTGTCCACGGACCCGGCGATGCCGGCGCGGCCAAGGGCGTCCGACCCCGGCGAAGCCAGGTCGATGCGCACGCCCTGCGGCGTGACGGCCCGCGTCCACAACACGAACAGGCGGTTCTGCCCTTGCTGGATGCCGCCATGATATTCGCCGAGGACTTTGGTGCCCTTTTCCATGAGCACGACACGGCCATTCTCCGAATAGACGTCGCGCGGAATCAGGCACGAGGTGTAACCGGGCTGCGCAGAATTCATCGCTGTCTGGAGGATGCACGGGATCAGCGTGCCGGCGGTGACGAGATAATTGCGGTTGGGCAGCATCGAGGCCCGTGCCTCGCCGACCGCCGAACTCTGTCGAAGCGCGTCGAGCGCATTGGGTGCGCCGCGGGCGGCCGTATCGTTAGCACCATCGCCGCCGTCCGGACTGGCGGTGCCGCTACCTGCGCCACTTCCACCGCCCGATGGCTGAAGCGCATCGCGCCCTCCATAGGCGATCAATGTCGATCGCCGTGCCTGGTCGGCCAGGTTCTGCCGCGTATTCTGCGGCGCGCCTGCCGGCGCTGCGCCCGGTTGCATGGCAGGAACGATCTGTCCGTCAGGGCCAACGACCTGCGTGCCAGGTGGAGGATTGATGACGGGTGCGTTGGGATCTGCGGCGAGAGCGCCAAGCGGCTTGGGTTTCGCCGCGACGGCATCATACGCGACGGTCTCGCGCGCTGCCAGATCGGGGCGTTTGGCCATCGACTCCGGTTTGCCCATCAGGCTGCCGGCATTGTTGGTGCTTGGCCCCGAGTTGACCCACAAGATGCCGAGAACCATCGCCGTTCCCGCGAAAATCAGGGCGGTGTTCCGCTTTGCCGGTGTCATCCCACCGATCGGATCGATGCCGCGCTCGCGGATGATTTCGTCGCGTTCAGGTGTTGGATCGCCTTGCGGGCGACGAGGGGCCTCGGCCGCAGACTCGTCCATCGCGCTCACTCCTTCGGGTCTTGTATGGTGCGTTCGACATGCGGCGACGCTGTGTTGGTGCCGTGATCGACGCCGTAAGGTGTTGGCGCGAGATTATAGATGCACAGCACCTCCCGGTTCCGGCGCAGACGCAGTTGAGCCGCCACAGCGTGAACGACCACGAACTCGTCCCGGACATCGAATGGGACCAACGTCTCCGAGCCGTCCGGGCGCACGAGATAAATCGCCGGGATTTCGTGGTTGCCGGGAAAACGCAGGACCGTGAACTGGCCGTTGTCGGAGATCTCCGACGGCTGAAGATCGCTCGCACCCTGGACCTTGTAGTTCAGATTACGCGGTCCATCGATGACGCCGTGGTCAAGGGCTCCCCGAACGGCGCTCGCCTGCAATGCCGCGACGCGCTGTGCTTCCTGCGTCGCGCGCATGCGAGCGGCACGATCAGCTTCATCGCGCGGGTAGCGAAACCGAACCTGGAAGAATGTATCACGGCTCCCGCTGCCGATGGGTCCTCGGCGCGCCGTCAGTTCGAAGGCGTAGTTGCGCAGCTCACCCCCGCGATTGGTCGTGACGATAAGGTTCGTTGGTCCCGCCCGCTCACGGGGTTTCAGGAACAGAATGTGACCGGCAACCGCCACTTCCCAGGAGACGGTGTCGCCGAGCGCGACATGTTCAATCGTCTCGTCGGCGCCAAGCACGACCTGGGTCGCTGTCCGGAATGTGCCGACGATCCGGTAGACCTGGGTCTCCTGATATTCGACGAACTTCACGCGTGGATCCGCCGGCCCACCGCGCGGCGTGTCCTCCGCGAGCGCGGGTGTCGCCATAATGGCGATAAGGCTCGCTAATGGAAGAAGGCGGTTCACCGCACCACCTCGGGGTCCGCGCGGTAATTCTCGACCTGGAACCCCAATGGGTTGCGATAGCGGTCGCCCTCCGCCATCGGCGCGTTCGTGTACCGGAAGGTGACGGTCGCGATCCAGTCGCTGCTTTGCGTATCGGTGTCGGTCTGCACTGTCCGCGTGAAGCGGACGTTGGCAACACGATCGTTGATGAAGGCGATATTGCGCACGCGGGCCTGGACGACCGCGCTCTTGCCCCACACGACCTGTGGGCTTGCGGCGTTGTTCGAGCTGAAAAACCGGCCCCAGCGTTGCTGCTCGCCTGGTTCGGACAGGATAGTGACGGCCCGGAAATTCTCTTCGGCCGCCGCCGGCAACCAGCTTTCCCGGGTCCGGACATATTGCGCGAGGAAAAATTTCGTGACCGCCTCATCATAGCGCATCGGCTTCTGGGTGACGGTGGTCTGCACGTCGACGGCGCCCGTCGTCTGATTGACGCGAATGATGTACGGCATGACCGTCTTCAGCGGCGCAAGGCCCGCGAGTGCGAAACCCTCCGCGGTCGCGGCAAGCAGGCCCAGGCCAGCTACCACCCAGGCGATGCGTTCGGACCGCAACGATTTACGCTGGCGGTCCTGATCCCAGGATCGGGCATGGCCGAAATAGAGTTCGGCGTCCTTGGCCGGCACGCCTTCGGTCTGATTCCGCATGATCAGCAACTTCCATAGGTGCTGGGAGCTGCTCGCGCCGATGTCTTCTCGGACAAAGGAACGGGCGGGGGCGGTGTGCCGCGATCAGCTGGTTGCTTGATCTGTGGCACGGGTGGTGGGGCAGGGGGCACCACCACGGCGGGGATCGGCGAGCCCGGCAGTACGCTCCCATAGATGTTGACGTCGCGCAGGTGCTTGCCATTGCAGACGGGCAGTTTCTTCGGCCCGGAAGCCCCTTGGGCGAGTGTCGGGAGCAGGGCGATGACGACCGCCGATCGTCGGAGCGCACGGACTATCGTGGACGGCCTCGTCATTGGGTGTTCCTTCCTCATGCGCGGCTCACCGAACCGCCGCGCTGAGCGGCCCGTTCGAGATTGCGACTGTTGCGAGCGATACGGCGTTGCTGGAACGGTGCCGCCATGGACCCCCACGCAGAGCCGGCGAAGGCGCCGATGCCGGCGGACGCGCCCCCGGCAATGCCGGTCGCGATTGACGGCGCCTGGAAAAAGAAGATCGTTCCCAAGAAAATATAAACGGCGAACAGCACCGCACCCAAGGCGGCGTCTCCAACACCTTCGGATGCGGTAATCGCGGTAGCACCAAGGTCAGTGATCAAGGCCGTGATCGCGATGATCACTGCCATCAGCACAATGAAGTTGAAGGCCTGCCCGAGCCAGCCGTGAAATAGCCTTCGCGTGGTCTCGAAGAGCGAAAGGGCGATGAAGATCGGTCCGAGCGCGATGATGATGGCCAGTGCCACCTTCGCGAAAACGGTGATGGAGAAGCCGATCGCCGCAGATAGTCCGGCAAGCGCTTTAAGACCGAGGCTCAGGACGTACAAAACGAGCTTGTATGGGTTGATATCGCTGTAGGTTGCCGCCTCGGTCTCGATCCTCGCGATAATAACGTCACACTGGCTGAAATAGTCGTCGAACACGTTGCCAACGCTCGTGACGGTATGCCCCGCCAACGCCTGCGAGATCGCATCAGGCATGCCGTGAAACAGGGGATTAGTTACCCACTCCGTGTAGGCGACCGTGGTGGCCGCAACGTAGAGCAAACACAGTTTCACCATTCGGTAGACAAGCTCGCCCCACGGCTCGCTGACGATGCCGCGCATCACCATGTAGCCGAACAGCGCAATATAGATGACCAAACCAAGCGCGAGTGGGCCGCGCACAACCTCGATGACATTGTTCAAGCGCTCGTTAAGGAACATGTCGAGCTTGCCGTCGATGTTGGTGTAGAGAGTGGTGAAGAGCCCGTCGGCCATCTCATCTTTCCCCGGTCAATGGGCCGGCGACAGCGAGCGCAGCTTTTGATCAAGCGTCTTCACACTCTCTGCGTTCGAGCATTCCTGTGCGTCGCGATGCGTGCCATCGGCGCACGCCTTCAGGACTTCCGCGAGCTCTTGGGGGTGGGCTTTGAGGTAATCCTTTCCGCGCGCAGGGGGTTGGCACGCGACCAGAAATGCCGGGACCAAAAGCGCGAATGCCTTGAAGATGGTTGCCTTCATTGATGGAGGCTCCCAAGCTTTCTTGCTAAGATTTGCTCGCTCTCCTGCTGCGATCGAATCCGCTGCTCCGCCTGCTGCCTCATTGTGAGCGCCTGAAGTTGCACTGCGTCGTTCTGGATATGAGCATTTTCCACGCCGACACGGGCTTGGATATCCATCACGTCCTTCGCGTCTGACGCGGTGTCGAGCGACGAGCGCAGTTCCTCGAGACCTGTCGTCCGCTGGGCGGTGACGCCATACGCTGCCTCGGCAATGGCCGCGTCGCGCGCCGCCATGTCACCATTTCGAGAGATGGAATCGCGGTTCGACCGCTCGAAAGCCGTCGCATCCGGGCGCAGTTCGGGAAGCTCGACGCGGTTGCTGATACGGATCCGATCTGCGGCGGTCCCAAGGCTACCGAGGCCCGTGGTGTCAGATGACATGAGGCGCTGAATATCCCGTGCTTCGCTCGGCAAGAGGTGGCGAACGGCATCGGTGTTCAGGGACGACGCGATCTGGTTGACGTTCGTCAGCTTGTTGACGCTGTTGTAGAGCTCGGTCGCCTGCGAAATCTGCTGTTTGCCCTGCTCGATCATCGACAGGGTGTTCTTCACGGTCGAGAGCGTCTGCAGGAAGGTGCTGGAATCATAGACCGGGATGCCTTGCGCGAACGCCGGCATGGACATCGTCAGTCCGCTGACAATCGCGAGCGCTCGTAATGCTTTCATGACCTCATCCTTTCCTTCTGGTGGTGGCTCGGCGGCGCTCGTGAAAGACGGGCAGCCAGTCGCTGGGATCGTCGCCATGTTCGCGGCGAACCTGATCGAGGATTCCCACGGTCTCAGTTGTGCCCGAGAGGACGGCCAGCTCGTCGGACAGCCCGCCGAGATCGAGTTCCACGACGATGGAATCGTGACCCTGCTTGACCAGAAAGCGCCGGCTTTCGGGGATCAGATCGTTTCTGATGAGTTTGAACTCGGCGCGGGTGAGGCCAAGCCCATCGATATAATCGACCTCCCGGCCATGCGGGTTGGGCAAGAGGATCTTGGTGGCGACCTGCTCCATGATGCTATGCGAGATGTCCGAGCGCAGCGCGTCGGCCGGGCTTTGCGTCCCGAAGACCAGAAACGCATTCTGCTTCCGGTATGTCTTGAGGCCATCCTGCGCGAAGGCGCGGAAGGCATCATCGCCCAGCGCCTTCCAGAACTCGTCGATATCGATTACGAGCCGGCGGCCATCGAGCAGGGCATCGATCCGGTGGAACATGTACATCATCAGCGGCGTGCGGATCTCGGGATTGTCGAGGAAATCCGTCATGTCGAAACCGATGAACCTGGCCTCGAGCGTCAACTCGTCGCGGTCATTGTCGAACACCCAGCCAAGCGCTCCGCCCCGTGACCATTTCTCAAGCCGTGCCCCGATACCTTCCGGATCACGTTGTCCGAGCAATTGGCGTAGCGCGAGGATGGACCGTTCTTCCGGGGGAAGGCGCCCGATCGAGAGGATGCCCTCGTCGATCATCCGCTCCTGCGTGACGCCGAGCTGGATGCCCGAGGGGGTCACCAGATGCCGGATCAGCCTGCCGAGGAAGACGATATTGCCCGGGGTCTGCTCGAGCGCGCGGAGCGGAGCGAAGCCTGTCGGCACGCCGTTACGCAGCGCCAGATACGTGCCACCGGATGACCGTACATAGATTTCGGCGCCTCGGTCCTTGTCGATGAAGATCTGCTGCGCGCCGGTTTTCTCGAGCTGCGCCATCAGGAAATTCTGGACGACAGTCTTGCCGCCTCCCGACGGACCGATGATCAGCGTATGGCCGAGATCGTTCACATGAAAATTGAAGTAGAAGGGGGACTGAGCCGCGGTCTTCATCAAAGCGATGGCAGCGCCCCAATGATTGCCCTCCGCCTTGCCGGCAGGAAAGGTGTGGAAGGGGGAGAGAGCGGCGAAATTGCGCGACGTGATCGCCGCCGGCCGCGCACGCCACGCAAAGTTGCCCGGAAGCTGCGACCAGAAAGCGGCTTCCAGCGCCGGGCCTTCCCGCGCCGAGACCAGACCGGCATCGGCGAGCGCAGCCCGTGCCGTCGAAAGATTTTCGGCTAGGCGTTTCTGATTTTCACCGAAGACCGCGAGCGAGAAATGATGCTCGCCCAGGACAAAGCGATTGCTCTGCAGATCGTCGGCCGCGTCCGCCAACTCAAGCGCCTGACTTGCAGCGGCATCCTCGGTCGATGCCATCTGGTTCTGGCGCCGCCGCAGGCGCTCGGAGGCCCGCGCCTTGCCCATGAACGCAAAGGACTGCGTGACAACGAACGCGAAGTCCTGGCTAAGGAGCGCGTTCATCTGGCCGGGTCGCGTCATGGCCGGATATTCGCGGATACCGAACAGACCGACAAAGCGGCTCGTATCATGCGCGCGCACCTCGACCGTCTCGCGGCCGAAGATCACGCGTTCCCCATAGATGGCGGAACCGAGATGGCCGCGGACCAGCGGCACTCTGCCGGCGCGGCCCATCATTACCAGCTCGAGCACCTCGAGCGGTTGGGAGAACATCAGGCCGTTATGCTCGTAGAGGTGCAGACGCCGAGGCCGGCAGCGTGCGAGGAGCTTCTCGATATCGCGCGCCTTGTCCTCGAAGCGTGCGAGCTCATCCTCGTCCACCTCGGTCCCTTCCTTGCGTGCCGACGCCAGACGGCGAAGCAGCACGCCGGTGCGGTCGGCCGATCCCACGGACGGGCGCATGATCAGGGTGAGGTACAGTTCGTTGACAAACATCCGCTTGGCGGTGACGCGCGCACGATATTTTGCATCGAGGTCGGCCGCAAAAGCCGAGCGGAACTCGCCTTCGGGATAGTCCGTGATCGGCCGGCGAACGATGTGGGTCCAGATCGCGAGGCGGTCGTCGGCAATATTGCGCAGCGTACCGTTGAGCTTCTCGTGCCAGTCGTTGAGATGGACAGGGTCGGCGGTTTCAAACGCCATGCCTTCGAGCTTGAACATCATCATGAGGTCGCGCCCGTCGAGCGCGATGACGTTCTCGTCGATATGGCGCGCATAGGGCAGGTAACGCGCCGGGTCGGCCTCTTGTTTGAGGATCCGCCATGGCGTGCGGGCTGTCGCTCCGCTCAATGCGCTGGCCCGGCTAGCCACGTGCGAAGCCCGGGCGCTTCGCCCCGTCGATCGGCAGGGGAGAGTAGGAGCTGCCGCCCCACCAGCCGCGGTTGCGGCAGCGCGCCTTGGTCGTCGTCCACAGCCACAGCAGTCGAAACGCGTTGGCGTCGTGCCGGACAATCAGTCGGGCAATCGTCAGAAACGCACCGGCCAATGCGAAAGCGTAGAGCGGGTTGCCGGTGATGATGAGGGTCAGGCACGCTGCCAGCGCGATCGGCAGCGATGCCTCGATCGGTACGCCCAACCACATCGTTGGTCGGGTCACGGCCAGGAAGAGTGTCTCTTCCCTAAGCTTTTCGTCGTCCATCGCGGCGCACTCACGCGCCGCCGGTGATGGTATCGACGATCCACTGCGCGCTGAACACGATGAAGATACCGACAATGACCGTCACGAGGAGACCGAGGCTGGCACGGCCCGTGAAGAACATGAAGCCGACGATGACGACCGCGATCACCGCGATCGTCTTGGCAAATGTGCCGGTCAGCCAGGTCTTGATATTCTCGGCCATCGACGTGACGCCATCGGCCGCCTGGGCATGCGCGGGGTCGCTCAGCAGCATCGAAACCAGGATGGCGGTGGCGATGAGCGCCAGCGTCTGGACGAAAGCGCGGCGACGTGGCGGGAGCCAGATCGATATGGTCGAAGCGGGAATTGTCATTCGGTCGGTCCTTCTCTCGATGCCGGCGTCCCGTCACCAAACACCATCATCGAGGCGGTTTGGGCGCCTGCGGAAATGTCCCAGGACCGCGGTGCTTTCACCGCCGTCTGCACAATGCGAGGCTCCTGGATTGGCGTTTCGGATGCGGGTATTGGAGGGGTGGACCTGGCCGAGCCTGCGCCGGTTGGCGCCAATCCCCTGATCGCGGGAATAATGACCGCAGAGCTCGCATAGACTCTCGCCACATAGCCGTTGCCAAAGCCACGGGCCTGACTTCCGGTATTGTACATCGAGAGAGCAACGGAGATCGCGCGATCGGACGAACCCTGGGTGCGCGCCGCGTCAAGAAAGTTGCTCGACAGGACCCGCGCTGCTGCGGCGAGATTGCGACAGGGATCGAATGTGTCCTCGACCGAGAGACCCAGCCATCGAAGATTGGCGCTGTTGATCTGCCCGATGCCGAGGTCGATATTATATCCCTTGGCGATCAACGATCGGGCGATCCGGGCGGCCGCCGCAGGCGTCGCGGGTCTTTCGGGTCGGATGCCGCGGGCGTTTACGCCGATGGCCAATGTGTCGAACTTGCTTTCGGTATGCACGACGGAAACCAGTGTTTCCGGCGCGACCGATGGCGCGCATTGCTGCGCGAGGGCAACGACGCTGGCCAGTTGCAGGATCATTGTGAACCCATTCTGGCTGGATACGGGGCCGGCGTAACGCGCTCGATATTGGCAAGCGAATAGGTTTGTTGCCGACCATCGGCAAACGTCATCACGACACGGCGGCGGGTGGCGGAGTCACGGTCGTAAACCTTGGTCTTCGCGACACCGCCGCCGCTACAGCCGGGAAAGGAGCCGCCGGTCGCCAGCTTTTGCCAAAGCTTGGTCATCGGGGGGATGCACGCGCCGTATTGCATCGCACCGCCCGGATTTGCGAGGCAAAGCAGAACCTGGCAGCCAAGATCGTTGGCTCGCGCCGGAACCGTCTGGGCGGACATCGCCACGAACGGCACGGCAAGGGCGATGTGCAGGCGCTGCATCCGATTTCTCCGCTTTTCAGCGCCGCTGCATTAAAAATGCTCCGACCACTTTCCGTTGAAAATCACCTCTCTTTTGAACCCGGCGCGGCAAATTCGGGCAATCCCCCCACAAGGGGGGAGCGGACGAACAAAGGATGGCAAGGGCGTAGAAATGGAAGTCGGCGTTGATGGCCAACGACCCTAGGAGCCTCAAGTCAAAACGACCTGAAGTGCTGCTCGCTATTGTGAGAGGCGGCGCTACTAGACGAGCGCGTCGATGTTCAGATGTCCGTCTCGCACGGCGCGAAGCACGAGCTGGGTCCGACGACGCACGCCGTATCGCCGGCGTGCACCTTCGACATATTCATGAACAGTATCGCGGCTCAACCCCAGTATCTGTCCGATCTCCCAGTCGCTCTTGCCCTGTGCCACCAGATCAATGCAGTCGATCTGGCGCGGGCTGAGCGCTATCGGCACGTTTGCCAGTTCATCTGGACCGAGAAGGGTTCGAGCCTGGTCGAACGCAACGGTGCCAATCAATCGGGCGGAGAGAAGGTCCGGGCTTGAAATATTGTCATCGCCCTGACGCGCTATGGTGAACATCGCGTCGGGCTCGTCGTGCATCCTGATCGGCATGGTGAACCCAGATGCCAGTCCATGTGCGCGACCCCGTTCAAGGATCGACCGCTGGCGAGCATTGGGCGCGATATAATCGCCGATCTGATCCCAGGTGAGCCCGGAGACGGTTTTGACGCAAGCGGCGTGAACCGGATCCTCAAGATAGAGACGTGACTCCAGGATTTCCTCGATCCAACGCACCGGATAGGTGGTTATCAGCAGGGCTTTGCGGGTGGTCCGCTTCAAGTCGACATTGTGCACCAATGCGAACCAACGGAATCCGAACTGGCGCACAATCGCATCAAGCAAGGATTTGAGCTGATCGAGCGTTGTCGCCTGCCGGCATTCTGCTTCGAATGCGGTGATATCGCCCAAGCGGCCGGCATCTTCGAGACTGCTCATAGTGCGAACGATTCGCATTTTGTTTGCGGCTTCGTCCAGTCACCGTTCGGCGAAGCCATTGAAAAACAAGACCGGCTGCCTCCAGCACCCAACTCCCCGCAAGAAAAGCACAGGTCGTCTTTAACACGAGCCGACCGATGCGATGATGAAAGGGCGCGCGTGACACTTTACCTTCGGGCAAAGTGTCACAGCCGACAAAATGATGAAAATCTGCGGCAAAGGGGATTCACTTCACCCCCTATATGTGCTTGATTCAATCCTGTTATGTTGCACGCTCCGATCATTGGCGACGGCCGCCCGCAACTGGATATGCCCTGCTTGCTGGAGATGCTTGCGCGGTCCTCGTCTCGACCGCGCTACGCTTTCATGGTGCTCAACCTCATTGCACAGGTTTCCCGATCCGATGGCAGCGCGGGGCCGTTAGTGGCCAAGGGCGGCGGCCTCATTCCTTTGCGTGACTGGCTTTGTGATGCGCTCACCCCGATGGGGCAGCGTGACCCCCGGCGCGTTGCCCTGGAAGAGCGGATACGCAGCGATCTGGCAATGTCAGGCGCATTGCCCGCCAACGTCGATCAGGCGACGGCAATCGTCGACGACGCCATCCGTGAGCAAGTGCGGGCGTCGGGAAAAACGAATGTGAGCCGGGCAGTATCCGAACTCGTGCGCGCTGGCTTGCTCAAGCGGCACTATCAGGGCTATTGTGTCGATCATCATAATCGCGGTGCGCAGCGCCAAGCCGTATATGTTCTGGCAGGGTGCGCGCGGGGTCTCATCGGCGGCCGACAAGACCAGCCGAGAGCGGTTCCAAGGCAGGCAGAACTGGCGTTCTAATCGCCTGGGAACTGGCCAAATTTAACATAACTACTATTATCAATCTTTGATTTCCGGCCCTTGTTATTTCGGCTCTCAGCGCTTCAGGCAAGCAATGATCGCCGACACGACGGCGGCGGTTTCGGCGACGTCGCGGACCTTCACCGTATCCACGCCGATTTCCGCCGCCGGATAGTCGTTGCCGCCGGGGTAGATCGCATCGCCGAGGAAGAGCATCCCGGCCAGCGGCACGCCGCTTTCCTTGCTCAGCCGCTTCAGTCCATAACCCTTGTCGACGCCGGCGCGGGTGACATCGATCGACGTGGTGCCGCCCAGGTTGATCGAAAGGCCGGGCAGCGCCGCCCGCAGCGTCTTCTGGATCGCGGTCCGCTTGGCGCGATCGCGATCCCAGCCCTCCTTCGCTTCCAGCGGCGCATCCTGGCCGAGGCCGGAAAAGGTAATCTGGCTTCCCCGATCCTCGATCCGTTCGCCCCAAAAGCGTTCGTCGGCAAGCCCCGCTTCCGACAGCGCACGGTCGAAGGCTGCGCGGATGCTCGCCTTCTCCGCGTCATCGAACAACTCAGCATAGATCGCGCGCCACGCACCGTCGACAAAGCGGTAGAGCTTCGTGCCGGTGGTCGGCATCAGCCATAGTCGCTCGCGCGCGGCGTCGATCGGCAAGCGCGAGGCGACTTGCCGGTCGAATTGCGGCCAGTCGCCGCCCGAGATCACCGCGACATCGACCACGGCCAGCAGACGCGCGAGCGTCGCCGCCATCTCGGCCGACAAGGGGCGCTTGCTCTCCGCAAGCGTCCCGTCGAGGTCGAATACGATCAGCCATTTCACGACGCGGTGCCCTCCCCGTCGCGGTTGCGCAGATCGTTGTGGAGGGCGGTCGCGGCGATTGCCGCATGGCCCATCGCGACGCTGATCTGATCGAGCGACATGACGATATCGCCCGCCGCATAGACGCCGGCGACGCTCGCGCGCTGCTTGGTATCGACGACGATGCAGCGATCGTCGCTCAGCTCGACACCGAGCTGGCGCGCAAGCGCATTGTTGCTGTCCGACCCGAGCGCCGGATACACCGTGTCGACGTGAAGCTCGCTGCCGTCGGTCAGGTGGAGCGCGACCCGATCGCCCGAAAAGTCCATTCGGGCCAGCGGTCTCGCCGCGATCTTGATTCCGGCCGCCGCGAGCGCGGAGCGATCGTCAACACTCAGGTCAATTGTTTCATGCGCGACCAGCGTGATCCGGTCCGAGAAGGTGCGCAGGAACAGCGCCTCCGCGACGCCGTGCGTATCCGCGCCGATCACCCCGATCGCCAGCCCGGTCGCTTCGTAACCGTCGCAGACCGGGCAATAGCGCAGGGCTCCCCGCTGGAGGGCGTCGCGGTGCGTATCTGCATCGAGCGCAGGTCGGCGATTTTCGACCCCGGTTGCGATCAAGACGGCACGCGCGGAGATCGTCACGGTGGACCCTCGCGCTTCGAAACCATCCACCTTACCGTCGATGTTCTCGATGCGATCCGTCAGGATCGTCGCGCCGTAGCGTTTGGCCTGTTCGCGCATCCGCCGCAGCAGCTCTTCGCCCGCGATCCCATCCGGAAAGCCGGCATGATTATGGGAGAGCGGTATCCATTTCGCTCGGCTATGCCCTTCGTCGACCACGACCACGCGGCGGTGATATCGCGCAAGGTAGATCGCCGCCGTGAGGCCCCCGGGGCCGCCGCCGACGATCAGGGCATCGTAGCGGTCCGCCGTCATGCCGCTTGCGTCGCCGGATCGCGGTAGGCGAGCAGCCGCAGCGCATTGAACACGACCAGCAGCGTCGAGCCTTCATGCATCGCGACCGCCGGGCCGATGCCCAGGCCCAAGATCGTCGCGGGCACGAGGAACGCCACGACGCCGAGGCTGACGAACACATTCTGCCGGATAATACCGCGGGTGTGTCGGCTCAGACCCACCGCGAATGGCAGGTGCGCGAGATCGTCGGCCATCAGCGCGACGTCGGCCGTTTCCAGCGCCACGTCCGAGCCCGCAGCGCCCATCGCGATGCCGACGGTCGCCGACGCCATCGCCGGCGCATCGTTGACGCCATCGCCGACCATCGCAACCTTGTCTTCGCCGGCGAGCTTCTTGATCGAGGCAACCTTATCCTCCGGCATCAGGTCGCCCCATGCCTCGTCGAGCCCGACATCCTTGGCGATGGCGTCGGCCACCTTCTGGTGGTCGCCGGAGATCATAATCATCCGGGTGATGCCCATCTCGCGCAGCCGCTTGAGCGCAACTTTGGCCGCCTCGCGCGGCGTGTCCATCAGCCCGATCGCGCCGATGTCCTTATCGCCCTTGCGGACGACCATCGTGGTGCGCCCGCCCTCGCGCAGGGTTGCAATCGCGTCGGTCGCGGCCGCGTTCAGCGTGGGGATACCCTCCACGCCGAACATCTCGGCCTTGCCGATCCACACCGTCTCGCCATCGACGGTCGCGGTGACACCGCGACCTGTCAGGCTCTTGAGATCGGTCGCGGTCGGCAGCTCGCGCCCGCCCAAGCGCTCGCGTCCATCTTTCACGATCGCCTGTGCCAGCGGGTGATCGCTCAAGCCCTCGACTGCGACCGCGAGCGCCAACAGATCCTCTTCGCTCGCGCCGTCGACGGGGACGACATCGGTGATGCGGGGGCGCCCTTCCGTCAGCGTCCCCGTCTTGTCGAAAGCGATCGCCTTTAGCGAGCCGAGGTTTTCGAGCGGCGCGCCGCCCTTTACCAGCACGCCGCCGCGTGCGGCCCGCGCGACGCCGGACAGCACCGCGCTCGGGGTGGCGATCGCCAGGGCACAGGGGCTGGCGGCGACCAGCACCGCCATCGCGCGATAGAAGCTGTCGCGGAACGGCTCGTCGATCACAACCCACGCGAACAGCAGGATGAACGAGAGTGCCAGCACCGCCGGCACGAAGACGCGCTCGAACCGATCGGTGAACCGCTGCGTGGGCGACTTCTGCGTCTCCGCTTCGCTCACCATTTTCACGACCTTCGCGAGCGCGCTTTCGTTGGAACGCCGCGTCACCTCGATCTCGATCGCAGCGCCGCCGTTGATCGTGCCGGCGAACACCCGCGACGTCGCCTCGACCGCATCGGGCTTCGCGCGCGCCGCCTCGACATCGGCGACCGGCTCCTTGTCGACTGGGATGCTCTCGCCGGTGACGGGGGCCTGGTTGATCGCGCTCGACCCCTTGATGACGAAGCCATCGGCGGGCAGGCGTTCGTTCGGGCGCACGACCACCACGTCGCCGACCACCAGCTCCTCGACCGGAATCTCCGTCGTCTGCCCGTCACGGCGCACCGTCGCCTTGTCGGGCGCAAGTTCGGCCAGCGCCTCGATTGCGCGCTTGGCGCGACCCATCGCGTAATGCTCGAGCGCATGGCCGAGGCTGAACAGGAACAGCAGCAGCGCGCCTTCCGCCCAGGCACCGAGCGCCGCGGCGCCGGCGGCCGCGACGAGCATCAGCGTATCGATCTCGAATTTCTTCAGCTTCAGATTGTCGATCGCCTCGCGCAGCGTGAAGAAGCCGCCGAACACATAGGCGCCGACATAGAAGGCGGTCGGCAGCCAGTCGGGCGTACCCGCCACCAGCTTCTCGATCGCGAAGCCGATCGCCAGCAGCGTGCCGCAGGCAAGCGCAAAGATCAGCTCGGTATTGGGGCCGAGGAAATTGGCGTGGGCGTGATCGTGACCATCATCCGGTCCGTGCTTTTCCGCGCCCTCCGCATGGCCACCAGACCCGTGATCGTGCCCGGCATGGCCGTCGGCGCCGTGATCGTGTCCAGCATGATCGGAGCCCGTCCGCTTGCCCGGCTTGACCTTGAGCTTGCCCAGCGCCGCGACGATCGCGGCCTCATCGACGCGCTCCTTGTCATATTCGACCCGGACGCTGCCCGAGGCGCTGGCGTCGGCCTGCAGCACGCCGGGCACTTGGCACAGGGTTTCGCCGACGGTGCGGGCGCGGCGTTCGTGCCCGATCCCCTCGACCTGCCATGTCGCATGGCCGTATCGCCCGCTGATCTCGGCGCCCGCCGCCCGCACCATCTCGCGCACACGCGGCAGCGGCAGGGCCGCCCCGTCGAAATGGATGCACAGCTTTGCCGGTGTGTCGCCATCGGCGGGCAGGACGTGCGCGCGCTCGACGCCGGGTTTGGCGCTCAACGTCGAGACGAGGCGCCCTACACAGGCATCGGCCACGTCGGGAACCTCGGGCAGAAGGACGGGAATATCGAGTTCGAGTTTTTCGGTCATCACGCCGTCTCCGCGTTGGTCTTGGTTTCTGCCCGCGCATCGCGCAGGATTTCGATGCCGCCCTTGATCGCGATCAGAGCGGTAGCCAAGCCGACCAATAGATCGGGCCAATTCGTTCCCAGCCACAGCACCAACGCCCCCGCGATCAGTATGCCGCCGTTGGAGATGAAATCGTTGAAGCTGAAAGTGGTCGCCGCGCGCAGATTAACATCGGGCTGCTTGAGCCGTTGCAGCAGACGCAAACAGATATAGTTCACGACACCGGCAATCGCCGACATCACCATCATTGTCGGCCCGATCGGTTCACTGCCCTGGATATAGCGACGGCCGACGTCGAGCAGGATGCCGCCCGCAAAGATGAGTAGCACCACGCCCGACACGGTTGCAGCCCGTGTCTTCCATGTGCGCCCGTGGCTCAGCGCGACGAGGCTCAGCCCATAGACGGCCGTGTCGGAGAGGTTATCGACGCCATTGGCGATGAGCGCGCTGGAATCGCCAGTCAGGCCGGTCACGAAGAAGCCGGCGGCGATCGCCGCGTTGAGCAACAGCACGATCCAAAGCGTGCGCCTCTCGGCCGAGACCTTTGCGTCCGGTGTAGCCGTCATGCCATGATTTCCTCGATCAGCAGGAGGACGAGGAAGCCGACGAAGAACATCGCGCTGATAAGCGGCGAGTCCGGCTTCTCGTGCGCTTCGACCAGCAACTCTTCGGTGACGAGATAGAGCAGCGCCATAAGGCCGAAGCTCAGGAAGCCGGTGATCCATATCGGCGTCAGCAACGCCACCGGCTGCGCGATCAGCGCACCGATAGGCACAAGCACCGCCAGCGCGCAAGTCAGGCCGATCGCCTTTGCCTTGCGATACCGCCCCACCAGATCGTTGGTGAGGGTCAGGGCCAGGAACAGCACTTCGAGGGTCAGTGCGACGGCCAACAGCGTGCCCGCCTTCTCGCCGGCGATGAAGGCGAGACCGAGAACAAGGCCATCTATCGCCAGATCGAGCCCGATCGCGGCGAGCAGCGCGACAGGCCCCTCAAACCGGCTTTCGGCCGCCTTCAGGCCGAGCATCACGGCGACGCCCAGCGCTCCGCCGATCAACGTCGCGGTCGGAGAACCGCCGTGCATCACCAGCGGCAGGATCTCCGTCGCAGCAGCGGCGAACACCACGCCGGCCGCGAGATGCTGCATGGCCGCCACCAGCTTCTCGCCGGGAGTGCGCCATCCGGCGATCAGCGCGCCGATCATGATCGCGATCATCGGGATCAGGGAGAATTTGAGCGCCGCCATCGTCAGCGCCCCTCTGTGCCGGGTGGGTTGGTCACAAGCTCGTATCCTTCCTGCACAAGACGGGGGGCTTGTCCCCTTCCTCGATCTTGAGTTCGTTGCCCGAGAACATCGCGCTCATCGTGTCGCCGACATATTGAAGCCCGGCCGCAGGCGCGGTCAGGACAACCGGCGCAGCGTCCCCGTCGCGGCGCAGCTCGAGCGTCAGGCCCTCATTCTTGAAGTCGACGAGGAGCGGGCGATCGTCGTCGCACCGATAGGGGTGGCGACCGGGGATGCCGCTGGCATCCCCGCTGTCCCCGGCGTGGATTTCCTGTTCGGTCGGCGGCGCCTTGCGAGGTTGTTCGGAACAGCCCGATAGCGCCAGCGCAACGCTCATGCTGGCGATCCCAATCCGCATTGGCGTCATCAATGCCTCCGGGAAAATCCTGATGCTCATCCAAGCCATTGCGCAGCTCCGACGACGACGGCGATCATGACCATGATGCCCAAGAGCAGCAGCTTTTCCTGTCGCGGATCGCCGACGTTGCGGATGCGCACGGCGATCTGCCAGGCAGGGCGCATCCGGACGCGCCAAGACCCGGCAGCGATCCGGTCCAATTCGGTATCCGAAAGCTGGAAAAACGACTTCACGTCGCCCCGAGAGCGTCCCGTGAGACCCGTCACCCGAAAAACCGGGTCGGCAAACGCCAAGTCAATGGCACTTGGTTTCCCTGCCATCGGTGCGTCGTCGTCGCCCGATGCCCATGACGGACTTAGAAGAGTGATAAGCTGATTTGGGTCTCGTTCGAGCAGAGAAGCCCAGCGTACCAAGCGCGAACGACGGTCGTCGTTCGAAAGCGCAGTCATGGGCCTTGAATGTCCACCGCTTTTTGGCCGGCGCCATTTCACCAGCGAACTTGAGAGACGATTGCGCTTCATTGCCGGTCAGCCGGCTCGAGGTGATTTTGGGAGGCGCGCTTCAGCGGATGGGAAAAGCGCAATGTCAGAAAGGTCGTCAGACTGAGAACCACCGCGATGTCATAGAGACCGTAGCCGACAGCGGCGCCCAGTGCGCCGGTCGACCACAGGCTTGCAGCGGTCGCGGTCCCCGACGCTTTCCCGCGATACTTCAATATGGCGCCGCCGCCGATGAAGCCGACGCCGGTGATCAATCCTTCGAGCAGGCGTGCTTGGGCAGGAGACGTGCGTCCGAGAATGGCGATGCCGACGAGCACGAACCCGCAACTGGCAATGGCGACCAGCGGGAAAGTGCGAATGCCAGCGCTGCGTTCGTCTTTCTCCCGGTCCCAGCCAACCGGAAGCGCAAGCGCATAGGCCAGCGCAAGACTGACGACATGGGAAAGAGTCTCTCCCCAATATGGCAGCGTCATCATGCGGCCGAGCCTTTGCCTTGGCCGCCTGCCACACTGTCCGCTGCATCTTGATAAGCGAGCACCCTTTTGCAGGCCAGCGCGCGCGCACCGGGGCGCTTGAGTGTGATCTGGTCGCCGCCTGAGATCGACACGTTGAGGTTCCGACCGACATAGGTCCGCCCGCTTGCCGGCGATGTTACGCGTTCCGGAGCGGCGTTCGGTCGGGTCTTTATGTCGAGGGTCAGGCCATCGCCGAGGAAGTCGACATCGAGGCGTGAACCATCAGGACAGGCATAGAAATGCTCGCCGATGAAGTTGGGCAGCTCGCGATCACGCGACGCTTCAGCCTCGCTCTTGTTAGTGGCTGGCGAGCAGCCGAGCAGGCCCGGCGCCAGAGCAAGCCCGGTTGCGAGTATGATCCCCCGAACCGGGCCGTTCCCAAGGCGCCGAGCCGCTATTTCCCCGACTTTCCATAATCTGTCGCCATGGGCGCTACAGGGGGCACGCCCATGGCGCGGGCCGTTCTCACACGGACACCCGAAGGACTCGTTGTGTGGCGGCCGATCCATAGCAGTCAGTCGAACAATTCGCTCAGGAAGCCCTTGCGGCGACCCTTATGCCCCCGCTCGTAGCCGTGCTTTCCGCCATGATCGCCATGGCCGCGATCATCGGATGTTCCGAGGCGAACGCCGCTCAACGGCCGCGCGCTGTCATCGCCGGCGCTGCGCTCGATAATCTTGTCGAGTTCGCCGCGATCGAGCCAGACGCCACGACACTGCGGGCAATAGTCGATCTCAATGCCCTGCCGCTCGCTCATGACGAGATCGACGCGGCAAGTCGGGCATAGCAGCCCTGCGGAGGGACGGTTGTCTACCATGATGGATTCCCTTCTTTAGAATGCTGGCCCGTTAGTCGTTCGCGGCACCGCGAGGCGGCGGTGGTTTGATGGGGCGCCGATGATGCCGCATGGACCGCCCTGGCAGTCGCGATTGCCGGCGCAGGAGGGCGAGAAACGCCGCATCCTGCAGCCGCATTGTTCGCCGCAGACCCTTGCGCATTATGCGGCCGGCCAGGCCGCCGATGATGCCACGACATTCGACCGAATGGTGAATGCAGACACCGTTCGCGATCGGCTCGATCTCGTAGCGTTCGTCGAAGGTGAGGAAGCCCTTCACGCCCATCTGCCAACCGATGAGCTGGGGCTTGGTCAGGCGGTTGATGATCATTTGCGTCGTCATCTTGCGGTCGCCTTTGAAGAGCAGCCAGGTGACGTCCATTTCGGCACCGCGTTCGGCATCGCCCGCAATACGATAGATCGGATGCCATCGTGCGTAGCCTCTCAGATCGGAGATCAGCGACCAAACCCGCAGCGCGGACATATTGAACTCGAAACTTGTCTCTTCCTTCATGGCTGCCTGTCCTGTCCGGCCAAGGCGCGGCGAAACCGGAGGCCGCGCAGAGGCGGCCGCCTCCCCGATTGGGCGGGGGATTGATGGGAGCTGGTGGGGCGTCGAGGGCTTGCATGGCGCAAGCCCTCTCGCTTGCCGGACCGCGGTTCATAGTCTTAGGCTTCCAGCGTCTTGCTGGCCTTGCCACCAATGACCTCGACCGCCTCAAGGGTCATCAGCCCGATGTCGGGTACATCGCTCAAGGCAGACACGAACGCGCGCAAAGCGTCCTCGAAATCGACGATTTCGATCACCACTGCCCGATCACTCTCAAGCACATGGCGTCGGTGGACGTGCGCCGATGCCCCGAAGCCTATCAGCGCCTCCAGCACCGTCAGGCCAGCCATCTTTCGATCGCGCGCCAGCGAGGCCACATATTCGAAGACCTTGCGATCGCCGATATAGGCCGCCTCGTCCGTATAGATGCGCAGCAGTTTCCGGACAGGTTCTACCATCATGCTTCTCCTTTCAGGTGGGCGGGTTCCTCGCCATGCGGCGTGCTCGCCTCTTGCTCATTTTGACGATCGGTCCGCCCGAGGATCACTTTCGCGATCGCCGGCAGCACCAGCAGTGTCAGGATGGTGGCCGCGACGAGACCACCGATCACGGTGACGGCCAGCGGCTTCTGCACCTCAGCACCAGTGCCGTGGGCGAGCGCCATCGGCACGAAGCCGATCGCGGGCACGAACCCGGTCATGATGACCGCCCGCATCTTCTCGGCCATGCCGTGGCGGATCGCCTCCGCCACCGGCAATCCAGCTTCGATGCGCTCCCGGATCGCGGACATCACAACAAGGCCGTTCAGCACCGCCACGCCGGCAAGACAGATGAACCCGACCGCCGCCGACACCGAAAAGTTGATGCCGGTCAGCAGCAGGGTAAACACGCCGCCCGCCAGACCAAGTGGCACCGCCAAAAACACCGATGCTGCCCTGCCGAAGCCGCCGAGTGCCATGTAGAGCAACCCGAAGATTACCAGGAAGCACAGCGGCACCACGATCGATAGCCGCTTCGATGCCGCTGCCAAATTCTCGAACTGACCGCCCCATTCGAGGTAGTAACCGGCAGGCAACTTGACCTGTGCGATCTTTGCCTGCGCTTCCTGGACGAATGAACCCGCATCGCGGCCGCCCAGATTGACCTGGACGACCACACGACGCTTGCCGTTCTCCCGGCTGATCTGGTTCAGACCTTCCGTCAGCCGGATTTGCGCCACTTGCGCAAGCGGCACCTGGGCACGCGGCCGTCCCTCGACTTCCGGCAGCAGCACCGGCAGCGTCCGGATTTCGTCAAGGTTCGCGCGCGTGGCCTCAGGCACGCGCACGGTGACATCGAACCGCCGATCGCCCTCATAGACGAGCCCCGATTCACGGCCGCCGAGCCCTGCCGCAACCGTGTCCGCGACGTCGCGCACCGTAAGACCCAACCGCGCTATCGCCGCGCGGTCGAGCCTTACATCAAGCGCCGGCGCACCACCGACCTGCTCGGCCTTGACGCTCGCCGCACCGGGTACGGTCTGAAGCACCCGCACCATCTCGTTGGCGGTCAGCGCCATCTTGTCGAGATCGTCGCCGTAGAGCTTGATCGCGACATCGCCGCGGACACCGGCGATTAGTTCGTTGAAGCGGAGCTGGATCGGCTGACTGACCTCGTAGAGATTTCCGAGGAGCCCTTTGGTAGCTTTCTCAATCTTCGCGACCACGTCGGCTTTAGTCGTACCCTCGGCCCACTCTTCCTTCTCCTTCAGAATGACGAAGCCGTCGGATACGTTCGGCGGCATCGGGTCGCTGGCTACTTCCGCCGTGCCGGTCTTGGAAAACATCAAGGCGACTTCCGGAATCTTTATCACCGCCTCTTCGACCTTGCGTTCCATTGCCAGCGACTGATCGAGGCTGACCGAGGGCACGCGAGTCGATGCGAAGGCGAGATTCTTCTCGTCGAGCTGCGGAATGAACTCCGATCCCAGCAAGCCAAATGCGGGAATTGCCGCCAAAAAGAAGGCTAACCCCCCCAGGATGAACGGCCACGGGCGTGCGATCGCCTTGTCCAGCAAAGGCAGGTAGCGGTCCTTGGACTTCCGGATCAACCACACGTCCTTTTCCGCGACTTTTCCGCGAATCATGATCGCCACCAGCGCCGGCACCAGCGTGATCGCCAGAACGAAAGCCGCCACCAGCGCGAGCATGATGGTGATCGCCATCGGCGAGAACGTCTTGCCCTCGGTGCCCGTGAACGTCAGGAGCGGGGCGAAGGCGAGGAGGATGATCGCCTGACCATATACGGTCGGCTTGATCATCTCCTGCGCGGCCCGCATCGTCTCCTCGAGCCGTTCTCGCAGAGAAAGCAGCCGGCCTTCATGTTCCTGTCGATGCGCCAATCTGGCGAGGCAGTTTTCGATGATGATGACCGCGCCGTCGACGATCAAACCGAAGTCGAGCGCGCCCAGGCTCATCAGGTTTCCGGGGACTTTGAAGGCGTTCATCCCCATCGCCATCATCAGAAACGAGAACGGAATCACCAGTGTCGCGATAATCGCCGCGCGCCAATTGCCGAGCAGCAGAAACAACGACGCCGCAACGAGGATTGCGCCTTCGGTGAGGTTGCGCTGCACCGTAGCCACCGTGGCCCCAACCAACGCCGCGCGGTTCAGCACAACCTTCACCTCGATACCCGGCGGCAGCGTCTTTGCTACCTGATCGAGCTTGGCAGTTGCCGACTCAGCTACGACGCGGCTGTTCTGGCCGATCAACATCAGCACAGTGCCAATGACCGCCTCCCGGCCGTTCATGCTGCCGGCACCCGTCCGCAAATCGCCACCAACGCGAACATTCGCGATCTGGCCGATGGTAATTGGCGTTCCGCCTCGTGTCGCCGCGACCGCGTTGCGGATTTCATCAACGGTTCGCACGCGTGAGTCGACGCGCACGAGATAGGCTTCGCCGCCGCGGTTATAGTAATTCGCACCGACCGCAAGATTGGCGTTTTCGAGAGCCTGGCCGAGCTCGCTGTACGAGACACCGAAACTGGCGAGCTTGGTCGGATCCGGCTCGACCACGAAGGTCTTGGCATAGCCGCCAATCGAATCGACCCCCGCAATGCCTTTAACCGACCGCAGTTGAGGGCCGATAATCCAATCCTGAACGGTGCGCAGGTAGCTCGCTTTGGCCACCCCATCGGTCAGCCGCTCGCCTTCGGGTGTCAGATAGCTGCCGTCAGGCTGCCAGCCGGGTTGGCCAGCAACTTTTTTGGCGCCCTTCCCGTCCGGGTTGGCATAATCAACGGTGTACATGACGATTTCGCCTAGGCCGGTCGACACCGGTCCAACCTGCGGCTGCACGCCGTCGGGCAGGTTTTCTGTCGCTTGGCGCAGCCGTTCACCTACCTGCTGACGCGCAAAATAGAGATCGGTATCGTCAGTGAAGATCGCGCTGACCTGGCTGAAGCCGTTACGCGAGATAGAGCGCGTCGTTTCCAGGCCGGGGATGCCGGCGAGCGCGATTTCGACCGGATAGGTTACGAGTTTCTCGATCTCGACCGGCGAGAGCCGCGGGTCGACCGTATTGATCTGAACCTGTTTGGTGGTGATGTCGGGCACCGCGTCGATCGGCAGCTTGGAGAGCTGCCACACGCCAAGACCGGCGATGACGAGGAACAAGGCTAGGACCGTCCAGCGAGCGCGGACGGAAAGCGCCATAAGGTTGGCTATCATGGCTTATTCTTCCTCGCCCGCGCCCTTGCCGAGTTCGGCCTTGAGCAGGAATGCGTTCTTGGTTGCGACCTGGCTGCCGCCAACGAGACCCTTCAGGATCTCGACGCGACCGCTGCTACGCTGCCCGATCGTGACATTCTGAGCGCGGAAGCCCTGCGCGGTCCGCACGAACACGATGTCGCGCCCCTCGAGCGTCTGGACCGCATTCTCCGGCACCACGATCGCATTGGACGTGCCACCACGGCTCGGCAGCAATCGCACCCGCACCGCGAGACCCGGCTGAAGCGTGCCGGGCACATCGAGGACGGCGGTCGCTGAGCGCGTGTCGTTGGCAAGTCCTGGCGTGACGGCACGCACCTTTGCCTCGACTGTCCGCCCGTCAGGCAGCTCGATGATCGCTCGGTCACCTGGCGAGAGCCGTTGCGCGTCAGTGGGTCCGACGGAAGCCTCTATCTGAATCTTCGACGCATCCGCGACGCGCATCAGCTCGGTCTCGGGCTGGACGAACGCGCCTAGGCTGACATTCTCCGAGGTGACACGGCCTGAAATCGGGCTCGACACCAGCACACCGCGACCGTCCGATGTCACCCGTGCGGCCCCTGCAGCCACACTGGCGCGGCGCGCTTCTGCGGCGGCCGATGCGGCTTCCGCCTCGGCCTGTTCCAGCTCGACCCGCGCCGAGACCTTTTGGCGGAACAGATATTGCTCACGGGCGAGTGCCTTTTGCGCGAGCGTCAACTTGGCAGCCGCAGCGGTGCGATCGGCGGCAAACTGCGCCGCGTCCCGGCTTTCGACGACAGCAAGCGTTTCGCCGGCGCGCACGGGATCACCGAGCCGCTTCAACAGCCGTGTGACCGCGCCGGCGGCGCGGGCGGTCACGATCGCTTCGCCCTGTGGTGACGCGCTGACCGTAGCCTGCGCGACGATCTCCGCGCCGAGTCCACCCGGGTTGATCGTCTCGGTGGCAATACCGGCTTGCTGGACCACCTGCGCGGTCATCGCCACCGTATCAGGGGCCTTTTCCACCTCCGCAGGCGCAGCGGCATTGCCGCTTGCCGCTTCCGTCGCGGCGGGTTCATTCCCAGTCCAGCGTGCGATCCCGTAACCACCAAGTGCGGCGACAATCGCGACGGCGGCGCCGCCGCCTAGCAGGCGCTTATCCATCATCATCGATCATCTCCGGAAATCGTGGGGGCCGGCGTCGTGAGCCGGTCGAGCCGAGCCTGCGCGTCGTGATACGCAGCGAGTGCATCGACGTAGGTCTGGCGGGTTTGCGAAAGGGTGCGCTCGGCATCGAGAAGCGCGATCTGGTCAAACTTGCCCTGACTCCAACCGATCCGGGCGATGCGGGCGGCTTCCTGGGCCGCAGCGAGGCCAGGACCACCTGCCGCCCGCGCCGTCGCGGCAGCATTCGCCACCTCGGTCTGCGCACTGGCAATCTGTTGACGCGTATCGACCACCGCGAGGTTGCGCAGCGCGATGGCCTGCGTCTGTTCGGACCGCGATTGCGCCACAAAGGCGCTCCCGTTGTTGAAAAACGGGATCGGAATCGAGATACCGACCACAGCCGCTGTATCGTTAGTCGCCTCCAACCGGCGAGCGAAGGTGCTGACGGTCAGATCGGGCACCCGCAGCGATCTCGCAACCCGGACCTGCGCATCTGCGGTACGAACGTCGGCTTCCGCAGCAGCCAGCGCCAACGTGCCTTCGACGTCGATGGGTCGGGGCGGTCCGTAGCCATCGATTCGCTCGAACCATGCGCGATCAAGCGGTCCCGTCACCTGCACAGCAAGCAATGTCTCAAGATTGGCACGCGCCGCCTGTGCCTGACGGGCGGCACTGTCGGCCGCGACTTGCGCATTGATGCGCAGCACGTCTGCCCGTTGTTGCTCGATCGGGCCGACGTCGCCGGCCTTGACGCGCTCGCTAGAGACGCGGAACGCGTTGTTGGCGATCCCAGCCTGCTCGCTCAGCACCTCTGCCCGACGCTCGGCAGCAGCGGCTTCGATATAAAGCTGCGTAATCCGCAGGCGGAGATCCGCTCTCGCGATTTCAGCCTGGACCTGCGCGCGAGTTAGGCGAGCGGTTGCAAGCGCGACACGCGCCGGCCGCTTGCCACCCAGCTCTAGCGGGAGCGCAACACCGACCGTCGTTTCGGAACTCCGCAGCCCCTTGTAGACGCCGGTGCCAGCGACGTTCTCGACCTGAGCCTGAAGCTCGGGGTTGGGGCGCAGGCCGGCAACTCGCCGTGCCGCTGTCGCGGCGCCGACGCCGGCAGTCGCCGCCGCGACCGATGGAAGCGGGGCTGGATTATTACCCTCAGGTCCCGATGCCGCGCCATTACGGGCGGCGGCCGACGGGGCTGATGGCATCCCGCCCGCAGCAAGCGCATTCTCAAGCGAGAACGCGTCTGCCGCTTGTGACGAAGGGTTCGCCGCCGGAATGCCGGGCGGCAATGCTGTCTGCGCCCCGGCCGTACTGGCCAAGGTCGCCGCGACCATAACGGCCGCGATTGTACGATACATAGATGATGACTCCTGACGAACCGGATTCGCCCCGCGCGGCAATGGCCGGCGAGGTCAGCGGATCGTCAGGCTTGTGGGGGCCTCAGCGCCGGATCGGCAGTTGAGAGCGGCCGCATGGAATGGCTCGCGAAAATGGGGGCAAGCCGAAGGTCGTGCGTGAGCGCGGCATTGGAGATCTTGACCGGCGCTGCGACATGATCACCGTGGCAGCCGCCGTGATGGTGAGGATACCCTTTGTCACCATCGGAGGGCACTTGATCGGCGTCGCCGGGCGCATGGCCTAGAGCAACTTCGTCCACGCCTATTTCCTGGGATGTAACGCTTACATCCGGCCGTTCCAGCACATGCGCCGTCGCCGTCGTCCCAAGGGAAAGGACGATCGCCAAATAAGCAAGGATGTTGAGCAAGCGTCGCACGGACAACCGACTAACAGGAAAGCCGACAACGGGATAGCCCCGACATCGCATAAAGGAATGAGATGTCATCGCATAATCTCGGGCGATCGGGCGGGTCTTGCGCGAAGGCGGATTGCGATGGAAAGCATCTATTTGCGCTCCAGCAGCTGCAAGCTGCCAGAAGTCAGCGGAAGTTGTGCCGACGCATCCTCAGATGGTTTGGGATATAGCTCCGTCCGCGCCTGGATAATGATTTGAAGGCCACCCCAAATGCCGAGCCCTGCCATGATCAGGGCTACCGCCAGATCCGGCCAAGCCGTGCCCGTGCCGAGCACACCTGCGGCGGCAAGCAATACTGCCAAATTACCGATGGCGTCGTTACGCGAGCAGATCCACACCGATCGCATATTCGCGTCGCCGCTCCGATAGCGGTAGAGCATGAGCGCAACGCTGCCATTTGCGACCAGTGCGATCACGCCGACGATACCCATCGTCCCAGCTTGCGGTATGCCCCCGCCCAGCGCGGCAAGCAGCGTCGTGATCAAGACGTAGAGGCCGAAGGCAAGGATGGTGCCGCCTTTCAGCAATGCGGCGCGCGACCGCCAGCCCAGCGCCATGCTCGCGACCCCGAGGCTGATCGCATAATTGGCGGAGTCGCCTAGAAAATCGAGCGCGTCCGCCTGGAGCGAACGCGACCCCGAGGCGATACCCGCGACGATCTCGCCGGCGAACATCGTCAGATTGATCGCAAGAGCGATCCACAGCACGCGGCGCCAGCGCGGATCGGGCGCCGCCGGCGCATCCGACTGGCAGCTGCTACAGACCATGATTTTCCACGCGTGCAAGCATCATGAGAAGCCTTATGCACCCTCTAGCTACTAGAGGGTCAAGACGAATATCGCTTCCTGCTCTGCTCTTCATCAGGTGGATGCCACGACGGCACGGCGCCGGTTGAGAATGAACCCGCCGGCCACCGCGACGAGCATCAGCAACTGGGCGCCCATCGACTGCACGGTCGGGAAGATGCCGAGCACCGAGACGCGAATTCCGCCCGAGAGCGGGGCGATGTCGATGATGCCGGCTTCCTGCAGCGCGGACACACCCTTGCCGGCGAGCACGATCGTGAGGAGCGCCATCAGCCAGGCGCTATAGGCGAAGAACTTCGCAATCGGCAGGTCGCGACTGTAGCGCAGCATCGCCCAGGCAATGAGGCCGAGCAGCAGGACCGCCGAGCCGGCGCCGGCCAGCATGATACCGCCATTACCCTGGGTCCAGAGCGCGGCATAAAACAGGATGGTCTCGAACACCTCGCGATAGACGACGATGAAGGCCAGGCCGAACAGGAACCAGGCCGATTGCCGTGACAGCGCGCGCGACAACTTTTCGCGGATGTAGCGCTGCCATTGGTCCGCCTGCGCCTTGCCGTGCATCCATATCCCCACGGAGAGCAGGACGACGGCCGCGAACAGCGATCCAAACCCTTCGGTGAGCTCTCGGCTCGCGCCGCTGATCCCGATCGCATAGGTTGCAACCGCCCAGGTCAGGCCGCCCGCCGCCAGCGCGCCGATCCAGCCGCCATGGACATAGGGCAGCACCTCGGGTCGCTCGGCCTTGCGCAGGAAGGCGATCATCGCAACGACGATCAGCAGGGCTTCGAGCCCCTCGCGAAGCAGGATGGTGAACGCGCCCAGAAAGGTCGATGCGCTGCTCGCCGCGTCCGGGGACAAGGCTGCATCGGCGTCATCGAACAAGCCATCGAGCACCTGGATACGGGTGGCTATCTCGTCAGCGGGCCGACCTTGCTGAAGCGAGGCGCGGAATTCGCCCATGGCGCTTTCGATATGCCCCATGAGCGTTGCGTCACGCGCGGTCAGCATCGGCTCGAGCGGTTCGAACCCGTCGAGATACGCGGACAGCGCGAGTTCCTGCGCGGCGTGGCGATCGCCGCTGCGATAGGCGGCAAGGCTGCGCTGCAGCTTGTCGCGCGCGACGCTCAGCGAGCCTGCGGGCTTCGGGATCACCACCTCCGGATGGCGGCGCAGATAGGCGATCGCCACGTCGGCCTTGTCAGGACCAACGGCCTTTGCGAGTGTTTCCGGCGTCAATCCGGCCAGCGCCGTCAGATCGGGAATGGCGCGCCGGAGACTGGCGTCGGATTTCCATAACCGCTCACCCTCAGCCGCCTGGGCATCGGAAAAAGCGAAGCGACCGGCATAGAAGGCCAGCGCCCAGCGATCGGCGCTCGGGAGGATCGCGAAACTTTGCATCGCTGTGCCGTCGATACCCTGCTCGATGACCTGATAGAGCGCGAAGGGGCTGCGCTGCCGTGCGCGCTTCACGTCGCTGAAGGCGATCGGCGGGGTGGTGAGCTTCGAGGCGTCGGGGCCATGCCCATCCCCGGTCATGCCATGGCAGCTCGCGCAATTCTGCGCGAACAGGGTCGCGCCGCGGGCCAGGTCGGGCGCCTTGGCTGGCGCGAGGGGCACCGGATAGGCCTTGAGCAGATCGGCAGCGAGGCCATGGGCAATGCGGGCGACCTCTTCGGGCGTGCCCTTGGCGGCGATCACGCCCTGGAGCCGGCTCGCGCCCGCGGTCAGAGTAGCGCGCGCCGGCGTGGGTGGCAGAGCGGCGAGACGGGTCGATACCGAAGCCGCGAATTCGGTCATCTCGGCAAATTCCGAGGCGCTCTTGACCCGACCGCCGCTGACGGCGCCACCATAATCGACCGCCACATAGTCGAGCAGCCGCCACGCCGTCTGCACGTCGGCGGTATCGGCGCGGGCTATGCCGCTGATGCCGACCATGCATAGGAGTGCCGCCAGTACGGCCATGGCCCGCCGGATCGATGGCATTGGCAAGCGCGTAAAGGCAGGGCTGGAATCGAAAGATTCGCGAAGGTCTGGGCGGGACATCCCAGCCTCATAAACCCTCTAGCCGCTAGAGGGTCAAGCAGTTTTGCGACTTAGTTGCAATAGCCGACGAAGGTGTTTGCTTATCCCGCGCGAGCCGCCTCCGGTGCCAACGTCTCGATGATACGGCATTCCGAAATCGTGCCATGGCCGCATTGGACGATGAGGCTGCTGAGCTCCGAACGCAGCGTTGCCAGATCCTTCAGTTTGCGATCGATCTCGGCGAGATGTTCTCGAGCGATCAGATCCACCGCCGAGCAGGATATCTCCTTCTGATCGGCGAGACCGAGCAGCGCCTGGACCTGATCGAGCGAAAACCCCAACGCCCGGGCGCGCCGGATGAAGCTGAGACGCGCGAGATGTTGCGGCGAATAGGCGCGATAATTGTTCTTGGTGCGGTCAGGCGCCGCCAGCAGACCGGCACTCTCGTAATAGCGGATCGTCTCGACCTTCGTCCCTGTTGCGGCAGCAAGCTTGCCGATGCTGAGCGACCCTGATGACATTGAGCATAACCCTATAGTGACTTTAGGCTTTATAGGCAGGACGATGGCGAAATGTCGAGGTCGCATCCGTTCGGTGCCCAAGGTTATGCGTCATGCCGATGCCGGTGGTGCAGGTCGGGGAAATGGGCATGCCGATGTGTCATTGGCGTATGCCTATGCCAGTGACTGTGGGGTTCGTCTGAAACGACGCCCGGCGAATGTTGGTGCTGATGATGGCTATCATGAACATGGCGATGATCATGTTCGAGAGGTTCGTGCGCATGTTCGTGGCCATGCGATTCGGTCAGGTGCAGCCAGAGCCCGATCGCCATCAGGATCCCGGCGATGACGAAAGGCACGGAGACCGTTTCGCCGAACATCGCGACCGCGAGCAACGCACCGATGAACGGTGCCGTCGAGAAATAGGCTCCCGACCGAGCCGTGCCGAGGTGCCGAAGCGCGAGCACGAACATCACGAGGCTGACGCCGTACCCAAGAAAGCCGATCAGCGCGGCACCCGCAACCACCGGAATCGCTGGCAAGGATGCGCCAAGCGTCAGCGCCAGGAGGAGATTGACGGTCCCTGCGGCCAGCCCTTTCAGCATCGCGATCTGGACGGGATCGGCGCTGCTGAGCTTTCGGGTGAGATTATTGTCGATACCCCAGGCGAGGCAAGCGCCGGCGATCGCCAACATGCCCAAGCCACCGCCCGCGGGAGCGCCACGCCACGATAGCAACACCGCGCCGCCGAGGATCGCCGCAGCGCCGACCAACAGACGGTGATCGACATTTTCGCGGAACACCAGCCAAGCGATGGCGAGGGTCGCAAGACCTTCCAGATTGAGCAGAAGCGACGCGGTGGACGCAGGCGTCGTTGCCAGTCCCGCCATCAGCAAGACCGGTGCGATCCCGCCTCCGCACAGGATGACGAGCGCCAGCCAGGGCATGTCGGATCGGGCGAGCGATGCTTCCCCCTCGCCACGTCCGATCGCTCTGCGCAACGCATATACGAGAGCAAGCCCGCAACCCGATCCGAGATAAAGCAGGCCGGCGAGCAGCCAAGCGTCTACACCGTTACCAAGGACGAGCTTCGCGAACGGTGTACTGGCGCCAAACAATAGTGCTGACAGGATCGCCAGTACGGCACCCGAGCTTGGCTTCACTGGCGAGCGATCATCATACGAATGCTACCTGACTCGTGGATGTTCCCTATACGGTATTTTTCACAAGCAGGTCACGGTCGATCCACCGGTGCTTGAGGCGGATGATCTTCGACTGTCCAGATCGGACAAGAAGCGCAGCTTGTGTGGTGACCAATGTGACGGACGCCGAAGCGCCCACCGAGGCGCGCCGCTGCTTTAGCAGGAATTTCGAAAGATTCGCGATGTTGGATACGAGCGAGACGAGATCCGTACCCAGCGCAAAGAGCGCACCGACTATCAGATTATGCGCAAGCCAGAATGGCGCACCGACAAGAAAGAAACCTTTCATCCGCGTGGTTGAAGTCTGCAGCCGTGCGAGGGTGCCCAAGGAGCTTCCGGTCAAGGCCAAGGCAGACGGGATGCCATGCCACGTCACAATTGAGAGAAAGGCCAAAAGAATGAGGCTCGCACCATAAAGCCTGATGACAACGTAACGGTCTCGCACAGCCGCAGAAATAATGAGTTGCGAGCACGAAATGAGACACGCCATCGCTGCCGTGGGCGATCCCAGCGCAAGAAAATAGAGCGCGAATGCGGCCGCACCGGTGCTCTGGATTTTGATCACCGTCCCGTAATCGTTGAAAAATGGCCAACTCACGACGCACAAGAGAGCGAGGCAGCCAAAGGCGGTGGCAATCATGACTGCCACCGCGCGATGTATAGGACGTCGAGTTGTGCTTGCGTTTTGGCGCGGGATCTCAATTGTTCCATTGCCGAAGCGTGACGGAACAAGGTTAATTACACGCTAATGCGCCAAGGCGATCGCCGGCTCAGGGCTGCTTTTGGATCGCCGTCACCTCGCCGGCGCTGCCGGTTAGTGTGACGTCGAAATCGACCTTTTCGCCTACCTTTGCCGCGCCAGTGACCGCAGGTGCCGCCTTAAACGTCATGGTCATCGCCGGCCATTTGGCTTCAGGTATCGGGCCATGGTCGAGCGTGACTGTGCCTGCGGTCTTGTCGATCGCGGTGACCTTGCCATGGCCCTTGGCCTTGATCGGCGCAGTCGCCGCCGGCGCCATCGCCATATTGCCCATGTCGCCGCTCATGGCTGCAGCGGGTGCCGCCTGGTTGGTCTCGGCCGCAACGGGCGTCTCCGCTTTCTTGCCACAGGCAGCCGTCAGGGCGGTGAGGCCGAGAGCGATGGTCAGTCGTATCATGGTCATGGTCTTCTCCTTGCAGGTCAAACAGGTTGGTGGAGGGATTTGGCCCGTCGCAGCCGAAGCAACAGATAGGCAGCGGGCAGGACGAACATCGAGAGCAGTGGCGCGGTGAGCATGCCGCCGATCATGGGGGCGGCAATCCGACTCATCACCTCCGAACCGGCTCCCGATCCCAGCAGGATCGGCAACAGGCCGGCGAGGATCACCGCGACCGTCATCGCCTTGGGACGGACGCGGAGCAGCGCGCCTTCGCGCACCGCCGCCTCGAGCTGATCGGCATCCGGATCGTCGCCACGCTCTTCCAGCGCGTTCTTGAGGTAGATCAACATGACCACGCCGAACTCGGCCGACACGCCGGCCAGCGCGATAAACCCGACGCCCGTCGCCACCGACTGGTTGAAGCCGAGGAGGTAGAGCGTCCAGATACCGCCGGTGAGTGCGAACGGGAGCGTGCCCATGATCAGCGCGGCTTCATCGAACCGGCCAAAAATCATGAAGAGCAGCACGAAGATGATCAGTAGCGTCGCTGGCACGACCAGCTTGAGCTTTTCGACAGCCCGCTGGAGATATTCGAACTGACCGGAGTAGGCGATACTCACGCCCGGCGAGAGCTTCACCTCCTTCGCCACCGCGCGTTGCAGGTCACCGACCACCGAAGCGAGATCGCGGCCGCGTACATCGACATAGACCCAGGTCGATGGCCGGGCATTCTCGGTCTTGAGCATCGGCGGCCCTTCGGCGATCGCAACCTTCGCCACGGTGCCCAGCGTGATCTGCTGACCGGAAGGCGTCAGGACCGGAAGCGTGCGCAGCCCTTCGAGGCTGTCGCGCAGCTCACGTGGATAGCGCACGCTGATTGGATAGCGCGCCAGCCCTTCGACGGTTTCGCCAATGGTCTCGCCGCCGATCGCGCCCGATACGATCTGCTGCACATCGGCGATGTTGAGCCCGAAACGGGCGGCGGCGGAACGATCGATATCGACATCGACATAGCGCCCGCCGGTCAGGCGCTCGGCCAATGCCGAGCTGACGCCGGGCACCGTCTTGGCCACCGTCTCGACATCATGGGCGATGCGATCGAGCTGGGCGAGATCGGCGCCCGAGACCTTGACCCCGATCGGACTCTTGATGCCGGTCGCGAGCATGTCGATGCGGTTACGGATCGGCGGCACCCACACATTGGCGAGGCCGGGTAGCTTCACCGTGCGGTCCAGCTCTTCAACGAGCTTGTCCGTGGTCATACCGGGCCGCCATTGGTCACGCGGCTTGAACTGGATGGTGGTCTCGAACATTTCGAGCGGCGCGGGATCGGTGGCAGTCTCGGCGCGTCCCGCCTTGCCGAACACGCTCTCAACCTCGGGCACCGTCTTGATCAGCCGGTCGGTCTGCTGGAGCAGTTGCGAGGCCTTTGCCGCCGACAGTCCCGGCAAGGCCGAGGGCATATAGAGCAGGTCGCCTTCGTCCATATTCGGCATGAACTCGCCGCCGAGCCGGGAGAGCGGCCAAGCCGTCGTTGCGAAGACCAGAACCGCAATCAGCAGCACCGCCTTGGGCTTTTTCATCGTCCAGTCGAGGGCGGGCCGGTAGATATGGGTCAGCCATCGATTGATCGGGTTGGACTGCTCGGCGGGTATGCGGCCCCGGATGAGATACCCCATCAGGATGGGGACCAGCGTCACCGAGAGGATCGCGGCCGATGCCATCGCATAGGTCTTTGTGAAGGCGAGTGGCGCGAAAAGCCGGCCCTCCTGTCCTTCCAGTGTGAACACGGGGATGAACGAGAGTGTGATGATCAGAAGGCTGAAGAACAGCGCTGGGCCGACCTCGGCGGCGGCATCTGTGACCACCGTCCAGCGTGTCGGATTATCGAGATGCTGCTGCGGGTGGTCATGTTCCCAGCGCTCAATCTTCTTGTGTGCGTTCTCGATCATGACGACCGCCGCATCGACCATCGCGCCGATCGCGATGGCGATGCCGCCCAGCGACATGATGTTGGCGTTGACCCCTTGGAACCGCATGACGACGAATGCCGCCAGCACGCCTATCGGCAGGGTCAGGATCGCAACCAGTGCCGAACGGACATGCCAGAGGAACAGGCCGCAGACGATCGCGACGACGATGAACTCCTCGATCAGCTTGTGGGTAAGGTTATCGACCGCACGGTCGATGAGCTGCGAGCGGTCATAGGTGGTGACGATCTCCACGCCCGGCGGCAGGCTCGCCTTCAGGGTGGCGAGCTTGTCCTTGACCGCGGCGATGGTTTCGCGCGCATTCTTGCCCGACCGCAGGATCACGACGCCGCCGGCGACCTCGCCTTCGCCGTTCAACTCGGCGATTCCGCGCCGCATCTCGGGGCCAATCTGGACCGTGGCGACATCGCCTAGCCGCACGGGCACACCGCCCATTGCGGTCCGCAGGGGAATGGCCCGGAAATCATCGAGCGTCTTCAGATAGCCCGAGGCACGGACCATATATTCGGCCTCGGCCATCTCCAGCACGGAGCCGCCCGCTTCCTGATTGGCCTGTTGGATCGCCTGCACGGCCTGCTGGTGCGTGATCCCGTAAGCGGCGAGCTTCACCGGATCGAGCAGCACCTGGTACTGCTTGACCATGCCGCCGATGCTGGCGACCTCGGCAACACCGGGAACGGTTTTCAGCTCGTAGCGCAGGAACCAGTCCTGAAACCCGCGAAGCTGGGCCAGATCGTGCCGGCCGGTCCTGTCGACGAGGGCATATTCATAGACCCAACCGACCCCGGTCGCGTCCGGCCCCAACGCACTGCGCGCGCTGGCCGGCAGCCGACCCTGCACCTGATTGAGATATTCGAGCACGCGGCTGCGCGCCCAATAGAGGTCGGTGCCGTCCTCGAAGATCACATAGACGAAGCTGTCGCCGAAGAAGGAATAGCCCCGCACCGTCTTGGCACCCGGCACCGACAGCATGGTGGTCGTCAGCGGATAGGTGACCTGATTCTCGACGATCTGCGGCGCCTGTCCCGGATAGCTGGTGCGGATGATGACCTGCGTGTCGGAGAGGTCCGGTAGCGCGTCGATCGCGGTTGATCGCACCGCCCAGACACCCACGCCGATAAGGGCCAATACACCGATCAGGACGAAGAAGCGGTTCCTGACCGACCAGCGGATGAGATGGGCGATCACTGCCCCGCCACCTTCGCCATGCGCCGCACGGTCGGTCCGGCCGGCGGTTGATCGAACCCGAAACGGACACGATCGCCCGTCTTCAGGCCCCGCGCGACGTTCGGATTGGGAAGCTGGAAGGTCATCGTCATCGCCGGCCAGCCAATCGCCGGCACCGGCTCGTGGCTCAGCGTCACCGAATTGGCGGTAAGCTGCTCGATTTTGCCTACGGTCTCGTAGAGCGCGGCCGTAGCTGCGCGTTTGCCAACTGCCATCGGCACACCGCCACCGATCGGCCGTGCCTGCACGCCGGAAAGACTAGCCTCGGAGTCGATCAGGAATTGGCCCGAAGCGATGACCTTCTCGCCTTCGGAGAGCCCAGCGAGGATCTCGGTGTCGTCCCCGGATTCCCTGCCGGTTTGCACCTCGGCCGGCCGGTAGCGGCCCTTATCTAGCGCAAGCATCACCAAGGTCCGCTTGCCGGTGCGGATCAGCGCCTCGGAGGGTACGAGCAATGCTGGCTGTGCGCTGCCGCCGAACGACACGGTTGCGAACATGCCCGGGCGCAGACGACCACCACGATTGGGTAGTTCGATCCGCACGGTGAGCGTCCGGCTGTCGGCCTGCGTCGTAGGCAGGATCGCCGAGACACGGCCCGACAATGTCTCGCCGGGGAATGCGGCAAGCGTGGCCTGCACGGTTTGTCCGGGCTTGAGCGGTCCCGCGATGGCTTCGGGCACGGCAGCATTGAGCCAGACCGTGCCAAGGCCGTTGACCTCGGCAAGCGTCTGTCCTGCCGTCATCGTCATGCCGGCCCGCACATCTAACGTCTTGATAACGCCGCCGGTTGGCGTGGAAATCGTGATGACATTGTGCGGCCGACCCGTTCGCTCGACCGACGCGACCGTACCAGACGGCATGCCAAGCAGTATGAGCCGCTGGCGCGCTGCCTGTATCAAAGCCGCGCTCCCGGTGCGGCGGACCGCCAGGAACTCGGCCTGTGCGCCACCCCATTCGGGAACGAGCAGGTCGGCGAGTGGGGCACCGGCGCCAATGATGTCGCCGGGCGCCCGGGCATAGACCCTTTGAACGAACCCGCCAGCGCGCGCCTGGACGATCGCGACATCGCGCTGGTTGAAGTCGATCGTGCCGGTGGCGGTTAGGCTGCTGGTCAGTTGTCCCCGTCGTACGGCGACCGCGCGCAGCCCCAGCGTTTGGGACGCAGCGGGATCGATGCGGATGCCCGGCGCGTTGCCGCCGCCTTCATCGGCATATTTGGGGATGGTCTTCATCCCCATCGACGAAAGCGTATCCGGATTGTTGTAGTGCTCTTGCGGCACCATGGGATCGTACCAGTAAAGCACCTTACGACCGGAATCGGCTGTTTGCGTAGGAGCGGTTTCGCTCCCACCGAGGTGGGCGATGCCATAGCCTGCGCCACCAGCGACGAGGGCGAGCGCTGCGGCGGCAAGACCCAGCCGGGCGCGCGGTGATATCTCGAGGCTCATCGATTTTCGCTCCGGTATGTGAGTGTCAATCGGGCGCCGTCAGCGGCGACCAGCGCTTCGCGATCGAGGACAGTGAGGGTGGCGTCGGCAAGCGCGGCATAAGCGTCTGCGACATCGACAAGACTGGCGCGTCCTGCACCATAGCTTGCGGTTTCCAGCCTCACGCGTTGCTCGGCGAGCGGCTGCAGCGTGCCCTGCGCGCGCATCCATTGTTCGTGGTGCATGACATGGTCGGCGATATCGGCATCGAGGTCGGCAGCAAGAGCGCGGCGCGCCGCTTCGCGTTCGGCCAGAACGCGCCCGGCATTGGCCTGGGCAGCGGCGATTCCGGCGTTCTGACGATTGCGGGTGAAGAAAGGCAGGCTGACCGTCACGCCAGCAGAGACATAATCGCCGAAACGGGGATCGCGGCGCTGATAGGCGACATTCACGCCGAAGTCAGAACGCCGACCGGCATCCGCCACCCTTACATCGGCATCGGCTTGCCCAGCCTGGGCATCGATCATCTGGATGGTGGGATGGCGATCGAGGCCAGCACGAAGCTCGGTCCCATCGACCGGGAATTCGGGGATTGGCCCGGCAATCTCAGGCGCCGGATCGCCGGTCCACCGGGTCAGTGTAGCGCGGGCCCGCGCCACGCTCGAGACCAGTTCGCTGCGGCGATCCTGCATCGCCGCGACTGCCTGTTGACCGGCAAGAGTCTGCGCCGGCCGCGCATTGCCCGAAGCGACCGCGCTTGTCGTGGTCCCTACCACGCGCTCAAGCCGGGACAGCACCTCGTCGAGCGCGGCAAGCCTGCGTTCGGCATAGGCCAGATTGATCCAAGCCAAGGCCGTTCCGACCTCAACGGTGCGCGCCTCAACCGCGGTATCGGCCTCAGCCGCCTTGATGTCGCTATCGGCGCGCGCCTGTAGCGCATGGCGCTTAGCGAGGTTGGGAATGTCCTGACTGACCCCGACCCGCGCCATGGTAAAATTGTCCCGCTGCGGCTCGAACGCGAGCGGTCCTGATATCGGGAAGCTGTCTACGCCCACTGCGAGGGTGGGATCGGGCAGCGTTCCCGCGGCCCCACGCGCCGAACGCGCGGCATCAGTGCCAAGTGTCTTCGCTCGAATGGAGGGAGCATCGTGCTTAGCCTGGCGAAGCGCCGCATCGAAGGTCAGCGGACCGGCGAACGCAATCCCGGGGATCGCCGCGAGCAGCGGCGCACAAACAAACAATCGCATGGAAAACTCCTGATCGGAGGACCGGATCGGCCGCGCACACTATGACAGGCATATCAGTGGCGGCGGAATGGGGGGCATTCCGCCGCCACTGCTGGCCTAGCCGTCTATGCGACCTGAAGCGGCCAGAACTTTTGCCTAACCGACCGACGGGGCCGACGAAGGCGATGCCATGCTGTGCATCTGCTTCATGCAATCAGCAGCGTCGGCGCTGCTCATCTTCATCATGTCGCAGTCGCACGCCGCCACTTGCGTGGTATCAGGCACCCAGACGCGCCGCTGTCCCTGGAGCGGCGCACGCGGTCCATATTGCGGGACTGACTTCCACTCATAATGGCCGGACTGTTGGCTGTGGTCCGGTTGGCCGGCGAATGCGGCGACGGGTGCGGCAAGGGCTACGCCCAGCAGCGCATAGAAAACACGGTTCTTCATGACTATCATCCTTTGGCAAATCATCGGGGTAGCCGCAGGTTGGACAGGAGGTCGATCCGCGACAGGCGCAACGACCCTTCCAGCCTTACGGCCGAGTTCGATCAGCCAAGGAGAGTCGGCGGTTCCGGTTCGGGAGCAACGTCACCGCCGCGCAGGACGGTGGTGGTCGACCAGAAGGCCAGGGTCGGATCGGCCGCGCGCACCGCAAGCGTCGGTGCGTCATTGCGAACCGCCATGGGAATGACACAGCCCATCGCGGCGATGCAGGCGAGCGTCATGCCCTTGCAGGGTTTCTGCGCGGGCTGCTGTTGCTGCGTCATCATCTTCATGCAGTCTTCGGACATGCCGGAATCGGCCGTCCCGGTCATCGCCATCGATACGGACACTACAGGCGGTGCTGACGCAAAGGCGGCTTCCTGGCCGAGCAGACCGAGCAGGGCTCCGAGCAGGAGAAAGAGGGGAAGCGCACGTTTCACAGCTGTAATCAACTACGCCAATCTTGATCCAAGAGCAACGCCATGCTCATCCGCCGTGCCGCGCGTAGATAGTTTCGCTTCCTGCACCAAAGGCGAAGACATTGAACGCCTGAACCGGCTGCCCGGGGGCTTCCATGCCTGGTGATCCGAGAGGCATGCCCGTTACGGCAAGACCACGCACACCACGAGGACGCTGCGCGAGAACGCGCTTCATGTCCGCGATAGGGACGTGTCCCTCGAAAACCATGCCGTCGACGATCGCTGTATGACACGATGACAGCCGAGCGGGCACGCCGTGCGTGCGCTGAAAGGCAGATCGCTGCTGATCATCGATTATGGCCACGCGCCGGCCGAATTGCTGGCGGACCTGGGCGGCCCATTTCTCGCAGCAACCACATCCTGGATCGCGATGGACTGTGATAGGTACAGCCGCGGCACTGGCGACCGAGACAGACGCGGCGAACGCAGCAAGAACGAGTTTCAGTGGCATATACACCTTCCGTTATCCTCCGCCCTTGGGCGGGGGAAAGTCTCTACTGCGCACGCTTGTGGTGAGCTCTTAGCCAGCCCTGCAGCTCGCCCACTTCCCGAGTCTGCTCGGTAATCGCCTTGGTCGCCATCGTTCGAACCTGCGCGTCCTTTGTGTCGCGCAAGACGATGCGTGACATCGCGATCGCGCCGCGATGATGTTCGATCATCTTGCGAACCCAGGTTTCCGTCGCGTCGCCGCCCATGGCGGACATCATCTTCTGATGCATCTCCATCTCGGCCGGCGGATACGGGTTGGCCGGCGTAGGGTTCGTCATCTGGCCCATGTCCATCTTCGAATGGTCCATGCCCTGCATTTGCGCGATCGCGGGTGTGGTCAACAATCCGAAGATCATGACGGCGATTATTTTCTTCACAATTCTCTCCTCATCGCCCCGCATTGTTAATACGCGCGAGCGCGCCATTACCCTCGCAAGCCTGCGCTAATTTTCGAGAATGGGATGGCGAAACCTACTTGCGGGCGAGAATAGCCTTCATCTCATCAATCTCGCGCCGTTGGGATTGCTCGATACCACCGCACAGACGGACGATCTCCGGGTCCTTCAAGGTCGCCTCGCGACACATGAGGATCGCCCCCGAATGGTGCGGGATCATCGAACGGAGGAATGCCGTATCGCCGATCGTCGTTTGCGTGCGGATCAGCGCAAACGATCCAGCAAATATCACGACCGAGCCGACCAGAAGGGCCGCATTGGCCGCCTTTGATGGGAACATATGGCCCATTGCGAGGATCATCAGCACCACCATCGGCGCGACCATCATCAGTGTCATGTAGACCATATTGAGATTATTGTAGAAGCTCCCCAGGCTATCGATCATGACGAACATCACCAAATACATGATAATGCCGCCGACCAGGGTCTGCAGCGCGAGGCTCGCATAAGCATTCTTCATCATTGGTCGTCTCCTTTGGCCCCCGCCCCAGAATTCCCCATGCTCGTTCGGTTCTTGCGGCGACGTTTTCGCGGCCAGCGGAAATACAAAAGGACCGAACCAGCGATCGCCAGCGCCAGCCCCCCAGCGGCGAATCCAATCAGCCAAGGTGTGTTGAAATCCTCATGGTTCTTCCAGTCCATGATGTGGAGGCCCCAGAAGAAGTCGTAGAGACGCCATGTGCCATTCCTGACGGCAACGATTCGACCGCTGTTTTGCGCAACATAAATACGGGTCGCGTCGTGGTCCGGGAAATCGACCCGCCATGCCGGCAGCGTCGCCTTATATTCGGTGCTGGCGGTCAAAATGGCGCGTACGCTCGGCGTCGGCGCCACGCCGCGATAGGCTTGGACCGCGACTGCTCGCGCCATTGCAGCATTTAGAGGAGGGATGCGCTTTCCAGTCTCGGCATCCTGTAGCACCACCGCACCATCGGACAGCTCGACCTCGGCGACTTCGCGTCCCAGCAGCAGACGATATCGGACCTCTCGCGCGGGTTTGTTCGCCTCGCGCAACACGAGATCCAGCGGTGCACGGGGACGAGCTTGATCAAGCGTCGCTGGCGATACCCGCTCCACGAGACGTTCACCGCGAACCCGGTCGATCGGCAGCAAGCTCATGATCAGGCCGCTGGCAAACCATAGCAAGAGCTGGACACCGATGATCAGAGCCAGCCAGCGGTGGACGCGGCTAGCCCCGACGTGGAGCCGAAGCCGGTTGCTCCTCAGAACCAGGTCCGCACGCCAATGACGAAACTCGTCGCCTTGACGCCTTTTCCATCGGCGCGGGCATAGTCTGCGGTCTGCCCGAATTTTCGATCGTAGGACACGCCGATATAGGGCGCAAACTCACGTCGAATCTCATAGCGCAGGCGCAGGCCCAGCTCCGCGTTGGAGAGGCCCGACCCGATCCGGGTTTCGGGCACATCCTGGGCCGATAGGTTCAGTTCGACGCGGGGCTGAAGGATCAGGCGCTGCGTGAGGCGCTGATCGTAATAGCCCTCGATCCGTCCCAGCACCTCGCCCTTGTTCGACAGAAACACGGCTGCTTCCGTTTCGAACCAGTAAGGCGCGACGCCCTCAATGCCGATCGTTGCGTAGGTGCGGGAGGGATTGGGCTTAAAATCGTAGCGGACGCCCGCCTGCACATTCCAGTAGGGATCTAGCGCGCGACTGTAGAGTGCCTGAACTTCGGCGCTATCGACGCCTTCTCGAAAAGCCCCTTCGCCCTCGGTCTTTACGACGAGCCGATCGAGATCCTTGCCGAACCACGCTTCGCCATCCCACCGATAGCCATCGCGACCATTTCGGACCTGATATTCGGCCAGATTGAACAGGATCATCGAGGATGTGCTGCCGCCATGTTCGTTGTGCAACATAGCGCGGGAATCGGCCATCGCGCCGTTCTGGTAAATCCGATCCGCATAATGATCGCTCGGCGGCAATGGTGCCGGCGCGTTGCCCGGTGCAAGGCTCGTGCCCCCTGCCCCATGCCCCGCCATCTGCCCGTCCATCGCCATCCCGGGCATCGACGACATGTCATGCTCCATCGGCTGACCACTTCCAGCCGCAGGCATATTCATGCCGGGCATATCGTGTTTCATAGCGCCACCCGCCATGTCCGGCATTGTCATGCCAGGCATGCTCGACATGTCATGTCCGGCATGGGGATCGGCCTTCGGAGATGCCTTGCTTCCCGTCGTTGCCGACATATCCATTCCGGGCATGGTGCCCATTCCCGACATGTCGTGGGCGGCGGCATTGGGTTTCGCCGCCGGTGTCGCGCGCCTGGCGGCTGTTGGTCTGGTAGCAGGCTTGGCCGACGTTTTGCGCTTGGCGGGCGTAGCGGGCTTTGCTGCAGGCCTTTTCTTCGCGGGCGCCTTGGCTGCAGGCATGTTCATGCCCTGCATATTCTGCATGGATTGCGCGCTCGCCGGTACTGCGAAAGCGAGCGGCGCGGCGCTGATCAGGAGAAGAAGCGACTTCATGCGGCTTCTCCCCGGGGACGTACAGAGACGACGCGCATCATCCCGGCGTGCATGTGGTAGAGCATATGGCAGTGGAAGGCCCAATCTCCGACGGCGTTGGCGGTGAGATCGAAGCTCACCTTGCCGCCCGGCGCGACGTTCACCGTGTGCTTGCGCGGCGAATATTCGCCATGGCCCGTGACCAGCTCGAAAAAATGTCCGTGAAGATGGATCGGGTGCGACATCATCGTGTCGTTCACCAGCGTGACACGCACCCGTTCATTTTCGAGAAACGGAATCGGCTCCCGCTTGTCGCTCAGCTTCACGCCGTCGAACGACCACATATAGCGTTCCATGTTTCCGGTCAGATGAATCTCCATTGCGCGGTCGGGTGCCCGCACGTCGGGATTGCGGTCGACCGCCATGAGATCGCGATAGACCAGAACACGGTGCCCGACATCGTCAAGGCCCTGTCCGGGCTCTCCCGTGCGATCCATCGGCATAGGAGAGATCGTCTGCACGCCAGGCCCCATCTTGACCTGCGGGGCTTTGCTGGCGTCGCGCATATTCATGCCGCCCATTCCGCCCATCGCCATGCCGCCCATCGCGTCGCCGGCAGGCGCACCCATTCCAGGCATGTTCGCCATCGAACCATCGGCCGGCTTGTCCATTGCGGGCATCGAGGCCCCGGATTCCATGTTCATTCCAGCCATACCGCCCGCGGCGGCCCCGCTTGCCGACATGTCATGTCCCATCGCTGAGTGGTCCATGCCTTGCATGCCACCCATATCCATGTCCCCCATGCCCATGTCTTTCATATTAGCGAGGGGACGTTTGCGGAGCGGAGGTACTTCAGCTGCCATGCCTTCGCGCGGAGCCAAGGTTGCGCGGGCCATGCCCGACCGATCGACGGATTCGCCGACCAGCGTATAGGCGCGATCATCAGTCGGTGTGACGATGACGTCGTAAGTCTCGGCCACCGCGATCTGGAATTCGTCAACCTCGACGGGCCTGACGTTGAGCCCGTCAGCCTGAACCACGGTGAGCTTGAGTCCCGGAATTCGGACATTGAATGTCGTCATGGCGGAGGCATTGACGAAGCGCAGTCGGACCCGCTCGCCCGGTCGGAAAAGCGCGGTCCAATTATCCTGGGGCCCATGCCCGTTCACGAGGTATGTATAGGTCGAACCCGTGACGTCGGAGACGTCGGTCGGGTCCATCCGCATGTTGCCCCAGTCAAGACGTTCCTTGAGTGGTTGGTCTTCCTTGGCCAGCAGGCCGGCCAGCGTTTGGCGCTGATAGTTGAAATAGCCTCCGCCGACCTGCTTGAGCTTCCGGAAGATCGCGTGGGGGTGCATCTGGCTATGGTCGGAAAGCACGACGACATGCTCGCGATCCGAGCGGATCGGGTCCTCGCCTTCCGGATCGATGACGATCGGCCCATAATGGCCCATCTGCTCCTGCAGCCCCGAATGGCTATGATACCAGTAGGTCCCCGCCTGCACGATCGGGAACTCATAGACGAAGGTCGACTTGGGCTTGATGCCGGGAAAGCTGATCCCGGGCACGCCATCAAACTGGAATGGTACGAGTAAGCCATGCCAGTGGATCGAGCTGTCTTCGTCGAGATCGTTGATCACCGAAAGGCGCGCCGTCTGGCCCTGGCGCAGCCGGATGAGGGGTGCCGGCACCGTGCCGTTGATGCCAATGGCATGGCTTGCCCGGCCATCGATCATCATCATCTGATGGGCGATTTTGAGCGTGATATCGTTCCCGGTGACGATCGGGAGCGGCTTCACGATCCCGGCCGAAACGGGCTGAGCCCATGCTGGCATCCAGGCCGACAATGCCAGACCACCGCCGGTCAATGCGGCACCGCGGAAAAGGTCGCGGCGGTTCAATACCGGGGGCATAGTATCTCCTTGTTCAACGTGCAGCACTCCGGGTCCGCAAAGGCGCTCGAGCGCGGTATCTCTCTCTCCTTACGCGCGAGCGGGGCGCACCCCTCATTCCTCGGCCAAGATTTCCGCAAGGCGCGACCGCGCACGGTAAAGGCGCGTCTCGACCGCCTTGCCACTTATCGAGAGCGCAGTTGCCGCTTCCGACTGATTCAGCCCTTCGACTGTGCGGAGCAACAGAACTTCCCGCAACGAGACCGGTAGCGCGCTGATTGCGGCGGCCATTCGTTTGATCTCCATTTTTGAGTCGGCACTGGCATGCGCGGAGGGTGCATCATCCGGCACTTGTTCGATCTCGGCGTCGGACGCTGCATAACCGAAGGTGAAGAGCTGCCGCACCTTCTGGCGGCGGCGCCAGTCGCGGCATTTGTTGATCGCGATCCGGGACAGCCAAGCCCTTAGCGGCCGCGCGCCATCATATTTTCGCAGATGGCTGAACGCGGAGACGAAGCAGTCCTGGGTGAGGTCTAGCGCGTCCTCGGCATTCCCCACCAGGCCGCGTACCAGTCGAAATATCGCAGCCTGGTGCCGATGCATGATCTCTGCGAAGGCCGGCTGCCGACCGGCGAGCGTTAGCGCCGCAAGTTCACCGTCCGAGCACGCGCGAAGATCCAGACTCACCGTGCATCGTCGGTGAGCGCATGTACCACCGCCTGATCGAAGGTCTTGGCCTGATCAGGGCGCAAGATCTGGCGCATCGCGAAGATATGGCCAAGCGTTTCCTTCTGCAGCTCGCCCATCGCCTGATGCGACTGATCGACGGCCGCCGTGACACCCGGTCCGTTGCCATGTTCGGCTTCGATCGCGGCCGCGAGACGCGCGTTGTCCGCTCTCAGTTCGAGCTCCAGCGCGCGACGACGCACGGCAAAGCGCTGCTCAAGCAGTTCGATCTGCGCCTTCTGACGGTCGTCCAGGTCGAGCTTGCTGTGCAACACGTCGTGGAGTTCGACACCGGCCGCCTTGGGCTGGGGGAAGAAGTGACGCCCAAGGAACACGCCCGCAACGGCTGCGACGAAGGCGACGACAGCTACCAAAAAAATCAACTTTGCCTTCATTGAGAGCCTACCAGCAGCGTCGAGGGGGCAAGCGGATTGGATGGCCCGAACGGCGAGAGCGTGACCGATGCCTCGGCAGGCGGCGTAAATCCGTTGCTGGCGATACCGAGCAGCACTGCTCCAAAGGCGGCCACTGCACCAAACCGGAGTTGAGAAGCGGCCGAAACCTGCGGCAATGCCGCAATGCGTTGGAACACGGCCTCCTCCAGACCGATCAGGCCCGGATGATCCGGTTCATTGCGCAAGCGGGTCAAAAGCCCATCCAAGTCTGTTTTCATCGCAAATCCCAATCTCTATCTGTTCAGCGCGCTGGCACGAGTGCCGCCCCCTCTGCCGTTCGCTCAACCGGCCCTCAGTGATTACGTGCCCCGCGGTCGGTTTGGCTGAACGGCGACCTGTCGGCAGGCGGACACATTGTTACGGCATCATCTTTTTCATGCCAGGCATATCCTTCATCATCGCGTCATGGTCTTCAGGCGCACTGGCAAGTGCTGCCTGATATTGCGCCGGGGTCATCTTGGGCAGTTGCCGCACGAAAGCCACCATGTCCCAGATCAATTCGTCGCTATGCGTTTTACCCCAGGCCGGCATCGCAGTCAGCTTGACCCCATGCTTGATGATCCAGAATTGTTCCCTTGGCGATCGCTGTGGCTCCCGGAAAAGCTCGGGTGCCTTGGGATAAAGGCCTTGGCTGATCTCGGACTTTTCCAGACCCGGTGCGAGATGGCAGCCGCTGCACATCTCGGTGTAAAGTCCTGCGCCGCTCTGCAGCCGTTTCACGTCCGCTAGGTTGGCTGGGACGCCCACGTTGCGAGCCCGGACGGCGATCGAACGATCACGAAGCTGCTCTATCAGCCAATAGACCGGTCTGGTGTGCGGCGAATCTGCCCCGATGTCATAGGCGCCGACATACACAACGATGCCGGCGAGCGCGCTACCGATCAGCGCCGCGACCGCGATGAACGAGCCGCTCGGAAAGTGTTTCCGAAGCCATGCCTTCCTTGAATCTTCCATCGCGTCCTCCCCAGCCGAAAAGCCCTCGGTCGATCGGTGATGTCGCACCCATCCACTTGATCATACGCGCGGCGAGCTTCCACCCCTCATCTGCCGCGCAGGTCTGCGGCGCACACCAGTTGGCGCCCCGAATTCGAAGAAATCGTGCCCGTCGGATGAGGGGTCACGGTGCGCGGTGCGTAAATCGCTTTGTCGGCAGTATCGCCGCCCATGGAGAAATCGATGTTTCGTAAAACAGCTTTCGCCGTCGCCATGGCGGCGTCCGTCCTCGCCGCTACCGCTGTTCAGGCACACCCCAAGCTCAACAGCGCAAACCCGGCAGCCAATGCCGTCGGCGCATCCCCAACGAGGATCCAGCTCGTCTTTTCCGAGGCGCTGGTCGCGCAGTTCTCCGGGATCGACCTGACAATGACCGAAATGCCCGGCATGAAGATGGGGCCGATGAAGATGAATGGCGTCACGACGACCGTGGCTGCAGATGGCAAGACGCTCGTGGCCACGCTTGCCAAGCCGCTGCCGGTTGGAACCTACAAGGTCGACTATCACGTCGTCTCTACCGACACCCATCGCATTCAGGGCAGCTATACCTTCAAGGTCCAGTAAGAGCGTGCCGGACATCATAGCGATTGCGGTCAGGCTAGGGCTTTATCTCGATCTCATGCTGCTTTTCGGGTTGCCGATGTTCGGCCTATATACGTTACGCGGGACCGAGCGAGCATCCGGTTCGGTCCTGCGCTTTCGCTCGGTCTTGGCGACGATCGCGCTCGCCGGCATCGTATTATCGATCTTGGGCATGATAGCCTTGGCGGCCTCGATGGGCGGTGTGCCGGTCGATCAAGTGGACCGCGCCACTGTCAATCTTTTGATATCGGGCACAGCGATCGGCACCGTCTGGCAAGTTCGGGTGGCAGCACTCTTACTGGTCCTGTACTTTTCCATTGTCGGGTGGCGACGCCCTGCATTCGCCCTCTGGTCAGTTTCAGTAACGGCAGCGATCGCTCTCGCGACTTTGGCCTGGACTGGTCACGGCGCAGCTGATGAAGGGTTGTGGGGATGGATCCATCTTGGCGCGGACATCACTCATCTGTTGGCCGCAGGCATATGGATTGGAGCGCTCTCCGCCCTGTGCCTGCTCATTTTTCGCCCAGCGGCCCGCATGGCAATCGATCATGTCCACCTGTCTCACCGGGCGTTGGATGGCTTCGCAAAGGTAGGGTCGATCGTCGTGGGTCTGCTCATCTTGTCAGGCTTCATCAACAGTTGGATCTTGGTAGGACCGTCCAACCTGGCGGCGCTTTTTACGAGCCTCTACGGCGTGTTGCTGGCAGTGAAACTGGTGCTGTTCGGCGCGATGCTGTTCCTGGCCGCCGCTAATCGCTTCTTCCTCACCCCTGCGCTAGCGAATGCGATCGAAACCGGGGAAATATCATCGGCGATTGGGTCACTTCGCCGCAGTCTCATTGTCGAGAGCGGCTGTGCGCTCACCATTCTCGCGCTTGTTGCGTGGCTGGGATTATTGGCACCACCTGCCTCGGGGATGTAGGCATTGAGCCTTACGGCAAAGCACGCGATATGGCCTTGATTGCTTTCAAGCCCGAACCGAACCGGGAAATCGCCTCTCTGTGACGCTCGAGCTCGCCATAGGGAAGATAGGCAATCTCAAGATCTGCGATTCGGCTGAATGCGGGCCGCGCGAGTTGTGCCCGCACTTCGCTCTCCCGCGCGTCGGGCGCCACAAGAAACAGTCCTGCTGTGGCGTGCAGTTCGCTCCCGCTCAAGGCAAGGTCGAGCATCCGGACGATGCCCGAATAAATCGACGTCGAATGCTCGACTTCGAAGGCGGCAGCGACTCGGTCGCCGCCTCGCTCGAGCCAAAGCACATCGATAAGGCGGATGGCATCTGCGCCGATCGATGTTGAAATTGAAGCTGGCAGGCTCTCAAGACACCCGTCCCCCAAGCGCACGCCATCGTGAAGTCGCCCCCGATCGTTGGATGCTATCCAGATATCGTAGCCCAACGCACGGCCTATATCGCGGAGCCAAGCCTGGATTTCCGAATGGGTTCGATCGCTCTCTCCCTGTTTCTGAAGGGCCTTGTTGAGCGTTTGCGCTTCTGCCCTGGCCTGTTCGAGACGTGCCGCCCACGATCCTACCGACTGGTCTTCCTCGTCACGCGGCGGGACTGGATAGCGTCCCGAACCGATGTCGAAAAGCAGGCCACCAATGGCGCCAAGATCGTTGGACAATAAATCGCGGAACCGCTCATTCAGGTCGAGAACGCCCGACCGCATCGCGAGAAAATGCTGCCAGCTCCCCAGCTTCACCTTTCCGCCCGTCAACTTGTTATACCCGTTGACGATCGCCGTGTTGAACGGGGGCACCAACGTGGGGTGCAGGAAATAGAGGAGATTGGCGACCGCGGGCCCGAGCCCCTTGATGTTCAAACGATCAATGGTGTGGATACCCGCGATAATCTCTTCAGCGGTATCGCAGCAGGCGCAATGATCGAGCAACCGGCCAAAAGCGCGCTGGTTCGCCGGGTTTTCGTAAATGTCAGGGATGCGCAATTTGGGCTTCCAGAGAAACGCATGGTCAGCGCCTTTGAATATCTGTCTCTGCTCCGCGACCGAATGAACGACCGTTTCCAGCGAAGAGCCCCGATACGCCACGCCAAACCGACCGGCCTCGATCTCTGCCACCACCTGAGCCAGACCACGCCGGATCGAACGGAAGTTTTTGATGCGCTCGTCCCAGAGAAACCAGCTTTGATACGTCGCGTTGGGGTCTTCTTTCCATCGTTGGATCAGTTGCCGCGCCAGCAATTCAAATTCCGCCAAACCCCTTCCCCCATTCACGTCGATCTTCTTCAACGCTAGCACTCCGCCCCGTATACGAACAGTTCTTGCGCGGGCCGCCGAGGACGAAAAGCGGCCCGCGTCATTTGATATCGTCGGGAATATGCATCAGCAGGTCACGGGTGTAGTCGATCAGAAGATCGCCAACGGTTGCCCCGTAAAGAGCAAGAAACAGGATGAACGCCAAGAGCTTGGGGACGAAGCTCACGGTCTGTTCGTTGATCGACGTCGCGGCCTGGATCATGGAGATAATGAGCCCGACCACCAGCATGATTATCAGCGGAGGTCCAGCGACGAGCATCATCACCCAAAGCGCTCGGCCCATCGAAACCGAAAACGGGCTGTAGGTCTCCATCTCTCCCCCGTCGATGATGGTGTCGTCGCCCGCTGACGTTGCGAGCTGTGGTTGTTGCGGGGCGAGCGACATGGAGCGCAATCGGTCATTCCAATCCGTCTTCCCCACATCCGCTCGCCCCCCCCCCCCACGCTGCGACCCGTGGGCATCTGGGCAGTCCATCCTGCTTGGCGATGGGCTTCATCTGAATTTACGCAGCGACGGAGCTTACCCCTCGCGACCCACCGCTTTTTTTGAAGAGCGCGCCCGCTTTCGAGGGAAGAAGCGGCGTGCCGCGTAATAGCAGTGACGGGCGAGGTCAGCGAAAGGCAGGCATGTACGACTGCGTAATCATCGGAGGCGGCCCCGCGGGGCTGACAGCAGCCACTTATCTCGCCCGGTTTCTGCGTTCTACGCTGGTCATCGATGCTGGCGATGGCCGCGCCTCGCGCATCCCGACGACACATAACCTCCTCGGTTTTCCAGACGGTATCTCTGGCGACAATCTGCTTGTCCGTATGCATCGACATGCCGCCCAGTACGGTGCCGAATTAGTCACTGGGGTCGTCGATCGCATCGACCGGGTCGGAACGGGCTTCGTCGTCGATACGAATGCCAAGACTTTCAGCGCACGGACAATATTGCTTGCGCAAGGCGTGAAAAATCATCGACCGCGAATGGCGCAGGAAACGCATGATCGAGGCGTCGCCCAAGGACTGATACGCTATTGCCCGATCTGCGACGGCTATGAGGTCCGCGGCAAGCGAGTGGCTGTGTTGGGTTGCTCCGACCATGGCGCAGCCGAGGCTCTGTTCGTTCGCCGCTACAGCGACACCGTGACCTTGCTTACTCAGGATGCTTCGGAGCTTTCACAAGCTGACGAGGCAAATCTAACACGGAACGCTATAAGCGTCGAGCGAGCGCCTGTCGGCGATTTGTCGGTCACCGAAAAAGACCTTCTCGTGCATTTGGCCGATGGCCGATTGCTCCAGTTCGACACCCTATATGTCGCCCTCGGAACCTCAATTCGCTCGGAACTGGCGAGAATAGCTGGCGCGGAACTGAGCCCGGCAGGTTGCATCGTTGTCGATGAGCACCAGCAAACGACGGTCGCCGGCCTGTTTGCTGCCGGCGACATGGTTGAAGGGCTGGATCAAATTGCCGTGGCGGCAGGTCAGGCGGCTAAGGCCGCGACGGCCATCCACAATCTGTTGTCGAGCTAAGGCGGCAGCGCTGTGTGAGCCAAGCAAAAAAATAGGTGGGTCGGGCTTGACCCTGACACGATGTCAGACCCCAGATTGCTATTAGTCGATAAGGAGACGAGCCTGTGACTGACCCTGTTCCTGCTAGCAATTCGGGCACCCACAGCTGCTGCGCCGGCAAGCACGGCGGCGACACGGACGCGAAGAGCGCCAAGGATCCGGTTTGCGGCATGAAGGTCGATCCGACAGCAACGCCTCATCATGCCTCGCATGATGGCAAGGACTATCATTTCTGTAGCGCAGGCTGTCGCACCAAGTTTGTCACCGACCCCAAGCGGTATCTGTCGGGCGAGGGCAACACGGCCGCGGTCGCAGCGCCGGGTGCGATCTGGACGTGCCCAATGCACCCGGAAATTCGTCGCGATGGTCCGGGCACCTGCCCGATCTGCGGCATGGCGCTCGAACCCGAAGAGCCGTCGCTTGATGATGCTCCCAATCCTGAGCTGGTCGACTTCACCCGGAGAACCTGGGTGGCTGCTGTTCTTACCGTCCCGCTGCTGGCAATCTCGATGGTCGCGGAGATGCTCGGCATGGATTTCGTGCCGCCGACTTGGTCGCCCTGGGTGCAACTCGCGCTGACGGCGCCGATCGTCCTGTGGGCGGGCTGGCCATTCTTCCAGCGCGGTTGGACCTCGATCGCGACGTGGCACCTCAACATGTTCACGCTCGTGGCGATCGGCGTCGGCGCGGCGTTCGCCTACAGCGTGGTCGCCACGGTCGCGCCGGGTCTATTTCCGTCCTCCTTCCAGATGCACGGGATCGTGCCCGTTTATTACGAGGCGGCAGGGGTCGTGGTGACGCTGGTCCTGCTCGGACAGGTGCTCGAGCTGCGAGCGCGGGCTGCGACCGGTCGCGCGATCCGTGCGCTGATGGATCTTGCGCCGAAGACCGCTCGGCGGATCGATGCCGAGGGCAAAGAGGTGGAGGTCGATCTCGCCGAACTGATGGCCGGCGACCATGTCCGCGTGCGCCCTGGTGAGGCGGTGCCGGTCGATGGCGTTGTTATCGACGGGCGCTCGTCGGTCGACGAGTCCATGATAACGGGAGAACCTGCCCCCGTCCTCAAGGAGAAGGACGCAACTGTCACGGCCGGGACCGTCAATGGCACGGGAACGCTGGTGATCGAGGCGCGCGCGGTCGGCACAGATACGGTGCTCGCGCGGATCGTGAAGATGGTCGCGGAAGCCCAGCGCAGTCGCGCGCCGATCCAGGCGGTTGCTGACCGCGTATCGGGCTGGTTCGTGCCGCTCGTCGTCGCGATCGCGATCGCGACATTCATTGTATGGAATTTCGTCGGTCCTGAGCCGCGCTTTGGTCATGCCCTGCTCAATGCGATCGCCGTGCTCATCATCGCCTGTCCCTGTGCGCTCGGCCTGGCGACGCCAATGTCGATCATGGTAGGAACCGGCCGCGGCGCGCGCGCCGGTGTGCTCGTCAAGGATGCCGAAGCGCTGCAGATGATGGAGAAGGTCGACACGCTGGTGATCGATAAGACCGGCACGCTCACCGAAGGCCGCCCGGCCCTTACGACCATCGAGTTGGCTGAGGGGTATGAGCACAACATGGTGTTATCGGCCGCAGCCGCCGTAGAAGCTCTATCGGAACATCCGCTTGCCCAGGCCATCGTCGAAGCCGCGCGTAAAGCCGAGCTTCCGATTGCGAAAGCCGAGCAGTTTGAGTCCCAGACCGGGCTTGGTGTCAGTGGCAAGGTCGACGGGCGCGACGTGGTGGTCGGCAATGCCGAACAAATGCGTCGCGTTGGCGTGGATCCGTCATCCTTTGATAACGTAGCCGACACGCACCGCAGTGAAGGCGCGGGGGTGATGCTCGTAGCGATCGATGGCCACCTGGTCGGCCTGCTCGTGGTCGCAGATCCGATTAAGCCATCGGCGGCCTTCGCGATCGCCGCCCTGCGCGAGGAAGGGCTGCGGATCGTGATGCTGACCGGCGACGCAAGAGCGACAGCCGATGCGGTGGCGCGGGCTATCGGCGGCATTGACGAAGTCCATGCCGGGCTGAAGCCCGAGGACAAGGCTCGCATCATTGGTGAACTCAAAGCAAATGGCGCAGTGGTCGCGATGGCCGGCGACGGAATCAACGACGCCCCGGCGCTGGCGGCGGCGGATGTCGGCGTCGCCATGGGCACCGGGACTGACGTCGCCATCGAGAGCGCTGGCATGACACTGACCAAGGGCGATCTCGCCGCGATGGTTCGTGCACGCCGGCTCGCGGTCGCCACCATGCGCAACATCCGGCAGAACCTGTTCTTCTCGTTCGTCTTCAATGGGGTCGGCGTACCGGTCGCTGCCGGTATCCTCTACCCCATCGCAGGCATCTTGCTGTCGCCGATGATCGCTGGCGCCGCGATGGCACTGTCGAGCTTCACGGTGGTGACCAATGCGCTAAGACTCAACCGGGCGAGGCTATGAAGATCGGCGAGGCATCGAGCGCCAGCGGCGTCTCGCAGCGCATGATTCGCCATTATGAGAAGATCGGCCTGATCGGTGCCGCGCCGCGCCGCCAGTCTGGCTATCGTGATTATTCCGATGCCGATCTCCATCGACTGCGGTTCATTGCCAATGCCCGCGACCTTGGTTTTCCGATCGAGGATATTCGCTCGCTGCTAAGCTTGTGGTCGGACGGTGCGCGTGAAAGCGCCGACGTAAAGCACATCGCATTGACCCGTGCCGCCGAATTGCATCGCAAGGCGCTTGGATTGGAGGCACTCAGAAGGTCGTTGCTGGACCTCGCCGAGCGTTGCAACGGGGACGAGAGGCCAGATTGTCCGATCATCGACGCACTACAAACTAAATGATCTGGGTGTAGCTTGCACACTGAGAGGTCTTCGAAACGAATAGGAAGCTGCCGCAACTAGGATGCCGGACGATGCCAGCGAGCGGTGTCGCGACACGACATGTGGGCGCTACGTCAGGTGAGCTTCGCCATGAGCCGCCCCGCCGCCCCCTGCTCAGCCGCAAGATTGCGATTGTAGGCAAGCGGCATGCGCGGCGACTTCCACCGCAGAGCGTCCATGATCCCAGCGAGATCCTCGCCGCTCGCGAACAGGTCTTGATTGAGCCCAATCCGCGTGGAGTGCGCGCTTATTCCCTTCAGTAGCCGAGTTAGATCCTCGGCCGTGAGATCGGGGAGTGCGCCGAGATCGAATGCCCGCTGAATGATCGACCGGAAGATCGGCCCGATTGACCCTGGATGCAACGCAGCCGTGCCGACATCGTATTCGACGCGCGCCTTCACTGCGGGCTTGGAAAGCGTCTTGCGCAGATCCCAGCCCTCGCGTCCGGAGATGCTGTCGATCGGCCTGCCGCGCACCGCCGCACGGGCCTTGTACCGTCGCACTTGCACTCGCCGGAACAGATGCCCCGCCGTGATATCGGCGGCTTCGGTCCAGGCCGTGATTGCCGCGACCGTGCGAGGGCTGAGATAGGCGGTCGCCCCCTCCCCGTCCTGATCGCCCTTGCTGCGGAGGATCTGTAGCAGCCGCGCCTCGGGGTCGATCGCCCCTTCAATATGTTCGACCGCGACCGCAACCAGTTCCGAAGCCCGCAGACCGGTATCGTAAGCGGTTGATAGCAGCGCCCGATCGCGCAGGCCCGGCAGATCGTCCGCGCAGCTCTCGAGCAGCGCGCGGATGTTAAGCCCGCGCGCCTTGTCGCGCTCGACGTCGCGGACTGGCCCCTTGAACCGCAGCGGCCGCGCCTGTTTCTGCGCGGCACCCTTCTCGCGGCGCACCGCCTGCAGCCGCAGCTTGACCAATGGCGCTGGCGTTGGATCCTTCAGATCGAGCAACTGGTGGATCTTGGCGATTGACGCCTTGTAGCGCGCCAGCGACGCCGGCCGGCTGCCCTTCTCTGCTCGTGCGTCAAGATAATCGGCTACGGTCTCAGCCGTCGCCGGCAGCGCGAACCGATTGGTTCGCCGACACCAGGCGTCGAACGCTTCGATGTCGGATTTCAGCGCGCGGATGCTGTGAGGTGACGAGGCAGCCTGGAAGGCGTCGATCAGCGCCTTGTTGAGGGTGATCGCCCCCCCAGCCCCAATCTTCGTCACCTCCCAGACGAGATCGATCCCGGAGTTTGGCGGAGATGGGATCGGCGGTAACAGAGCGGGCACCTCTTTCACCTCTAGAGCCTCGATTCCTTGACGATCTGCTCATGGGTGAAAGGCTCGATGCCATAGGCCGCCGCAAGGCCATTGAAGGCCTCGACCGCGACACGCTGGAGCTCGCCGGGCTCGACGGACGTCAGTGTCGCGTCATATTCGTAGGAATCCTCGACGGCCGCGTAACCCTCATCACCAAAGTCGAAGCGACCGCGCGGCCACCAGCTTCCGCGAAGATCGCTCACGCCCAGACGCACATGGATCGGGAGCGAGCCTCCATGCGCAAGCGCGAGAGCGCAGTTACGCTCCAGAAAACCGAGCCACTGTTGGTAGAAATATCCCGTCGCGAGTGTCAGGCGATCGCCTTCGCGTTCGAAGAGGAAGCCGCCGCCCACGCCCCAGAACTCGCCGGTCTGCTCGAACCACTGGGTCACGGCCAAGGTCGGATAGACCCCCTCCTCCGCCGTCCCGGGCCAATAGACCACCGCGCCGCCTCGGCTGATGCCGTAGCTCAGCGTATTGGCGCGGGCGAGCAGCGCCGCATGTCCAGGGTGGTTGGCCAGAGCCTGTTTGGCGCCGGGGTTGGCAGCCCATTTTGAGGGGATCACCCGTGCATATCCCGGATATTTGTCCTTCCAGACAAATTTGGTGGTGCCGTGGGCCGGGTTTGTCACCAACTGCGGCTCGGATCGGTCGAACCAAAGGTTGGCGTCGCCGGCGAAATGCGGTTGCCAATGCACCGCCTCGGGAAGCGGTGCCGGCAACTGATCCATCGCCAGTCGAAGATACTCGGCCATACGCTTTGCGAGGTCTGCGCGCACGCGCCGCAGCTCCTCGCGATCGGCATCGACCGCCAGGTGGAAAGGAATAGGTCCGCGCCGCCCACGCATATCGAAAGGCAGCTTATCGACGGCAGCGCCTTCGAACGCCGTGTTCCAGACTTGCAGGATGCGGTTCTCACCAAGAGCGCGATGTGCATAGCCGAGTTCGATGAGCACGTTCGGATTAGCGCAGGTCTTCCCGCTCACCGAGACAGCGATCGGTGTGACATCGCCCACGAACACCGCGGCTTCGTCGATCTTGCGCAGAATCGTCGCAACAATATCAGGCGTGCCGGCGACGCCCTGTGTGTCCGAGGTGAGGCTCGGCCGATCGGCCTCGTCGAGATCGGCAGCCAGCATGCCGATCGCCTGATCGAGCGCCGATCGGATCACGTCGCGCGTTACGCGGGCGTCGAGATCGCTCTGCCATGACCAGAATACTGTCTTTTCCACGCGCTTGTCGCCCCTACCCGCCTCGGCGGCTTGTACCCTACATTAATAAGACGGGTCAAATGCGCTTATGTGATAACTGCAATTATCGCATGTACGCTTTGGGGTAGTACAATAGACGGAAACCAACTGCTGACTTTGGTTTCCCCAATGGTTGAGATAGAGTCTGGATTGATGGCCTCCCCCTCCCCTTCCTGTGCCTCCAGCGAGCAGGCAATGCTCCTGCTCGGCCGACTGGATGGACGACTGCAGAACAGCCCATGGGCTGACATTTGGCTGGCCCGTGCGCGGTTGCAGGGCGCAGCCCAACTCGCCGGTCTCGCCGGCGTGCCCATCGACGTCCGGCATCTGCAGGACTGGATCTGCGGACGCACATCCCCTCCCCGCGCCTCTGAAGGGTTGAACGATCCCGTCTCTGTGGCGGCGGTGTTCCATCTCGCGATCGAGGCCAGCGTTGGCGACAACGGGCCGCTTGCGCGTGCGACGCTCAACGTCTTGCGCACTGTCCTAGATGATCGATCCGAAGCCGAAGTCTGGGCGGGCAGCGACCTGGCCTATTTCGGTCCCGCGTGGCGGCAGGCTCGCATCGAAGCACAAGCCCCCTACCCTTCTCCTTCGCTGCCCTCCGTTGCCGATCGGATTACCGCTATGCTCAAGACGGTCGTCGTCGCCGAGCAGTCTGCGGTGGACGTGACGGCGATCGACGGTCGGACGCTCACTCTCGAGCCGCGCGTGCGCGATCGCGCCTGGTTGGTGGCCAGCCATGTCCCCGCAATGCTCCATCATGCCGGACTCACTCTCGGCATCCTGCCATCTCTCATTCTATTGCCAAAATTCCCGCCACACGGCGCGGGCGAGTTAACCGATGTCATGACGCGGGCATTGCTCGTGACCTGCCAATCCGGCCTTAAAGATCTCGACTGGATCGAGCGCCAAGGGTCAAAGGCATTGGCCGTGTCCGCAACGCGCCGCAGCAGGGCACCACTCCTTGCCCGGCTTGCGCTCGCCTATCCTGGGCTTCGTCCGTCTGCCGTGGCGCGGCTTCTCGACGTTACTCCACAGGGGGCACGCAAGCTGGTGGCTAAACTCGGGTAAGGCAGCGCTACCGCCAATGCGTATCGAGCAAGGTCTTGATAGCTGCCTCCGCTTCGTCCCGCGAACCGCCACCATGCGGGAGCAAGGTGATCCTAACCCCCTTGCGATCCTTGCCTTCAAACCGAAGCAACGGCTTTCCGGCCTGCGACGCCACGGTTTCGCTCGATCCTGACCTCTTGGGGGATCCTGACTTCTTGGGGGGATCAGCCGCAAGCGCCAGCGCACGAACAATCTCCGGCACGGCGACCGGAGCCCCCTCCCCTCCCGATCGCGCCCTCAGGGCCGCCGCTTCGGCAAATACCCGCTGGCGACGATCGTCGGGTTTCAGCAATGGCTTGATCGTTGTGACGTGCTTGATCCGCAAATCCTGCGGATTGGGAAAGGCGATCATCAACTCGGCCGGCAGACGCGCGAGGTCGAGATAGCGGCTCAACCAGCTTTCGGTGACATTGATCCGCTCGGCCATGACCTTCTGCCTACCCTCATAATAGGCTTCCAGCGCGCGGAGATAATCCCGCGCGCGCTCGAGATCGCTGAGGTCTTCGCGCGCCCTGTTCTCGATGTCCGCTATGCGGAACGCTTCCTCGTCCGACAGTTCGCGAATATCGACGAGAAAGCGGAAGTCGGGATAGTTGTGGCCGCGCAGCCAGCTGATCGACCAATGGCGCCGCGCACCGCAGATCACCTCGAAATCATAGTCGGGTTCGCCCCGCACACGGCGGACGATTGCAGGCATCTCCTGGCGCCCTTGCGCCTTCATGCTTTCGATAAGATCGGCGCACCGCTCTTCGTTGAGCAAGGCATATTCGCGGTTATGCCCAGCCCACATTCGGCAACGCGCAGGATCAACCAATTCATGGGTGCGGCTGACGACCGTCCCCGCCGCCAGTTCGGCCAATCGATTCTCCCGGCCTGTTAGGACATTGGCGCCCAGCCCAGGCCGGCGCGGCGCGGGCGCACCCTCTTCGGGCGGATTGATTCCAGCGGCCAGTTCTGCTGCGAAACTCGCATTTTTCCTGCTCATGAAGCGGTTCCTTCACCCGGAATTGCACCGGTGCAATTTTGCCGTTTCACGCCAGGCCTTCCTTGCGCAAGCGGCTCAAATGGCTGGGCCACATGGCCCGAATATCCAACTCGAGTTCGGCATTCACCCCATCGAGATAGGTGAGGCAGCGGTTGCGGACGGCGCTGCTCGTCACCGGACCGTCCAGCTCATAGACCGTCATCAAACGGGCGGTCGCGTTGTCGATTTCTGCCGAGTCCTTGAGCGGCGTGCGCACCATCGCCTGACCAAACAGCGTCCGCATCAGATTGAGCAGTTCCTTCTGCATCGACTTATTCTCATCAACCTTGGACGCAACGAAGCGCAGAAATCTGAGGGTCGGTGCGAAACCGCGTTCGGCCAGCGTCTCGATGGTCTCATCAAGCATCGCCAGAAACGCCGCGGTCGAGGAAAAGTCCATGACGGTGGGGGGCACCGGCACGACGAGTGCGTTCGCGGCGCGTAACACCGACAATGAGATGGCGCCGAGGGCTGGGGGCGGATCGAGGACGATGACATCAAAGCGATCGGAGATGCTGGCGATACCCTCGGAGAGGCGATCGATAAGCCCCCCCTGCCCTCGCGCCATTCGAGCCGCGATCTCATATTCCGACTGGAACAGCCGCAAGTTTGCCGGGATCAGTTCGAGACCGTCGAAATGCGTTTTGCGCAGCGCATAATCGAGCGAGGTCATCTCCTCCTCCCTGAGGAACGGGTAAAGCGTGTCCTCCTCGCTCAGGTCGAGATCAGGCACATAGCCGAACAACGTCGTCGCGGAGGCCTGACTGTCGCAGTCGATAAGGGCAACGCGGTAGCCCTGGATCGCGAGATATTGGGCAAGGTGGACCGACAAGGTCGATTTGCCGACACCGCCCTTGAAGTTTTGGACGGCGACGACACAGCATGGATCGTCAGCCGCCCGCCAGGGCCTGGTGCCGAACAGGCCTCGCATATCGTTGAGTTGGGCAAGGGTGTAACCAACCCTGCGATTATTCTCGGTTCGCGGTGGTGGCGGAAGACGCCCATCCTTTTCCGCGTCACGGATTGCAGCAGGCGTTCGCCCAACCAGATCAGCGGCCTTTCCGATCGGGAAGGTGGGCTCGCGGCGTTCATCCGCCCGTGCGCTGCGCGCCGAGTCGCGGAGGCGTTCCAGCACCGAGGAGGTACGCTGGGCAAGCGTCGCCACCGAGAGAAGGTCATGGGTGTCGTCGATGTCTAGTGATGCTGCCAC
>NZ_JBBJUL010000011.1:0-106232 GCF_037725245.1 Sphingobium anseongense | reverse complement strand
GGACTTCTTGGATTCCGATTTCAAAACTACCTCGGCCACTGGCACCAGGGTTCTAGCCGTCGCCATGCGTAATGCAGCAAAAGCGACCGAAAGTCTTGAAATCAAGAAAGAGATCACCGCCGCGGCAACGCTGGGGGCCGGTCTTAATGATCAGGTTATGACTGCAAACGACTTCATAGCACGCCTCGGCCTTTCCCAACCAGCGAGGGAGGCAATCACCGGACAAATGCGACATCAGGGGCTGTTGACCGAGCAGTTCCGCTTCAACGCGGATGAGTTCAACCGTCAACTTCCCTACAAATCTGTCGAACTCCACTCTGGCGCGATCCTGACCGCCGCCGCTACCGATTTCGATCAGGTATTCGCGCATAGCGAACCTAACGCCGAGGGGCAGGTCACATATACTGCAACAGGCAAAGTCATTAGCGAAAAGCTTGAGAAAGCTCCGAGATGATGATCGAGGACGAATATCGAGCACGATATGACAAGGTTCTGGTGCCGCTTGCTGCTTCGCTTTGCGAACTGCTGACCGAGCATCTAGCTGGCCAAAATCGGATCGACCGGATTGGCGCGCGAGCCAAAAGCGTTGATCGTTTCGTCGCCAAGGCTGGGAAAATGACGGATAGGGGTGTCCCCAAGTACGACCAGCCGCTCGCCCAAATCCAAGACCAAATCGGCGCCCGCGTTACCGTCTTCTACAAGTCCGATGTCGAACGCGTCCGTGAAATTTTGATGCGATATCTGCGGCCCGTTGAGTCCAAAAATCTCGTACCGGCATCAGAATGGGAGTTCGGATATTTTGGCTGGCACTCGGTATGCCTCTTCCCCGCCGAATTGATTATGCCAGATTGGCAAGTTGAACACGTCCCGCACTTTTTCGAATTACAAGTGAAGACGCTTTTCCAACATGCGTGGTCGGAGGCGAACCACGACCTTGGTTATAAGCCCGAGGGTGGCGGCTTTACCCCTGATCAGAACCGGATGCTCGCCTTCGCTTCAGCTCAAGCATGGGGTGCAGACCGCGCGTTCGATGAGCTATTTTGCGAGTCGCATGCTCTCAAGCGGCCAAGCTGAGATGGAAATGGTTGCTGTCCCCCAACCGGCAATAGGAATGAATGCCAGCTTTCGAGAGTGACTGAAGTCGTCCAAACCGACAACAACGAGGTGCAGAGCGGCAATCTCTATTATCGATGACCGATCTTTGCCGTTTAGCAGCAGATTTTTGATCTCAGATGCGGAACAGCAACTTTCCATGGTTAATTATCGGCCACCATTTGATGTTGTCGCTGCGCGAGCCTAATCGATTGTGCGACACGGTGTCCTACGGGGCCGCTCGCTCTCGAGTTGACAGGTCAGTGTTTCAGCTTGATGTGACGTCTGTGTTCCACGCAGACTAGCGCGGCGTGGAACATTCGCCTGATCAATGGGAAGTACGGGATAGAAGATCGTGAAGCTCATCCGTGCTAAGGCGAGGGACTATCGCCACATTATAGGTTTCACCCCGGTTGAGACCATTCAACCGACATACGTCATCCTGAAAGGCGGCGCCGAAGCCGCGGATCACCGACTATGGTGAAGGTCTCGCGCAATCCGAGTGACGAGCATGAATTTCACACCATGGGGTCGCGCCCCTTCGAGCATTTTGTTCGCGCGCTGCACGAGGCCCAGCCAAGCATACTCACGGCCTATCTCTACGGGCCGGACGGCCAAGGCCAGTTCGGGGCCGATCACATCGCGCCCCGCAACGACGGCACTGCCGACATAGAAATCGGGCAGAGCAAAGCTTACCGCCAGTTCGGACAAACCGCGGTTCGCGAAGCAGCCGACGCCTTCGTTGACCATTGGGAAGCTGAGTGGCGCAGCAAGCAGGTCAAGCGGTTCATCCTGTTTGTCGGCTGCGCTATAAAATCCCGCCAGGCCGCCGACGAAATCGTCGCCCAAACGCAGCGCTTTGCCACGCTTGGTGTCGAGTTTCTGGTGTGGGACGCCAACGCGATTTACGACCGGCTTTCGGCAGCGCCGCATGTTGTGCGAACACACCTCGGGCAGGAATGGTACGAAAAGCTCTTCGGCGAGCCTGTCGGACCTCTAACCGGGCTCCAGCAAGACCTGCAACGCGGTGACATGGGCGCGTTTCGCGTGGCCGTTTATGTGTCCCGCCTCAACCAAGCGGAAAGCGCCGAAGTTATCGAGCTTCGTCGCCGGGCACGGCGAGGCGAAGCGGCGCAGGTTATTGATTTGCTCGAAGCCACGCTGTTTGATCACCCGGCGGCCAGGGCGACCGCGCCAGACGTGCGTGCCCAGCAGCTTCGCCTTCTCGCCGGCTTGCTTATCCATCACGGCGACTACGCTAGGGTGAAAACGCTTCTCGACGAAGCAGATACGCTCGACGGTGATTCTGCGCGGCCGCGTGCCGTGCTTGCGCTGGAATCACTGGGACCTGCGATCGCCCTCGCTCAAATCCCGATCGACGCGGGTGCCGAACTGTCGGAGGTGCGTGCCGTGGCGCGGTTGCGCCAACAAGACAGCGCCGCTGCCCTGGCAGAACTTAAGCCTCACCTCGAAGCCGAGGCACCATCCGCCGAAACCTTACGCCTCGCCGCCCTTGCGACCCTACTTGGCAATGATCGCGAAGCTGCCGTTCGCCACGCCCGCCGGGCGGTCGCGAAGGACGGAGATTCCAGAGCCTGCCGGCAAGCTCTCGCCATCGCGCTGTTCTATCGCGCGCTCTCGCCCGCAGCAGAAGTCGGCACCGGTGAGTGGCCGCAGCCAGTCGACCTGCCCCTCGTCAACGAGTCCGATCAAGCCCGCCAAGATCTTGCGGAAGCTGAAACGCTGTTCGCAAAGTTGACGGAAGGGACCGATCTCAGCGAACATCATACCATGGTGCTGTGGCATTTTGGCACGCTAGCTTGCGCACCATCGCGACGCGACGATGCCCTCGCCCGCATTCGGACTTTCGAGGCGTCGGCCGAGGGTCTGCCGCCGCCGATCACCGCTTGGGCTATTTCCCGCGGCTTTCCATTCGACCAAGAAGCCGCCGCGCGGGTCTGCGACGCCAAAATCGCTGCCGATGCCACCGATTTCGAATCGCTCCTAATCCGGGTCGCGCTGGCTAATTTCATGCACGACGTCGCGCTCGGTCGCACGCTTCTCGAAAACGGCCGCGCTGCTCTGGAAGCTGCAGGACATGCCGACCTTTACACCTATTGGTTAGCCGTGCTCGACATGGAGTCGCACCTGTCGCCGTCCAAGGACGCCCTGAAGGCCCATCCCTGGCTCAAGCTCCGCCTTGCACTCGATATTCCCAAACGCAAGCTTCGCCTCAAGGCTATCACAAAGGTGCTCCAATCCTCGCTCGCCAATGATGGCGACGCTCGGGTCATCCTCACGGCGTCCCAATTTCTGCTTGACGGAGGATGGTACAATATCGCTGTGAAGTCGGCTGCGACCCTGATCAATCAGATTGGCACGGCCGAGGCAATCAGCATAGCGGCACAGGCGCTGTATCGCACAGGGCGCTATGCCGAGGCCTTGGCCGCCTTAGACAATTTGAGCGCGTTTCCGAATGGCCGCCTCCCAGTCGACTTGCAGCGACTGCGCACCGAATGTCTGGCTGGGTCCGGCGAGATCATGGCAGCACGAGAGGCCAGCCTGGCCATCGCACGCACCAGCGGTCAGACCGGCGATCTTTGGCGATCGATCGAATATCATTTGGCCAGCGGCGCAGCCTCGGCCGCGCTGGCCTTTTACGATGAGCATGCCGAAGCTTTGGGCAAACCGACGCCGGGCCATATTCATCTGGCGCGAGCAGTCCTGCATTCAGACCCGAATGCCGCAGCGCGCATAATTCGCCATGTGGCTGCCGATGCGCCTGATGAGCTGGTCACCGCAGCATTCGACCTGGCTTGCAAACTTCGCCTCTCCGACGAACAGCGCGTTTTAGTGGGACGGATGCAGCAGCTCGGCACCGACGGGGCCGGCGGCGTTCAGCTGCTCACGATCGATGATATTAAGGAGATGATCGAAAGCCGCCATGAGCAGGTAGACCGCCTCCTGGATCAATATCAACGCGGCCACGCACCCGTGCATGTGTTGGCCCAGATCAGGCCTGGAGCGCTTGCCGCCGGCTATCTTGGGCAATTACTCGATCCGCCGGAGCCCGCGTCGCGCACGCTTATGCTCTCCGCCCGCTATGGTCGTCGTTATAGTAGCGATGTGTGGCCCGCCGATCGCGCGCAGGTGAAGTTGCTCGCCGATATCTCGGCGCTCCTGACAGCGCATGGACTTGGCCTTCTCGACAATGTCGAGCGCGCTTTTCGTCCCATCTTCATCGCTCCCGATACGGTCAACATCCTATCCGGCATGCGCTCGGACATTGAGACTTCGCAACCGGACTACATTGCAGCAGCGGAGCGGGTTCTCGATGCATTCAATGACGGAGACCTGTTGGACCAAGCGGCGATCGACCAGATCGACACGTTCACGGTCCTTTGGGACGGCGATGTTGGCGAGCCAACGGCGACCCTCAATTTCAGCCGTCTCTATGAGGTATTCGAAGCTGCCGTGGGTTCGGGCGAGCGTGCCGCCGCCATCCGCGCGTCGCTCGGCAACACGCTCGAACTCGCCCCGGCTGGCGTGTCGCCACCGAAAGGCGCCACGTTGAACCTGCAATTTGGCATGGCCCAGACGCTGGAGGAGTGCGGTGCGCTCAAGCCATTGCTCCGGCATTTCGTGGTGGCGCTCACGATGGAAGACATCGTGCAGATGCGCTCCAGTGTCGCCGAAGCGCGGATGCGTGACCGACTAGCCAAAGCTCTCAGCGAACTGCTGGCGCGTGTCGCTTCGGGCCTTGAAGACGGTGCTTATAAGGTCGTTCCGCTTCAAAGGGACGCGATGCCCAATGTAGTGCAACGGGCATTCATGCAGTTGGTCGCCGCAATGTCGGATGGCCAATCGATCCTATGGGCCGATGACCGCTTCGCATCGTCGATCGATAATCCGCAATTCCGGGTGCAAACGACGGTGGAAGTGCTCGATGCCCTTCTGCGCTACCAGCGGCTTTCTCAACCCGCGGTCTATGATTATCGGCAGGCCCTACGGCGCGCACGTTGGATGTTTATGCCGCTGACGGGTGAAGAAATCGCCCATTTTCTGCGTCCGGCTGTTTCCAAAGGAGTTCTGACCGAAAGCACCGATCTTGCCACGTTGCGGCGGAGCGTCGCCGAGGCCCTTCAGGTTCGACGCATGCTGCAATGGCCGGATGCACAAGCTGCCGAACAGGGCGTGCGCGGCGAGATTCCCTATCTTCTCGATGCCGGACACGCCATCACCGGTGCCTTGGCTGCCATCTGGAACTCACGCGACTGGACCATCGAGGATGCGGAAGCCGCCTCCGCCTGGATCATCGACAACCTCGAAATCGAACTGTTCCCAATGCCCGTGCTTGGGGCAGGCGACCCGCGATCTGACTATTTGATAGGAATTCATCTCGCTGCCCTGATGCTGACAGGCCTGCAGATTCTCTCGCTGCGAGCGGGCAAGGGCAAGCAGAAAGCCTATCTCGACTGGATCTGGAACCACCTTGTCCGCGAGGCCCTGCGGGTGCGGCCGGAAGTGCGCACGTCGATGGAAGACATGCTTGAAGACCATTTGGGTCGAAATCTACTCGATGATGCGGACGAGCCGGCTGAGCAGGATAGCGATCAGATATGGAAGTCGTTGGTCGGAGACATGATTAACGCCTTGCCGCTGGCGCTGCGGAGCCGGATGCTCGACAAGCCGGCGATCCAGAAGGCGTTCGATATCCTGGACCACGGTCAGATTGGGATGGAGGGTTACGACTTCGATGAGATGGTGTTCTGGCGCGCGATTGCAGAGGGAACGCCGGGGATTCCAACGACGATAGCCTCTTTGGCCGGGCTCGATGCGCAGGTCGAAGTGACGCCTCTCGGCGAAGATCAACATGTCGCTATGACGATTGGCGGCGCGACGATGCGGCTCGACGCTTGGCCCTGGCGCATTGCTCATGAGCAGTTGGACATACGGCGCGCCGCGCTTGAGGAGCGGGCTGAGCAATTCGATCTGAGTAGCGGCGAGCTCGATTGCTTTGCCGAGGAGCTTGGCGCAGCAACGCCGGGGGCAGTCCGTGTGCGCGATGCCTTGCGGCGTTCGCATCAATCCATGGCACAATGGTATGCTGACCTAGCCAGCACTATCGAACAACGTCGACCGGTCCAGCTGTCCGACTTCGCCCCCGAGAATTACAGCAAGGTCATTGCCCATCTCAGACTAGAGCCTGGTGATAGCGATTGGAACGGTCCTGCCCGCAGATTGATGGACGCTAGAGGGCTGGAAGCGGCGATCCGGCGCTTGAGTGCGCTGCCCATCGCGATGCCCCCTGCCATCCAGTATGCCCTCCATGCATTGGACGAGCCGGCTCTTCTCGCGCTTTGCGACGGTCTTGGTGGCGATGGTGCGCCGCCCTGGACCAAGCTGTTCATCGCTCGGCCCCTTCTTGAGCGGGATACTTTGTCGGAAGACCTGCGACAGCGTCTCACGGCATGGGTCACGCAGCTCGCCGCAGATGACGATGCGCGCCTTCACTGGGACATCTACGCCGCCCTTGCCCGCTTCGCCGCCGGAGAAGGTCCGGCCAAGGCGGGGTGGCGAGATCTCGACGATCGCGGCCAGCTTGCGGCCTGCTGGCTCCACGCTGGTGAAGTCGCCAGTCGCATCATTGCCGGTCGTGTCCGCGCAGATAGCCTGATCGAACAGCTCGATGCACATCGCATGGTGTCGCCGCGCCAGCTTATCGAGGAGTCGCATAAATTTTCGGGCGACATGGCCGATCCCCGCCATGTCACCACAGACCGGCTGATGATGTTCTCGCTGGCACCTGGCCTGATCGAACTTGCGACCTGCGACGCAGCGGCGGCAACCGAGGCCCTGGCGGCGCTGCTGTACGAGGTCGAGGACGGCGAGCGCACGCCTCGGATAAACGTCATTCATAACGGATTGGCGACGGACAATCGCCTATCGAGCATCTTTTCGGCCGACATCGGGCCGGGCATCGACGCGTTGCACGCCGGTGCCGCGACAATCTTTGGCGACGGGCTCAAGAGCCTGATCAGCACATTTCTGGCTGCAAACCCAGCTACGAAACAGCACAACGCGGGTTGGACCTATCTGCGCATGGCGAGCGGAGAAAGCCGCCTGCCGAGCGATCTTGCAGACGAGGTGCGCGCCAAGGCGGCAAACATAGATCTTGCCGACGACAGTCTCGGCCTGCTGGATGCCCGGCTCCTGTTGCATTCGGTCACGACCCTGGCCGCGATCAACGGGTGGTCGGACTTAGCGCCGGCGGTCGACGCGGCTGCGACTGCGCTCGGTCCGCACCGCGGACTCAGTGACCTAGACGGGCCTTTGCTGTTTGAGATCGGTCTGTTGCGCGCCCGGCTTGAGAGCGAGACGCTGGCCCGGACAAAGACCATGGCTCATGAACTGCGTCGGCTGGGTGCGACCGCTGAACTGCGGGAACAAGCGGAACGAGCGGCCCTGCACTTTTCGCGTGGCCTGTCGGGCCAAGAAACCGAGGCTTTCGTTGACGTCCTTGCCAGTTTTCGGGCTGAGACTCCGTAGCGCGGCAGTCAGGCGCGATAAGTTGGCGATGACACATTGGCTCCGTACCTACCTGCTCTATTTTGCGGTGTGGGTAAACGATCATTCTGCGATCCAACCTCGAAATACGCAAACTTTAGGAAAAATGGGCTCACGGCTGGAATGTCCGTTGTCCCTCTGACGCTTCTCCAAACCGGACAGTCTGCTAGGTCCCATGCTTGGCCATTAACTGCCTGTCCTACTCTACGCCCTTCGTCCTCAATGCAGCGGCGATCATGGCAGCGAGGCTCTCTTCAGCGCGCAGTCGCAGAGTTGGGTCGCTGACGGAGAGGTCATGCCTGATCCACTGCGGGGCTCGTGTCAGGACAACAGTTATGATGTTCGCCAGATGTTGATCTTCCATTACCAGACACCAGCATGGCGATGGTGGTCCGTCAACCGCGGCTGGCGTCAGCGACCGCGATAGCGTCGCACAGGGCGATAGCATCGTGTGCCAGCGCTCTAACCCGACCCACAAGTTCCGGGATCTGCCCTGGCCTGGGCACCTGTCCTTCGACCGCAAGCCCCACCCCGTCCTCGAACTTGGTCGTGAGCAGCGCAAACATCTGCCCGATCAGCGCGTCGATATCATCGTCCTGCATGGTGTCTGCGCCTCCTGCGGCCAGAAGCGGCACCTATGCGCCACAGTCCAGACCCAGCTTTCGTAATAGCCTGCATATTCCCCTCGACTTGGGGGCCGAGCAGAGCGAACGCTGTGCTTGTCGAATCGCGGTCCTGGTGGCCGCTGCCCCGGACGGTCGCTGACCCGCGGGGCTTTGGGTGGTGGGAGCAGCATCATGCTGCTTGCCCTGACAGGAGACCACCGATGACCGCTCTTATCCGCCTGACCGATATCCAGCTGATCCTGCTTACCACCGCTGCCGCACGCGCCAATGGAAGCCTCCTTCCCCCGCCCGACACGCTGGGCGAGGCCCCTGCCCGTATCCGCAAAGTTGTCCAGCAGCTCATCCGCCGTGGCTTGGCTGTAGAGACCGAGCTTGCATCAGGCGCAGACGTGTGGCGCACACAAGATAACCGCAGTTTTGGTGTTGCCATCTCCGATAAGGGTCGCGCGGCGATTGAGGTCCGTCGAGGGGATATCGTCCCGGTACATGAGGATGACGTCGCAGCCCCCAGCATCGACGCCAGCGCAGCGCCTGCAAGTGGCCCCCTCCCCCCTCGCAGCAAGAGCGCTGCGGTGCTGACCATGCTCCGGCAGGATGAAGGCGCGACCCTGGATGAGCTGGTCGCCGCCACCGGGTGGCTGCCGCACACGACTCGCGCGGCGCTGAGCGAACTGCGTAAAAAGGGCCATGCTATCGAACGGGGCAAGCGTGAGCAGGTGAGCATCTATCACCTTAAGGCGCAGGCCTGACCATGGCGAAGATTGCTGACCGCCTGGCAGCGCTGTCGACGATGCCTGCCGCGCAGCTGCGTTTGGAATGGGAGCGGGTCTATGACAGCCCCGCTCCCACCATCAGCGACGAGCTGCTGCGCCATGGCATCGCCTATCGGATCCAGGGCGGATCGACTCGCGCGGCGGCAGGTGCGCCGCGCGGCAGCGGCAAAGCGCCCCGGCAGGTGCTCAAGCCCGGCACCCAGCTGATCCGCAGCTGGAACGGCCGCACCATCTCGGTGACCGTGGAGGACGATGGCTTCCTGTACGAGGGGCAGCGCCTCGCATCGCTCAGCGCCATAGCCCGGCTCGTCACCGGCACGTCCTGGTCGGGGCCACGCTTCTTCGGGCTCAAGGACCTCGGCACGCGTGGCTAGGCGGCGTGCCTCGCCTGAGCCAGCGCAGGCAGGCCGCACCCGCTGCGCTGTCTATACGCGCAAATCCACCGACGAAGGGCTCGATCAGGCATTCAACAGCCTCGATGCACAATATGAGGCATGCACGGCCTATATCGCATCGCAGCGGCATGAAGGCTGGACGCTGGCGCGCGAACGCTATGACGATGGTGGCTTCTCGGGCGGGTCGATGGAGCGCCCCGGCTTGCAGCGCCTGCTGGATGATGTGGCGGCCGGGCGCGTTCAGGTCATCATCCTCTACAAGATCGACCGCCTGACCCGCAGCCTGTCGGACTTCGCCCGGATCGTCGATGTGCTGGACAAGGCAGGTGCCAGCTTCGTCTCCATCACCCAGTCGTTCAACACCACCACCAGCATGGGGCGGCTCACCCTCAACATGCTGCTCTCCTTTGCCCAGTTCGAGCGCGAGGTCACCGCCGAACGTATTCGTGACAAGTTTGCGGCATCTCGCGCCAAAGGCATGTGGATGGGAGGATCGGTGCCGCTTGGCTACAAGGTCCAGGATCGCAAGCTGGTGGTGGACGAGGCGGATGCCAAAACCGTACGCTATCTCTTTGCCTGCTATGCTGACCTGGGATCAAGCAAAGCCGTGCTGGCGAAGCTGCGCGAGCAGCAGATCACCACCAAAGCCCAGCCCCTGTCCGATGGTCGCATCCGTGGCGGCGGATCGTTCACGCCGGGCGGACTATTCTATCTGCTCAAGAACCGGACCTACATCGGAGAGGTCGTTCACAAGGGGGCGGTCTATCCTGGTGAACATCCGGCGATCATCGACGCTGATCTGTGGGCACAGGTTCAAGAGCGCATCGCTCTCAATGCTACGCAGCGCGTAAGCCGGGCCAACGCCACCAACCCCAGCTTGCTGGCGGGCAGGATCATCGATGGCCTGGGACGACCCATGACACCCAGCCATGCGACCAAGGGCGGCCGGCGCTATCGCTATTACATAACCCATGAATCATCGATCACCGACGCAGAGCCGGTCTGGCGGATCAGCGCGCCGGATGCAGAAGCAGCGGTGAGGGAATCTCTCAAACATCATCTTGGCGATCGATCCGGCATCTGTCGACTGATCGATGCGGCGGGCGGTGATGCGCAATGTCTCGGCCGCGCGCTTGATCGCGCCGCCGATGCGATCCGCACGCTGACCGATCGTCCACGCGAGCGCGCGCTGGTGGAAAGCCTCGTGACGCAGGTAAAGCTGCTCAGCGATCATATCGAGATATCTATCGATCCTCATGCCGCCGCTGGTCATCTGGGGCTGCCCCCATTGACCGGTGCAGTCGAACCCCTGATCGAGCGCATCGCCATCGCGCGGGTGCGCATCGGCAAACAGGTCAGGCTGGTCCTGGGCGATGCTCCCTCCCGCCCGGACGCGACGCTGGTAGAGCTGCTTACCGAGGCCCATGCTGCACGCGAGCGCGTGATGGCAGCGCCCGGTCAGACCATCCAGGACATCGCGGCAGCCACCGGCCAGTGCCGCAAGCGATTCGCAAAGCTGGTGCGCCTCTCCTGGTTGTCGCCATCGCTGGCCAAGGCCGTCCTCGATGGCGCCCAGCCTCCTCACCTTGATGCCAGAGCGCTGCTTGCGGTCAAGCTGCCGCTCGACTGGCCATCGCAAAGGCGCGTCCTCGGGTTCGCCTGATCCCTGACGTCTTCTCCGTTCCACCATCGATATACAGACCAAAGCTAAGCCGCCGACAGGCCGTGGGGTCTGGAATTTGGCCCTGTGAGACTTGGCGCCAAATTGCCCCGCCCGGCCGCCTCGGCCCGGTCTCTCGACCTCACGCGCCGAAAAGCACTACGCAATAGGCGCAGTTCTGCGCCGCATTCAGGCCCGGCGGACAGACTGCCGGCAAAGGGAAGGATACTCAGAATGAGTGGTGCGGGCGGTCGGAATCGAACCGACACTCCTTGCGGAACCGGATTTTGAGTCCGGCGCGTCTACCAGTTTCACCACGCCCGCGTTCCCGATCCCGGATGGCGGGATCGGCGTGGCGGCTCCTATAGGCCAGCTCGATCGATAATGCCATAGCCTGAAATCACCGGTCGCGCCCTATTGCACCGCATTACCCAGTCGCTATAGGTCAGGCATCTCGTGCAGGGGATGTCCGCGCATTAACGGCTAGGGATACGCCTTTTGACCGAAGCATCAGCCACGCTCATTCTATTCGGCGCGACCGGCGATCTGGCCCACCGGATGCTGTTTCCCTCGCTCTACAACCTGCTGGCCGACGACCTTCTCCCGCATGATTTCCTGATCATAGCCTCCGGCCGCACCGACATGGCGCAGGATGCATTTCGCGACGATATCGATGCCGCGCTGCAAAAGTTTCTGAGCGCCGACCGCTATGATGCCGATGTCGCGGCGCGGCTGCGCGCGATGATCGCCTACCAACCTGTCGAGGCGGGCAATGCCGACCAGTTCCGCGCTCTGGCCAAGCGTCTCGACGGGCGGCTGGAACGGGGCGTGTCGGTCTATCTTTCCACGCCGCCATCGCTGTTCGCGCCCACCGCGCAATGCCTGGCGCAGGCGGGGCTTATCGGCCCCGCCACCCGGATCGCGATGGAAAAGCCGATCGGCAAGGACCTTGCGTCGTCGCGGGACGTGAATGACGCGATCGGCGCACTGTTCGACGAAAGCCAGATCTTCCGCGTCGACCATTATCTGGGCAAGGAAACGGTCCAGAACCTGCTCGCCCTGCGCTTTGGCAACATGCTGTTCGAACCGCTGTGGAACGCCACCGCCATCGACCATGTCCAGATAACCGTCGGCGAGACGGTCGGGCTCGAAGGCCGCGTCTCTTATTATGACGGGGTCGGCGCGCTGCGCGATATGGTGCAGAACCACATGCTCCAGATCCTCTCGATCATCGCCATGGAGCCGCCGGCGCGCATGGACCCGACAGCGGTCCGCGACGAAAAGGTCAAGGTGCTGCGCTCGCTCCGCCCGATGGATGGCGAAGCGGTCAAGGTCCACAGCGTGCGCGGCCAATATACGCCAGGAGCGGTCGGCGGCCAGATCGTCACCGGCTATGCCGACGAACTCGGCCAGCCGTCCACGACCGAAACCTTCGTCGCATTGAAGGCGCATATCGACAACTGGCGCTGGCAAGGCGTGCCCTTCTACCTGCGCACCGGCAAGCGGATGCCCAGCCGCCAGTCGGAAATCATGATCCAGTTCAAGCCCGTCCGCCACAGCATCTTCGGGCGCAACGGCGGCCTGGAACCCAACACTCTCATCATCCGGCTCCAGCCCGAAGAAAATATCCGCCTGCTGATCATGACCAAGCGACCGGGGCTGGACCGGCAGGTGCAGCTGGAGGAAGTGAGCCTCGACGTGTCGCTCTCCAATGCCTTTGCCGGGCAGCGGCGGCGTATCGCCTATGAACGGCTGTTGCTGGACCTGCTCGAAGGCGAACAGACCCTGTTCGTGCGCCGCGACGAGGTGGAGGCGCAATGGGCATGGATCGATTCGATCATCGAGGGCTGGCGCAACGCCAATATGAAGCCCGCCCCCTATGCGTCCGGGAACTGGGGGCCCTCCTCGGCCATTGCTCTGATCGAACGCGACGGAGCAAGCTGGCATGACTGATCTTCATCCGGTGATAGCAAGGGTCACAGACCGCATCATCGCCCGCAGCGCCCCGCGGCGTCGCCAATATCTCGACCTGATCGAGCGCGGCCGCGACGCGGGGACCAACAGGGATCAGCTATCGTGCGGCAACCTTGCCCACGCCTTTGCCGCCAGCGGCGAGGACAAGCCGGCGATCCGCGCCGGCCAGGCGATGAACATCGGCATCGTCACCGCCTATAACGACATGCTGTCGGCGCATCAGCCCTATGGCCGCTATCCCGAAGCGATCAAGATCGCCGCGCGCGAGGTGGGGGCGACGGCCCAGGTCGCGGGCGGGGTGCCCGCGATGTGCGACGGCGTGACCCAGGGCCAGGCCGGCATGGACCTGTCGCTGTTCAGCCGCGACACGATTGCGCTGGCCACCGCCATCGCGCTGTCGCACGCGATGTTCGAAGGCAATCTGATGCTCGGCATCTGCGACAAGATCGTGCCCGGCCTGCTGATCGGCGCACTGCGCTTTGGCCATCTGCCCACCATCCTGATCCCGGCCGGACCCATGCCATCGGGCCTTGCCAACAAGGAAAAGGTCCGCATCCGCCAGCTTTATGCGCAGGGCAAGGTCGGCACCGCCGAACTGCTCGAAGCCGAAAGCGCCTCCTATCATGGCGCGGGCACCTGCACCTTCTACGGCACGGCGAACAGCAACCAGATGATGATGGAAGTGATGGGCCTCCACATGCCCGGCGCCGCGTTCGTCAATCCGGGGACGAAGCTGCGCGGCGAACTCACCCGCGCGGCGGTGCATCGCGTTGCCGCGATCGGATGGGATGGCGATGACTATCGGCCTCTGGGACACTGCATCGATGAAAAGGCGATCGTGAACGCGATCATCGGTCTGATGGCGACAGGCGGATCGACCAATCACGCGATCCATATCCCGGCCATCGCGCGCGCGGCGGGGATCAGCGTGGATTGGACCGATTTCGCCGAATTGTCCGATGTCACGCCGCTGCTCGCGCGCGTCTATCCCAACGGTTCGGGCGATGTGAATCATTTCCATACCGCCGGCGGCATGGCATGGATCATCCGCGAGCTGCTGGGCAACGGCCTGCTCCACCGCGACATCATGACCGTCGCCCGCGCCGACCTGACCGATTACGGCAAGGAGCCGGTGCTGGAGGATGAGGCGCTGCAATGGCGCGACGTGCCCCAGACCACGCGCGACGATACCATGCTGCGCCCGGTGTCCAGTCCCTTCAGCGCCGATGGCGGCATGCGCCTGCTGTCGGGTAACCTTGGCCGGTGCGTCATGAAGGTCAGCGCGGTCGATCCCGCACGCTGGACGATCGAAGCACCCGCGCGGATCTTCCAGACCCAGGACGATGTCCTGCGCGCGTTCAAGGCGGGCGAGCTTGAACAGGACGTCGTCGTCGTCGTCCGTTTCCAGGGACCGCGCGCCAACGGCATGCCCGAACTGCATAAACTGACGCCCGCGCTTGGCGTGTTGCAGGACAAGGGATTGCGCGTCGCGTTGCTGACGGATGGCCGCATGTCCGGCGCATCGGGCAAAGTCCCCGCCGCCATCCACATGTCGCCCGAAGCATTGGGCGGCGGCCCGATCGCCCGGCTGCGCGACGGCGACATGGTGCGGATCTGCGCCGCCGAAGGTATGGTCGAGGCGCTGGTCGACGCGACCGAATGGGCCGCGCGCGATCCCGCCCCGCCGCCCCCCCCGCCCTATGACACCGGCCGCGAGCTGTTTGCCCTGTTCCGTCATCACAGCGACCTGGCGGAGGCCGGGGCCTCACCGATCCTGGCCGCGATGGAAAGCGAGCTTTAGACCGGTGCGGCGGACCATATGATGACTCAGATCGTCGCTGCCGACATCGGCGGCACCAACGCCCGCTTCGCCCTTGCGACCCTGGACGCCGCCGGCGTGCCGACGCTTGGCACCGTGCGCAAGTACAAGGTCGCCGATCATGCCAGCCTGCAATCCTGCTGGGCCGCGTTCCTGGCGGATGAGGGCGGCGCGCTGCCAACGGCGGCCTCCATCGCCTTTGCCACCGCGATCGGCCGCGACGTCATCAAGCTCACCAATTCCAACTGGGTGATCCGCCCCGAAACGCTCGCCTCCGATCTTGGCGTCCACCACCTGCGGCTGGTCAATGATTTCGAAGCGGTCGCGCATGCCGTAAAGCGCCTGCCCGCGGACAACCTGCCGCTGCTGTTCGGCCAGGATCGCCCCTTCCCGACGGATGGCGGCGTCACCATCCTTGGCCCCGGCACCGGCCTTGGCGTCGCGATGATCGCCTATGACGATGGCATGCCCCATGTTATCGCGACCGAAGGCGGCCACCTCGATTTCGCTCCGCTCGATGCGATCGAAGGCAGGATCCTGGATTATCTGCGCGGCAAATTCCTGCGCGTGTCGACCGAGCGGATCGTATCCGGTCCCGGCCTCAACAATATCTACAAGGCGCTGGCGACGATCGGGCATGATCGCGTCATGCTGATGGAGGACGCCGAACTGTGGCAGGCCGCGCTCGATGGCAGCGACGGTTTCGCGCGCGCGGCGCTGGAGCGTTTCTGCCTCTGCTACGGCGCGGTGGCGGGCGACCTTGCGCTGGCGCAAGGTCCCCATGCGGTCGTGCTAGCGGGCGGCCTGACCCAGCGTATGCTCGACTTTTTGCCCGCCAGCGGCTTCCACGCCCGGTTCAAGGCCAAGGGCCGCTTTGAAAGCCTGATGGCGTCGGTGCCGATCCGCTGCGCGATTCATGACGAAATCGGCCTGTTCGGCGCGGCTGCGGCCTATCGGGAGAAGACAGCATGACCCTTACCGTCGAAACCGTCATGGAACTGGCGCCGGTCATCCCGGTACTGGTGATCGACCGGGTCGAGGATGCCGTGCCGATCGCGCAGGCACTCGTCCGGGGCGGGCTGCCAGCGCTCGAAGTCACGATGCGCACCGCTGCCGCGCTCGAAGTGATGCGCGAAATGGCGCAGGTCGAAGGCGCGGTGGTCGGCGCGGGCACGGTGCTCAACCCGCGCGACCTCGATGCCGCGCTCAGCGCCGGCGCGCAATTCATCGTCAGCCCCGGCCTGACCGAACCGCTCGGTCGGGCGGCGATCGATACCGGCGTGCCGTTCCTTCCGGGCACGGCCACCGCTGGCGACATCATGCGCGGGCTGGACATGGGCCTGACCCATTTCAAATTTTTCCCCGCCGAAACATCCGGCGGCCTGCCCGCGCTCAAGGCGCTCGCCGCGCCACTTTACCGCGCGCGCTTTTGCCCCACGGGCGGCATCACCGCCGACAACGCCGCGCAGTGGCTCGCCCAGCCCTTCGTCAAATGCGTCGGCGGCAGCTGGATCGTGCCCAAGGGGCCGGTCGATCCCGAACGGATCGAAACCCTCGCCCGCGTCGCCGCCGGCTTGAGCACCTGACTGCCCCTTCTGACCGCCGGTCGTCCCTGCGTCATGCAAGGCCATGCGGACAGATGGGTCAGTCCGTCCCGCCCCATAGCTGATCGGCGCGGACGAAGCCGTGCTGCCCCCGCACGTCCAGCGTGCACCAGCCGTTCGAACAGGCCGACAGCCGCCCGACCACCCCCGCCTGCGCCCGGAACAGTGCCCGTGCGCCATCATCTGCCGATTCGCGCATCGGCGCGAGCGGCGCGATGACGATTGCGGTCCGCGTATCGCTCAGCAGGCGGACGTGCATCCATCCCTGCGTGCCGGTCGAATCCTCGACCTTGCGCCACAGCCCCAGGACCTGCACCACCTTGACCGGCAGGTCGCGGCGCCGATAGACCCAGCTCGACGGGTAATCGAGGCTGGGGCCAACCCGCATCCGCGCCTCACCTTCCGAAATCGACGCCCAATAGGGCACCGGCCGTGTCGATTGCGCGGGCGCGCCCGCCGTTGCCGCCAGCGCCGCGAAGATGCCCGCCAGGGCCAGCCAGATCTTCATCGTCAACCACTTGTCCCACGAACCATGAAATGCAGCATAGCGGGGGGACGGGCCGTCCGACAACCGCTGTCTTGTCCTGTGCCCGATTAGTCTTGACCCCGGCGGCGCGCGCGCATAGCGGCCAGTCATGGCCAAGAAACCGCGCCCAGCCAAACCCCGGGTCATCGTCACCCGGCGACTGCCCCCCGCTGTCGAGGCGCGCATGGCAGAGCTGTTCGACGCCAGTTTCAACGTCGGCGACACGCCGATGGATCATGCGGCGCTCGCCGGTGCGATGGCGCAATGCGACGTGCTGGTGCCGTCGGTCACCGACCAGATCGACGCCAGCCTGATCGAAGGCGCGCCGGATCGGTTGCAACTGATCGCCAGCTTCGGCAGCGGCGTCGACCATATCGATCTTGCCGCCGCGCAGAAAAAAGGCCTGATCGTCACCAATACGCCCGGCGTCCTGACCGAGGACACCGCCGACATGACGATGGCGCTGATCCTTTCGGTGCCGCGCCGCCTGGCCGAGGGCGAAAAGCTCGTTCGCTCGGGCGCGTGGACCGGCTGGAGCCCGTCTGGAATGCTCGGCCACCGCATCGGCGGCAAGCGGCTGGGGATCATCGGCATGGGCCGCATCGGCCGCGCCGTCGCCACCCGCGCCCGCGCCTTCGGCCTCACCATCGCCTATCATAACCGCCACCGCCTGCCGTTCGAGGTGGAGCAGGATCTGGACGCCGCCTTTCATCCCGATGTCGAAACCATGCTCGCACAAAGCGACATCATTTCGATCAACTGCCCGCTCAATGCCGGCAGCAAGGGGATGATCGACGCCCGCCGTCTCGCGCTGATGCGGCCCGACGCCTATCTCATCAACACGTCGCGCGCGGAAATCACCGACGAGCCGGCCCTGATCGCGGCGCTCAGCGAAGGCCGCATCGCCGGCGCGGGCCTGGACGTCTACGCTCACGAGCCGGCCATCGACCCACGCCTCTTCACCCTCTCCAATGTCGTGCTGCTGCCGCATATGGGCTCTGCCACGTTCGAGGGCCGCGACGCCACCGGCGCGCGCGTCATCGCCAACATACGCAGCTGGGTGGATGGCCACCGCCCCCCCAACCAGGTGCTCGAAGCCTGGGTGTAGGGTGCGCTTATCAAAGTCTTTACCGCAATCACCCTAGACAGCGGTTCATGCGCCACATCCTTTCCCTTGCCGCCGCCACCCTGTTCCTTGTCGTGCCGCAGGGCGCACAGGCGCAGGTCGCGGTCGCCGACAGCGGCGACACCGGCTGGATGCTCGCCTGCACCATGCTGGTGCTGGTCGCCGCGATCCCTGGCCTCATGTTTCGCCATGCCGGCCTCGTCGGCGTCCGCAACGCGCTGTCCGTCATGGCGCAGGGAGCCGCCGTCGCCGCCGCCGTTTCGATCGCCTGGGGCGCCATCGGCTACAGCCTGGCCTACGCGCCGGGCAGCGCCTGGCTGGGCGGCGCCGGCAATGCGCTGCTCGCCAATCTCGGCACGCTGCGCGACGGCCTGACTGTCCCTGAATCGGCCTTCGCCCTGTTCCAAATGAGCCTGGCGATCTTTGCCGCCGCCCTGATTCCCGGCGCGCTTGCCGAGCGTACGCGTGTGGGCTGGATGCTCGCCTTCGCGCCGCTCTGGATGCTGGTCGTCTATGCGCCCGTCGCGCGCTGGACCTGGGGAGGTGGCTGGCTCGCCGAAATGGGCGTGCTCGATTATGCGGGCGCGCTCGTCGTCCATATCACCGCAGGATTTTCCGCCCTTGCCCTTGCCCTGATCGTTGGCCCCCGCCGGGAGCCAGGCGAGGGCCATTCGCCGCTGCTCACCCTTGCCGGTTCGGCTCTGGTCTGGATCGGCTGGATGGGGATCAGCGGCGGCTGGGCGCTCGGCGCGACCGACGATGCCGCCAGCGCCCTGCTCAACACCCATTTCGCCGCCTGTACGGCGGCATTGTGCTGGGCGCTGCTCGATCGGCTGGCGACCGGCCGCGTCAGCGCGACCGGCATCATGTCCGGCGCGCTTTCGGGCCTTGCCGCCATCTCGGCCAGCGCGGGCCTGGTCGGCGCGGGCGGTGCGATGATGATCGGGCTGATCGCTGCTGCCGTCAGCCGTTTTGCCTTCGCCCTGCTGCGCGGGGGCAAGGCCGATGACGCCGCCGCCATCTTCGCCATCCATGGCATCGGCGGCCTTGCGGGCATGATCCTGCTCGTCCCCTTCACCCTTCCCCTGCTTGGCGGGGTGGGCCTGGATCCTTCCCTTGGCGTAATGACGCTCGCGCTCATGCAGCTTGCAGGTGTCGGCGTGGTCGCACTCTGGGCGACGATCGGCGCGGCGATCCTCGGCATCGGCCTGTCACTGCTGGTGCCGATGCGCGTGAGCGAAGCCGATGAGGATATCGGGCTCGACGCTTCGGCGCACGATCAGCAAAGCTGGCTGTTCCGCTGAAGCCGATGACGCTCGCGGTCGCCATTTTCGCGCATCAGGAGGAGCGGCGGATTGCGACCTGCCTCGCGTCGCTGCCGCTCGACCGGCCCGACACGCTGTTCCACGTCCTCGTCAACGGATCGACCGACGCCACCGCCGAACGCGCGCGCGAAGCCGCCACCGGTCGAGCCAACATCATCGTCCACGACATCCACCCCGGCGGCAAGTCGCGCACCTGGAACCGCTTCGTCCACCACATGCTGTCCGGCCAGGAAAAGGCGGTCGTCTTTCTCGACGGCGACGCCGAAATCGCGCCCGGCTCGATAGAAGCGTTGACGGCGGGTCTTGCCGCAAGTCCTAGCGCCAATGCCGCCGCCGGCATGCCCATCAACGGCCGCAAGGCGCGGGCCTATCGCACCATGCTGCATGACGAGGGCGGCCTGTTCGGCGATCTCTACGCCCTGTCTGGCCGCTTCGTCGCCGCGATCCGCGCCGCCGGCCTGCGCCTGCCCGACGATCTGATAGGGGACGATGGCCTCGTCGCCGCCTGGGCGCACACCGACCTACAAAGCGACGCGCATTGGGACACCGCCCGCATCCTGCCATGCGACGGCGCGGGCTTTCGCTGCGAACCGGTCAGCCTCGCCCATCCCGCCACCTGGGCGATGCAATACAGGCGGATGGTCAATTATTCGGTGCGCCATATGCAGAACCGGATCGTATCGGACATCATGGGTCGCAACGGGCCGCAGGGCCTGCCGCCGCGCCTTGCCGATCTCTATCCCGACTGGCTGCCGCGTCTGGCCCCGCGCCCCGGCATCACCGGCTGGTTCGATCGCCAGGCGCTGGCGAAGATGCGCGCCGCCGGCTGATCAGGCCTCACGCTTGGACGCCAGTTCCTTGTTCACGAACAGCGCGACCAGCGTGCAGACCGCACCCGACAGCAAATAGCCGCCCGACGCCGCCAGCCCGAACGAGTCGGACAGCGCAAGCGCCACCAGCGGCGCGAAACCGGCGCCCAACAACCATGCCAGGTCCGACGTCAGCGCCGATCCGGTATAGCGTGTCGCGCTTGAAAAACTCGATGCGACCACGCCCGACGACTGGCCAAAGCTCAGCCCCAGCAGCATGAAGCCGATCACCATGAACGCCACTTCGCCCAGGTCGCCGCCACTCAGCAGCAACGGCGCGGCGACGCTGAACAGCGCGATGCCAACCGCCGACCAGCCCAGCAGCCGGCGTCGCCCGATCATGTCGGCAACGAAGCCCGATACGATGATCGCCAGCACGCCGACGGCCGCCCCGATCATCTCGATCACCAGGAACCGCTGCAACGGCTGATCGGTATAGAGCGCGATCCAGGACAGCGGGAACACCGTCACCATGTGGAACAGCGCGAAGCTCGCGAGCGGCGCGAAGGCGCCGACGATGATCGTGCGCCCGTCCGCCCTGATCGTCGGCAGCACGGGTGACGGCTGCAACTCGCGCGATTCGAACAGGCGCTCGAATTCATGCGTCATCACGATCCGCAGCCGCGCGAACAGCGCCACGACATTGATCGCGAAAGCGACGAAAAAGGGATAGCGCCAGCCCCAGCCGATGAAGTCGGTCCAGCTCAGCGTCGACAGGAAGAAGGCGAACAGCCCGCTGGCCACCACCAGCGCGATCGGCGCGCCCAGTTGCGGCATCATCGCATACCAGCCGCGCTTGCCCTGCGGCGCGTTGAGCGACAGCAGCGAAGCGAGGCCATCCCATGTGCCGCCCAGCGCCACCCCCTGCCCCGCACGGAACAGCGCGAGCAGCAGGGCGGACCAGTGGCCGATACTGTGATAGCCCGGCAGGAACGCGATCGCCGCGGTCGATCCGCCCAGCAGGAACAGCGCGATGGTCAGCTTGACGCCCCGACCGTAAATCCGATCGATGGTCATGAAGACCAGCGACCCGATCGGCCGGGTGACGAACGCCAGCGCGAAAATGCCAAAGGAATAGAGCGTGCCCGTCAGCGCATCGACATAGGGAAAGACATGGGCGGGGAACACGATGCACGACGCGATGGCATAGACGAAGAAATCGAAAAACTCGGACGTCCGGCCAATCACGACGCCGATCGCGATCTCGCCCGGCGCGATGCGCTTTTCCCGCGCGGTCATGTTGCGCGCATCGCGCTCCAGCGGCGTGGATGACGGCCTGTGCGTCGCGCTACTCATCTTGGCCCGCCATGGTTCAACTCGCTCCTGGTCCTCGTCAGCTTACCCCATGCCCGCAAATTGGCTATGGGGGGATTGGACAAAAGGTCCAATGTCCAGCCCGGATCATCCCGACTAGACGGGGAACCATGCCAGCCAGCCGATCCTGTCGCCGCATCCCCCGTCGCCTCGCCTGCGTCCTGCCGCTGCTGACGCTGGGAGGATGCGACTGGATCGTCATGAACCCGGCGGGCGACGTCGCGGTGCAACAGCGCGATCTCATCCTGATCTCGACCGGGCTGATGCTCCTGATCATCGTCCCGGTAATGGCGCTGACCATCTGGTTCGCGTGGCGTTATCGCAAGGATGCGCAGGCGCCCGACTATGACCCCGATTGGGACCATTCGACCAGCCTGGAACTGCTGATCTGGTCCGCCCCGCTACTGATCATCGTCGCGCTGGGGGCGATCACCTGGACCAGTACCCATCTGCTCGATCCCTATCGCCCGCTCGACCGCATCGACACAGGGCGAAAGGTCGCGGCGAACGACCGCCAGCTGGAGGTCGAAGTCGTGGCGATGGACTGGAAATGGCTGTTCATCTACCCTGAACTTGGCATTGCGACGGTGAACGAGATGGCCGCACCGCTCGATCGCCCGATCCGCTTCAAGCTGACATCGGCGTCGATGATGAACAGCTTCTACGTGCCTGCGCTGGCCGGCCAAATCTACGCGATGCCCGGCATGCAGACGATGCTCCACGCGGTCGCCAATCGGCCAGGCTCCTACGACGGATTTTCCTCCAACTATTCGGGCGCGGGCTTTTCGCATATGCGTTTTCGCTTCCACGCGCTCGACGCCGCCGGGTTCGACCGATGGGTGGCCCGCGTCCGCGCCAGCCCCGCCGCGCTCGACCGCAACGCCTATCTCCGGCTGGAACAGCCCAGCGAAAAGGTGCAGCCGCTCCATTTCGGCGCTGTCGAACCGCGCCTGTTCCACGCAGCGCTCAACATGTGCGTTCAACCCGGCAAGCGGTGCATGGACGACGTCATGATGACCGACGCCCGCGGCGGCGCGGGCAAGGAGTCCGCACGCGACACCGCCGGGCTGCGTCATGACGGCACGATCGACGTCGGCGGCTTTCACCCGGTCGCACCGGGCAAGAAGGGCGAGATCGCTCAGCCCGCAGGCATGACTCCGGCAGCCGACAAGACGCCCGCCGCGCAGCGGACGCAGACCGGCAGTCATCATGAGCATGAGGGCAAGTGATGCGCGGCTTGCCCCCTCATGATCGTCATCCTGAACCTGTTTCAGGGTCCATCCATCCCCACGAGGCTCCGTTCCCGGTTGCCAAATGGATGCTGAAACAGGTTCAGAATGACGAGACTGGCATGTTTGGGCGTTCCTCCTTTCTATCCGCATCAAGGCCGCAATGCCCATGACCCCTCACCCGGCATCCGAAAACACCGGCATATGGAAGCTGATCTTCGGTCGCCTCGACTGGAGCGCGATTCCGTTTCACGAGCCGATCCTGGTCGGCACCTTCGCCATGGTCGCGGTCGGCGGCTTCGTCGTGCTGGGGCTGGTCACGAAATATCGGCTTTGGGGCTGGCTGTGGCGCGACTGGTTCACCACCGTCGATCACAAGCGCATCGGCATCATGTACATGGTCCTGGGACTCATCATGTTCCTGCGCGGCTTTGCCGACGCGATCATGATGCGCCTGCAACAGGCGATGGCCTTCAACGGCTCCGAAGGCTATCTCAACGCCCATCATTACGACCAGATTTTCACCGCCCATGGCGTGATCATGATCTTCTTCGTCGCGATGCCGATGATCACCGGAATCATGAACTATATCGTCCCGCTCCAGATCGGCGCGCGCGACGTGTCTTTCCCCTTCCTCAACAATTTCAGTTTCTGGATGACCACCGCCGGCGCGGTCATCACGATGATGTCGCTGTTCGTCGGCGAATATGCGCGCACCGGCTGGCTCGCCTATCCGCCGCTGTCGGGCATCGCCTATTCGCCGGGCGTCGGCGTCGACTATTACATATGGGGGCTGCAGGTCGCGGGGATCGGCACATTATTGTCGGGCGTGAACCTGATCGCCACTATCGTGCGGATGCGCGCGCCCGGCATGACGATGATGAAACTGCCCATCTTCGTGTGGACCTCGCTCTGTTCCAACATCCTGATCGTCGCCGCTTTCCCGGTTTTGACCGCCGTGCTGGCGCTGCTCAGCCTCGACCGCTACGTCGGCACCGCCTTCTTCACCAATGACATGGGCGGCAATCCGATGATGTATATCAACCTCATCTGGATATGGGGCCATCCCGAAGTCTATATTCTCATCCTGCCGCTGTTCGGCGTGTTCAGCGAAGTCGCCTCGACCTTTTCGGGCAAGCGGCTCTTTGGCTACACGTCGATGGTCTATGCGACGGTCGTCATCACGATCCTGTCCTACATCGTGTGGCTGCACCATTTCTTCACCATGGGTTCGGGCGCCAGCGTCAACAGCTTCTTTGGCATCACCACCATGGTCATCTCGATTCCCACAGGTGCCAAGATCTTCAACTGGCTGTTCACCATGTATCGCGGACGCATCCGGTTCGAACTGCCGATGATGTGGACCGTCGCGTTCATGCTGACCTTCGTGGTCGGCGGCATGACCGGGGTGCTGCTCGCCGTCCCGCCGGCCGATTTCGTGCTGCACAATTCGCTGTTCCTGATCGCGCATTTTCACAATGTCATCATCGGCGGCGTGTTGTTCGGCCTGTTCGCCGCGATCAACTATTGGTGGCCAAAGGCGTTCGGCTTCACGCTCGACCGCACCTGGGGGGTGCGCAGCTTCTGGCTGTGGGTAGTCGGATTCTGGGTCGCGTTCATGCCGCTCTATGTGCTGGGCCTGATGGGCGTCACGCGGCGGATGCGCGTGTTCGACGACCCCGGATTGCAGATCTGGTTCCAGATCGCGGCCCTTGGCGCTCTCCTGATCGCAGCCGGCATCGCCTGTATGTTCATCCAGTTCTACGTCAGCATCCGCAACCGCGCGGCGCTGCGCGACACGAGCGGCGATCCGTGGGATGGCCGCACGCTCGAATGGGCGACCAGCTCGCCGCCGCCCGACTATAATTTCGCGTTCACCCCCGTGATCCACGATGGCGACGCCTGGGCCGACATGAAGAAGCGCGGCTATCAGCGTCCGCTGACCGGCTATGCCGCGATCCACATGCCGTCGAACACCGCGACCGGCATCATCCTCGCGGGCCTGTCGATCGCCTTCGCGACGGGCATGATCTGGTATATCTGGTGGCTCGCGGGCCTCAGCTTCCTTGCCATCCTCGCCGTGGCGATCGGCCACACATTCAATTACAAGCGCGACTTCCACATCCCGGTCGAAACGGTGGAGCGCATCGAAAGCGGCCGCACCGCGCTGCTGGCGGGGAAATGACAATGGCCACCATCGCGCCCGCTCCCTATCTGGACGATCAGGGCGATCCGCTGTTCCACCTCGCGCAGGAGCCGCATCATCCCGAAGGGTCCAGCACCATGCTGGGCTTCTGGCTCTACCTGATGAGCGACTGCCTCATCTTCGCCTGCCTGTTCGCCACCTATGCGGTGCTGGGCGGCAGCTATGCCGGCGGGCCGGGGCCGGGGGATGTGTTCGATCTGTCGCTGGTCGCGCTCAACACCGCGATGCTGCTCCTGTCCTCCATCACCTACGGCTTTGCGATGCTGGCGATGTCAAAGGGCCGCATCGCCGCAACCCAAAGATGGCTGGCCGTCACCGGCCTGTTCGGTCTCGCCTTCCTCGGGATCGAGCTGTACGAATTCGCGCACCTGATCCATGAAGGCGCAACGCCGATGCGATCGGGCTTCCTGTCGGCCTTCTTCGCGCTCGTCGGCACCCACGGGCTGCATGTCAGCTTCGGCATCATCTGGCTGGTGACGCTGATGGTTCAGGTCGCGCGCCACGGCCTGATCGCGGCGAACCAGCGCCGGCTTATGTGCCTGTCGATGTTCTGGCACTTTCTCGACGTCATCTGGATCGGCGTCTTCACCTTTGTCTATCTGACGGGAATGCTGCGATGAGCGCCGATCATCCCGAACAGGACCATGCCCCTGGCACGATGGGCGGCTACATGATCGGCTTTGGCCTGTCGGCGATCCTGACCGTCATCCCGTTCTGGCTGGTGATGAGCGGCGCACTCGGCAGCGCGCAGGCGACCGGCATTGCGATCATGGCCTTTGCCGTCGTTCAGATCGTCGTCCACATGATCTTCTTCCTGCACATGAACACCCGGTCGGAAGGCGGCTGGACCTTCATGGCGCTGATCTTCACGCTCGTCCTGGTGGTCATCACCCTCTCCGGATCGATGTGGGTCATGTACCATCTCAATCATAACATGATGCCGGCGATGACGCATGACATGAGCCAGATGCCGTGACTCCGTCCGCCCGGCCGGCAGCTGCGCGCCGGCCGATCGGCGTGACGCTGATCGCGGTCCTGCTGTGCGCCGGCCTGACCTGGCTGGGCCTGTGGCAGGTTCAGCGCCTCGCCTGGAAACAGGATCTGATCGCCAGCATTGCCGCGCGCGTCCATGCGCCACCGGTTCCCGCGCCGCGCGCGAGCGATGCCGAATATCTGCGCGTCACCGCCAGCGGCCACTTCCGCCACGACGCCACCACCCTTGTCCGCGCCTCTACCGTGCGCGGCCCCGGCTATTGGGTCATGACCCCGCTCGCAACCGACCGGGGCTTTACCATCATCGTCAATCGCGGCTTCATTCCGGCCGCCGGTGCGCGTTACGCTCGCCCCGGCGGCGGCGTCCGCGTCACCGGCCTGCTGCGCCTGACAGAACCCGAAGGCGGCTTCCTGCGCGCCAATGATCCCGTCGCCGGCAAATGGTATTCGCGCGATGTCGCCGCTCTCGCCCGCGCGCGCGGGCTGGAGGACGTCACGCCCTATTTCATCGATGCGCAGGCCGGCGCCGATCCGCTGCTGATCGGCGGGCTGACCGTCCTTGCCTTTCCGAACAATCATCTCGTCTATGCCCTGACCTGGTTTGCGCTGGCGGCCATGGTCGCAGGCGCCACCGCCATGCTATGGCGTCAGGAATGGATCGCCCGCCGGCCATGACTGCGCCGTTTCCGCTCAAGCGTCGCTGGCTGCCGCGCCAGTGGCCGGCCGATGCTGCCAGCGCCAAGAACATGCTGCTGCTGGTGCAGTTGCGCTGGATCGCCATCGCCGGCCAGATCGCGACCATATTGATCGTCCATTTCGCGATGGGCATCGCCCTGCCGCTGCCCGCCATGCTGCTGCTGCCGGGCGCGGCGATCCTGGTCAATATCGTCACGCTGGCGATGCTGCGGCGACGGCCCGAGATCGCGCCGCTTGAACTGTTTATCGCCCTGCTGTTCGATGTGCTGTCGCTCAGCATCCAGTTTTACCTCAGCGGTGGGGCGACCAATCCCTTCATCTCGCTCTATCTGCTCCAGGTCGCGCTGAGCGCGATCCTGCTCGATCGCGCGAGCGCGTGGTGGATGGTCGCCATCACCGCCATCTGCGCCAGTATATTGACCGTCGCCTATCGCCCGCTGCTGCTGCCATCGACCATGGCGGGGCGGCTCTTTGACCTCCACATCGCGGGCGCATGGCTATGCTTCATCATGATCGCGGTGCTGCTGATCCAGTTCATGACCCGCATCAACCGCAACCTGCAAGCGCGCGAGGCGCATCTGGCCGCCATGCGTCAACATGCCGCGGAGGAGGAGCATATCGTTCGCATGGGGCTGCTGGCGTCGGGAGCGGCGCATGAACTGGGGACGCCGCTGTCTTCGCTGTCGGTGATCCTGGGCGACTGGCGGCACATGCCCGATATCGCCGGCAATCCCGCGCTGGCCGAAGATCTGGCCGAAATGCAGGCACAGGTTCTGCGCTGCAAGGCGATCGTCACGGGCATCCTGCTGTCGGCGGGCGAAGCGCGCGGCGAAGCGCCCGAAGTCACCGGCATCCGGGCGTTCATCGGCGCCATCGCCCAGGATTGGCGCACCATCCATTCCGACATTATCCTGGGCTGCGAATTCGGCCCGCACGACTATCCCCGCATCGTCGCCGATCCGGTGATCCGCCAGGCGCTGGCCAATCTGCTGGACAATGCGGCAGAGGCGGGCGCGACTCATATCGACCTGATCGTCGGGCGCGATTCCAGCCAGCTCAACATCGCCGTGCGCGACAATGGCCAGGGCTTTTCCGACGCCATGCTCACCGAATTCGGCAAGCCCTATCGATCGACCAAGGGCAAGCAGGGAGGCGGCCTCGGCCTCTTCCTCGTCGTCAATGTCGTGCGCAAGCTCGGTGGCGACGTGACGGCCAGCAACCTGCCCGATGGCGGTGCGCAGGTGCTGCTGCGCCTGCCCTTGCCCACGCTCGCCTATGAAGGATCCGGCCATGAGCCCCACCACGAACGATGAACGGCTGCTGGTTATCGTCGAGGATGACCAGGACTTCGCCCGCACCCTCAAGCGCTCGTTCGAGCGGCGCGGCTATCATGTGCTCCATGCCGACAGTCATGAGCAGCTGGCGCTGCTGCTGGCGGACCATCGGCCCGGCTATGCCGTTGTCGATCTCAAGCTGGGCACCACATCGGGCCTCGTCTGCGTGCAGATGCTCCACGCCCATGATCGCGCGATGCGGATCGTCGTCCTCACCGGCTTCGCCAGCATCGCCACCGCCGTGGAAGCGATCAAGCTCGGCGCATCCCATTATCTCGCCAAGCCGTCCAACACCGACGATATCGAAGCGGCCTTCGCCAAGGGCCAGGGCAATGCCGCTGCACCGCTGGCGGAGCGTTCGACTTCGCTCAAGACGCTGGAATGGGAGCGTATCCACGAAGTTCTGGCCGAAACGGACTTTAATATTTCCGAAACCGCCCGTCGCCTGGGGATGCACCGCCGAACGCTGGCGCGCAAGCTGGGCAAGCGCCAGGTCGGTTGACGAATGGCCACGCGTCATGCCATGGCGAGCGCCACGCGGGTGTAGCTCAATGGTAGAGCTTTTGCTTCCCAAGCAAGTGACGAGGGTTCGATTCCCTTCACCCGCTCCATCCCTACCACAAATATCGATGCGTCCAGGCTATAGCCGCTGGCCATCGTCATGCATGGCTGCGCCGCTCGCTCGCCGATATCCTTTTGGCTGGCATCGAGGCGCGCCGCTGCTAAAGCTTGTTCTCAGCCAATCGAGCTTGACCAAAGGAGGAAGGATGCAGCGTTTCATCGACAAGGCCGTGATCGTGACCGGCGGCGGATCCGGCATTGGCCGGGCGACGGCGCGCGCCTTCGCGCGTGAAGGCGCCAGCGTCCTGGTCGCTGACATCGTCAGCGATCGCGCCGACGAAACCGTTGCCCTCATTTCGGATGAGGGCGGCAAGGCGCTCGCCTACCAGGTCGATGTTTCCAGCTCGGCCGAAGTCAGCCGGATGTGCGATGCGGCGGTCGAAGCCTTTGGCAAGCTCGACATCCTGTTCAGCAACGCGGCGGTGATCGACAAGGGCGCGCCCAGCGCCGAAATCGATGACGACCTGTGGGCGCGGGTCATCGGCGTCAACCTGTCGGGCACCTTTTACGGCATTCGTGCCGCGCTCCCGCATCTGGTAAAGACGAAAGGCAATGTCGTGGTCACGGCGTCGGTCGCGAGCCTGGGCGGCATGCAGGGCGGAACCGCCTACACCGCGTCCAAATTCGGCGTTGCCGGACTGGTCAACCAGTTCGCGTGCGAAGCCGCCGTCGATGGCGTCCGCATCAACGCGGTGGCGCCGGGCGGCGTCGACACCAACATATTCGACGGCATGGACGACATCCCCGCCATGCAGCGAATGGTCAGGACGAACACGCCCCTGGGCAGATTCGCAACGCCCGAGGAAATCGCCGAACCCGTCCTCTTCCTCGCCTCGGACGCGGCCCGCTACATCACCGGCACCTTGCTGCGCGTGGATGGCGGCGTCAGGTCGAAATAGGCAGGCCTCGTTCGGGGGTGCGGCATGGGTAAAGCCCGACGGCGCAGGCGCGCCCGGAGTCGCACCGAACGGCATCCGTCCATGCCGTGCCCGTGACGCCCTTGTCGCGGCACGCTTGCGCTCGTCGCCCGACTTCGCTAGGGGCCAACCGGATTTCTGACGACTCCATGGGGCGCATGTGCGCGCTCGGGATGGACGCTGGCCGGCGAGGTTTCGCCCGCCGGCGATTTTGTCGTTGGGGGCGCAGGCAATTCTCGGGCGCCATGCCCGGTTTTTTGAGGTGATGATGTTCGATTCGCTAAGCGATCGTCTGGGTGGTGTGTTCGACAAGCTTCGTGGGCGCGGCGCGCTAAGCGAGGATGACGTCCGCGCCGCGATGCGCGAAGTGCGAATCGCGCTGCTCGAAGCCGACGTCGCCCTGCCCGTCGTGCGCAAGTTCGTCGACGATGTGACCGAACTGGCGGTCGGCCAGAATGTGCTGCGCTCGGTGACGCCGGGGCAGCAGGTGGTCAAGATCGTCAGCGATGCGCTCACGGCCGTTCTGGGTTCCGAAACCGCCGAACTGCTGATCGACGTTACCCCGCCCGCGGTCATCATGATGGTCGGCTTGCAGGGATCGGGCAAGACGACCACGACGGCCAAGCTCGCCAAGCGCCTCAAGGAACGCGAGCGCAAGAAGGTGCTGATGGCGTCGCTCGACGTTCAGCGCCCCGCCGCGCAGGAACAGTTGGCGGTGCTCGGCCAGCAGACCGATGTGGCGACGCTGCCGATCATCGCCGGGCAGCAGCCGGTGGACATCGCCCGCCGCGCGCTCCAGTCGGCCAAGCTCCAGGGCTTCGATGTCGTCATGCTCGACACGGCGGGACGCCTGCATGTCGATCAGGCGCTGATGGACGAAATGAAGGCGGTGGCCGATGTCGCCACTCCTGCCGAAATCCTGCTGGTGGTCGACGCGCTGACCGGCCAGGACGCGGTCAATGTCGCGCAGAGCTTCACGGCGCAGGTGCCGCTGACCGGCGTCGTCCTGACCCGCATGGATGGCGATGCGCGCGGCGGTGCGGCGCTGTCGATGCGCGCGGTCACCGGCCGGCCGATCAAGTTTGCGGGTACGGGCGAAAAGCTCGACGCGATCGAACCCTTCCATCCGCAGCGCGTCGCGCAGCGCATCCTTGGCATGGGCGACGTCGTCAGCCTGGTCGAGCGCGCCGCCGAAAGCATCGACGCGGAAGAAGCCGACCAGCTCGCCAGGAAGATGGCGAAGGGGCAGTTCGACATGAACGACCTGCGCGCCCAGCTCAACCAGATGCGGCGCATGGGCGGGCTTGGCGCGCTCGCCGGCATGATTCCCGGCATGAAGAAGGCGCAGGCGGCAATGGCCAGCAGCGGCGCCAATGACAAGACGCTCATCCATCTCGACGCGATGATCGGGTCGATGACTCCCAAGGAGCGCGAAAAGCCCGTGCTCATCAACGCCAAGCGCAAGATCCGCATCGCCAAGGGCGCAGGCCGTACGGTGCAGGACGTCAACCGTCTCCTGAAAATGCATCAGGAAATGGAAACGGCGATGAAGAAGATCCGCAAGATGGGCGGCCTCAAAGGGCTGGCCAAGATGTTCGCGGGCGGCGGCGGTACCGGTGGCATGGGTGGCCTTGGCGGGTTGCTCGGCGGCGGCGGCGGTGGCGGGGGAATGGGCGGCATGCCCGGAGGCAGCTTGCCGGGTTTGACCGGCGGCGACATGCCCAAACTTCCGCCAGGATTCGACAAGTTCATGAAGAAATAAGCGTTTTTACACCGATTATATTCGATACAGAAAGGTAAATACCCATGGCAACTTCCATTCGTCTGTCGCGCGGCGGCTCCAAGAAGCGCCCCTATTACAAGATCGTCGTCGCCGACAGCCGTTCGCCCCGCGACGGCGCGTTCATCGAGCGCATCGGCAGCTACAACCCGCTGCTCGCCAAGGATGACGAAAAGCGCATCGTGCTGAACGTGGAACGCGCCAAGCATTGGGTCGGCGTGGGCGCGCAGCCCACCGACCGCGTTGCCCGCTTCCTCGACGCCGCCGGCGTCAAGGAGCGCACCGTGCGCAGCAACCCCAACAAGGGCAAGCCGGGCGAAAAGGCCACCGAGCGCGCCGAGGAGCGCGCGACCAAGATCGCCGAGGCGGAAGAAGCCAGGAAGGCCGCAGAGGAAGCCGCCAAGGCACCTGCCGAAGAGCCCGCCGTCGAAGCGCCCGCTGAAGAGGCTCCGGCCGCCGAAGCCGCCCAAGAACAGGCCGAGGGCTGAACCCCTTGACCGACAAGCCCGTCACGCTGGCCGCAATCATCGGCGCGCATGGCGTAACGGGCGAGGTTCGCCTCAAGCTGTTCGGGCAAGGCCCGGACAGCTTGAAGGCCTATAAGAGCTTTGACGCCGCAGGCCGCACGCTGACGCTCAAAACGGTGCGTCCCGGCCCTACCGGCGCGGTCGCGCGCTTCGCCGAAATCAATGGCCGCACCGAAGCCGAAGCGATGCGCGCCACGGCGCTGACCGTCCCGCGCTCTGCCCTGCCGCCGCTGGGCGAGGGCGAATATTATCATTGCGACCTCATCGGCCTGCCCTGCGTTTCGGACACGGGCGATGCACTGGGCACGATCGTCGCGGTCGAAAATTTCGGCGCTGGCGACATTATCGAAATCGAACTGCCCCGCGAGGACGACGCCAAGCCCAGGCGCATCATGGTGCCGATCCATGCAGCCCGGATCGACGAACAACGTGCCGTCATCGAGGCGGCGTTCGTGGTTTAATATATACTTTATGCATATATGCAGACCCGTGAGCGAGGACCAGATCATCGGGCGCAGCGCCGATCGGGCAGCGATGGCTCACCGCTTCGTCGATAGAGCGCGCGTCTGCGCTTATGATATACAGGCGGCGTCGATCCGCGCCCGGATTCCCTGCGGACGCGGCAGCTTCGATCGCCGGATCGCGGCCCAAGCCGTGGCTCACAATCTTGGCCTCGTCACCGACGAGGACGGCGACTTCGCCGCTACAGCCGGCCTGCGGGTCGAGAATTGGACGCTCTGATGCCATCGACCCCGACGATCCTGCTCGCTCTCAATCTGCTGCTGATGCTCGGCGCGGGCTGGCGGCTGTTCGGTATCGGCTGGCGGCCCCGCGTCAAGATCGCCGCGGCGGCGGCGCTGGTCCTGCCGGTGCCGCTGCTGTTCCTGTTGCCCGCACTGCGCGCGCCCGACCGCGCCTTTGCCGATCTGCTGATCACGTTCGGCCTGACCATGCTCGCCTGCGGCGCCGCCTGCATGGCGGGCGGGTTCACCGCGGCCTGGTTGCGGGCGCGTGGGCGCTGATGTTCGCCGCGCAGATCCTCACGCTTTACCCGGAAATGTTTCCAGGACCTCTGGGCCTATCGATCGCCGGGCGCGCGCTGGCCGACGGCCTGTGGTCCTGCGACCCCATTCAGATTCGCGATTTCGCCACCGACAGGCATCGCACCGTCGACGACACGCCCGCGGGCGGCGGCGCGGGCATGGTGCTCAAGGCGGATATATTGGGCCTTGCCATCGATGCAGCGCTCGCCCGCCGCCCGGACCTGCCGATCCTGGCCATGACGCCGCGCGGTACGCCGATCACCCAGGCGCGGGTGCGCGCGCTCGCCGCCGGGCCGGGCGCGACGCTGCTGTGCGGCCGGTTCGAAGGCTTTGACGAGCGAATCTTCGACGCCCGCCCGATCGAACAGGTCAGCATGGGCGATATCATCCTGTCGGGTGGCGAAATGGCGGCGCTGACGCTGCTCGACGCTTGCATTCGGCTGCTTCCCGGCGTAATGGGCGCGGCTTCCAGTGGGGTGGAGGAATCCTTTGAACAGGGGCTGCTCGAATATCCCCACTATACCCGCCCGGTAGAATGGGAGGGGCGCACGATCCCGCAACTGTTGCGATCGGGGGATCATGCGAAGATCGCCGCCTGGCGGAAACAACGGGCGGAGGATGATACACGGCTAAGGCGGCCGGACCTTTGGGAACGCCATATCGGCGTTCGGGACCGGTCGCCCTCTGGTGCGCAACGCGAAACGAAGGACTGAGTATATGAACCTCATCCAGCAGATCGAGGCCGAAAATATCGCGGCGCTCGGCAAGGATATCCCGACATTCCGCCCCGGCGACACCCTGCGCGTCGGCGTGAAGGTGGTCGAAGGCGAACGCAGCCGCGTCCAGAATTACGAAGGCGTGTGCATCGCGCGTTCGAACAAGGGCATGGGCAGCAACTTCACCGTGCGCAAGATTTCGTTCGGCGAAGGCGTCGAGCGCGTGTTCCCGCTCTATTCGCCCAACATCGATTCGATCACCGTGGTTCGCCGCGGCGTCGTGCGTCGCGCCAAGCTCTATTATCTGCGCGGTCGCACCGGCAAGCGCGCTCGTATCGCCGAGCGCCGCGACGTCCGCACCGAAGGCTGAACCGTCAGGCCATCTTGACAGTTGCCAAAAAGAAACAGGCGCCGGGGGCCTCTTCCGGCGCCTTTTTTCTGTTCTTTCAAAAAGCTGTGGCAATCACCGGATGACGATCCGCGTCCGCTGAAGAAATCCATTTTACGTTGCAGCGCAAAATCTTCTTTTCCTATGGCGGATTTATGTCAGCCTGACGTTTCTGTTGGTTGCTGGACTATCAGGGGTGAAGCCGTGAGGCTTTTGCCGGCGGCCCTTTATTGTCAACCAATCGTCCACGAGCACGCAAACAGAATAGAAAAGGAATTTCGGAGAGGCCTCATTCGATAATATATCAGGGGGCTAATGAATGAATTATCGTCATCTCGTTTCTCGCAGCGCCGTTGCCGCCGCATTGCTCTACGCGATGCCAGCCATCGCCCAGGACAGCGTCCCGCAAGCAGCCGAGGAAGATCCCGGCGCCACCATCATCGTCACCGGCACCCGCCGAACGGACCGCACGGTCGTCGATTCGCCGACGCCGATCGACGTCTATTCGGGCGCGGAACTGCAAAAGATGGGCGTCGCCGACATGATCCAGGTTCTTCAGAATCTGGTCCCCTCCTTATCGGTCGCGCGCTATGCGATCGGCGATGGCTCCTCGTTCGTCCGTCCGCCCAACCTGCGCGGCCTGGCGCCGGATCAGACGCTGGTCCTGGTCAACGGCAAGCGCATGCATCGCTCCGCACTCGTCCAGATCGGCGCCAACGCCCAGTCGTCCGGCGCGCATTCCGCCGATCTTGCACAGATTCCGGCGATCGCCATCAACAGCGTCGAGGTGCTGCGCGACGGCGCATCGGCGCAATATGGGTCCGACGCCATCGCCGGCGTCATCAACATGGGGCTGCGCGACAATACGGACGGCATTTCGGGCTATGCCCGCTACGGCCAATTTTATCGCGGCGACGGTGAGGATTATCAGCTCGCCCTGAACGGCGGCTTCAAACTGGGCGACAGCGGTTTCATCAACATCAGCGGCGAATATGTCAATGCGGGCAAGACCAGCCGCGGCGTCACACGCGCCGGCGCGCACCTGCTCGCCATGGAACAGCCCGATATCGGCGTTCCCGCGCTGGCGCAGCGCTACGGCAATCCAAAGCTTGAGGCCTATCGCTTCTTCGTCAACGGCGGATTCGACCTGGACGATAACAGCAGCATCTACTTCTTCGGCAATTACGGCCACAGCTTCCAGGAAGAAAGCTTCAACTATCGCCAGTCGGTGAACACGTCGGGCGTGGACATCGAAGGCAACAGTTTCGGCCGCAACGGCATCTTCAACGACATCTTCACCGATTTCGACAACAGCCTGCCCGGCATCCAGACCGGGGTTGCCGGCGGCAATGTCTATGCCCCCAACAATTATGAAGTGGCGGCGGTCCATGCCCGCCCCGGATCGGTCGTGCGCGACTATACTCAGGTTTCGACCTGCGCCGACCCGCTCGTGCAGAATTTCTCCTGCGTCTATTCGGGGGGCTTCACGCCGATATTCTTCGGCAAGATCGACGATATTTCAGGCACCGCGGGCTACAAGGGCACATTGGGCTTTGGGCTGAATTACGACATTTCGGGCAGCTATGGCCAAAGCACGCTGCGCTATACTATGGACGGGACGATGAATCCGTCGCTGGGCGTGAATTCACCCAACGAATTCTACCTCGGCAAGCTGGAACAGCGCGAAACCCTGTTCAATGCGGACTTCAGCTATCCGTGGGAGGTCGGGTTGGCCAGCCCGATCACCATCGCCTTTGGCGGCCAGTATTTCCGCGAATCCTATGAACTGGGGCTTGGCGACGCCGCATCCTATGCCATCGGGCCGTACACCGGCAATCTCGTCTTCCATCAGGACGGTTCGCCCGTTTTCACCGGCAACCTCAACAACGGGTTCAATCCCGCGCTGCCGGTCGGCCCCGGCAACTATCAATATACGCAGCTTGGCACCGCCCAGCCGGTGGGAGCCAACGGCTTCCCCGGCTACGGCCCGGCGATCGCCGGCGAAAGCAGCCGCAACTCGAAGGGCGCCTATATCGACGTCGAAGGCGACATCACCGAACAGTTCTCGCTCGGCTTCGCCGGTCGGTACGAACATCTTTCGGACTTCGGCAACTCGACCACCGGCAAGGTGTCGGCCCGCTATGCGGTCGTGCCTGACATGATCGCGCTTCGCGGTACATTGGCCACCGGCTTTCGTGCGCCGACGCCAGGACAGACCAACACGAGCAGCATCGCGACGGTGTTCAATCCCGGCAACCCGAACGCGATCGAATTCATGACCCTGCCGGTTTCCAGCCCGGTCGCCCAGTATCTGGGAGCCGTGCCGCTGACCCCAGAAGAATCCGTCAGCTTCTCGGTCGGCACGGTGTTCACGCCCGCGCCGGGCGTCTCGCTGACGATCGACTATTACAACATCAAGGTGAAGGATCGCATCGGCACGACCGGAGCGCGGGTGATCGAAGATGCCGATCGTCCGACGCTTCAGTCGCTCGGCCTTGCAAACTATGCCACGGTAAACGAGGTCCAGTTCCTGACCAACGCCTTCGACACCCGCACCCAGGGTATCGACATCGTCGGCAACTATCGCTTCGTGTCCGGGAGCCTTGGTTCCTTCAACACGACGCTCGCCCTCAACTGGAACAAGACGAAGGTGCTCAAAGTAGGCCTCGATCCGCTGACGGGCGACCCGATCATCAGCGACACCCGCGTTCAGCAGCTTGAAAATACCCTGCCCAGGACGCGCGTCATCTTCACCGAAAACTGGTCGAACGGCCCCTTCTCGCTGCTGGGCCGCGTAAACTGGTACGGCAAGTACAAGATCATCGAGGATGGCGGCTTCCTTGAAACCTTCGGCAGCGAATTCATCGTCGATCTGGAGGCAAGCTATGAGATCAACGATAATTTCACGGTGACCGGCGGCGTCCAGAACCTGTTCAGCAACTATCCGGACAAGATCACGCAGGGCGGCGTCTTTGCATCGACCGGGGGTCGGTTCACCGGCGACATCTATCCCGACGCCTCGCCGTTCGGCTTCAACGGCGGGTTCTGGTATGGCAAGGTCGCCTTCAAATTCTGACCTGAACGACAATGTCGTCAATGCGGTGGCCGGTCCCTTGCAGGGCCGGCCATCCGCATATGTGCCGGGCAGCGCCGATGCCGACATGCGGCCCTGTCAAGGGCGCGCGGTCCGGCTGGTGAACCACAACCCCGCCAGGCTGAGCGCGGCCGCCAGCGACATATAAAGCCCGACCGTTTCGATGCCCTGCACCATGATCAGCCAGGTGGCGACGATCGGTGCCAGCGCCCCGCCGATGATCCCGCCCAGATTGAATGAAAAGGATGCGCCGGTGTAGCGCAGTTGCGTCGGGAACAGCGCCGGCAGATAGGCGCCGAGCGGCCCATAGACAAAGCCCATCAGGAACAGGGCGAGGCTGAGGATCGCGAAGATCGGCAGCAGCGCCCCTGTCCCCATCGCCGCACCGAAGACGATGCCCATCGGGATGGTGCCGATGCAGCCCGCGACCAGCACGCGGGTCGGCGTCGACTTGTCCGCCCACCAGCCGGCCAGGATGATCCCCGTCGCCATGAACAGGATCGCGCCGAGTTGCAGGCCCAGAAATATCTCGCGGTCGATGCCGAGCGTCGCGGTGCCATAGCCAAGCGCGAAGGCGGTGGCGATATAGAAGACGGCGAAACAGGCGACGACCGCAAAGGTGCCCGCGATCGCCGCCCCCAGATGATGCGAAAACAGGCTCGCCAGCGGCACGGCGGGCGGCGGCGCTGCCGCTTGCGCCGCGGCGAACTCGGGCGTTTCGGTCAGCTTCAGCCGGATCCACAGCCCCAATATCACCAGGATCGCGCTGGCCAGGAACGGAATGCGCCAGCCCCAGGCGAAAAACTCCGCCTCGCTGAGCAATGCGCCCAGCAGCAGGAACATTCCGTTGGCGGCCAGGAACCCCACCGGCGCACCCAGTTGCGGGAACATGCCGAACCGCGCGCGCCAGCCCGGCGGCGCATTTTCGACCGCCAGCAGCGCCGCGCCGCCCCATTCCCCGCCCAGGCCAAATCCCTGGCCAAAGCGCAGCACGCACAGGATGAACGGCGCCCACCAGCCGATCGACTGATAGGTCGGCAGGAAGGCGATGGCGAGCGTCGATCCGCCCATCAGCATCAGCGATGCGACCAGCGTGGCCTTGCGCCCGACCCGGTCGCCATAATGGCCGAACACCGCCGCGCCCAGCGGCCGGGCGAAAAAGGCCAGCGCCAGGCTGCCATAGGCCGCAAGCAACTGTGCGGAGGACGAACTGGCGGGAAAGAACAGCGGCCCGAACACCAGGCTGGCGGCGGTCGCATAAATGTAGAAATCGTAGAATTCGACCGCCGTGCCGACCAGGCTTGCGGTCAGCACCCGCTTGTGCCGCCACAGCGCGCCCATCCCCGCCTCGTTCGCCACCGTCATGCCATCGCCCTTTTCTGGTTCAGCAGTTCATAGGCCATCACCGCTGTCGCCACCGCCGCGTTCAGGCTGTCGGCCTTGCCGCGCATGGGCATCTTGACCAGCAGGTCGCACTGCGCCTCATAGTCGGCGGGCAAGCCCTGCGCTTCGTTGCCGACCAGCAGGAAGGCGGGCATCGCGTAGCGCGGCTGCTGATAATCCTGCGTCGCTTTCAGGCTGGTGCCGATCAACTGCCCTTCGCCCGCGCGCAGCCACGGCACAAAGTCCTCCCAGCGCGCCTGGGTGATCGACTGGGTGAACAGCGCCCCCATGCTCGCGCGCACCGATTCGACCGAAAAGGGATCGACGCAATCGTCGACCAGGATCAGTCCGCCCGCCCCGACCGCGTCGCCGGTGCGCAGGATGGTGCCCAGATTGCCCGGATCGCGCAGCGACTGCGCCACGATCCAGATGTCCGCACGCGTCCGGTCGAGCTGCGCCAGCGGCGTCAACCGGTCGCGATACACGCCGACCACCGCCTGCGGATTATCCTTGCCCGAAATCTTGGACAGGATGTCCGCGGTCGTTTCGATGACATCCCCGCCCGCCGCTTCCATCGCCACGATCAACTCGGCGGCCAGCGGGTGCGGCGACCCGGCGTGGAACAGCATTTCGGGCAGCACGCCTTCCTCGCGCGCCTCGGTCAGGATGCGCAGTCCCTCGGCCAGGAACAGCCCCTCGGCCTTGCGATGCTTCTTGTCGCGCAAGGCCCGCACCCGCTTGACCAGCGGGTTGGAAAATCCGGTGATTTCGCGCGCCACTATCTGTCCCTTAACCGCCCCGAAACCGCGCTCTAGCGGTCCGGGGCGGGGAAGAATAGCCCGTTAGCTGAAGTTCACCATGCAATAGAGCATCGCCAGCGACAGCAGCGTGTTGGTGCGGCTGGCTATCATCGCCACGCCGGCCGCCTTCGCCTTGGCCGCGTCGTCGGCAGGGACGATGCCCAGCGCCTTCTTCTGGTTGGGCCAGATCACGAACCACACATTGGCCGCCATGATCAGCGCCAGCCACATGCCGATGCCGATCAGCTGATAGGGCGCCTTGAGCATCAGCGCCTCATGGACATAGCCGGCCAGCCAGGCGACGATCAGGCCGGTGATGACGGTCAGCAGCGCTGCCCAGCGAAAAAAGAACAGCGCGGACGGCGCGATATGCTTGGACACGCCCGGCTTCAGATCGGCCGGAATCTTGGGCATGGTCGGGATTTGCACGAAATTGAAATAATAGAGCAGGCCGATCCAGACGATACCGAAGAACAGATGGAGCCAGCGGAAAATGCTGCTGGCATCGACCAGCCCTTGATGCGCGCCGAACATCACGACCAACGCCAGCACCAGGCCCGCCGCCAGCACCAGATGCAGATTACCGAAGAATTTCGCCATGTATCCAACCCCGTTTTCTCTGGCCGCCGCGATGCGCGTGTCGGTCCCGACGCCAAGGTCTAAGCCATCGTTTCGCCTCTGTCACATGGATATTTCCGCGCCTCTGATAGAAAATATCGGCTTTTCCGCAGCGCAGCGAGGCTGCTAGGGCGCGTGGACCCTTCCGGCCCGACCATCGTTGTCCGGCTATCCCCCATGATCCAAGGAGCTTATTCATGGCCTTTGTCCTGCCCGACCTACCCTATGCAAAGGACGCTTTCGGCGAGATTTTGTCGGCTGAAACCTTCGACTATCACCATGGCAAGCACCACAATGCCTATGTGACCAAGGCCAATGAGCTGATCGCCGCCGACCCTTCGCTTGCGGGCAAGTCGCTGGTCGAACTGATCCGTACTGCCAAGGGCGGCCTGTTCAACCAGGTCGGCCAGATCTGGAACCATACATTCTACTGGCTGTCGCTGTCGCCGCAAAAGAAGCAGCCGGGCGGTCCGCTGCTCGACCTCATCACGCAAGGGTTCGGCTCGGTCGACGGGCTGGTCGAAAAGCTAAAGGCCGAAGCGGTCGGCCATTTCGCCAGCGGCTGGGCGGCGCTGATCCTCAAGGACGGCAAGCTCGCCGTCACCAGCTATCATGACGCCGACACTCCGGTCGCCCATGGCGACGCGCCGCTGCTGATCCTCGATATATGGGAACATGCCTATTATATCGACTATCGCAACCGTCGTCCCGACTATGCCGAACGGCTGCTGAAGGACGCGATCGACTGGGATTTCGTCGCGCTCAACCTCGACGGTCAGGGCGCCAGCCGCGCCGACCAGCCGGGCTGACCGATAGGATCGCTGTCCCCAAGGCATGAGGCCGGGGGACAGCGGTTCGTCACCCCCGCCCGCGATATCCCGGCACATCCTGCGCGGGCAGCCACAGCCCCGCCGGCGGCTCGCCCGACTGCCAGAACACGTCGATCGGAATGCCCCCGCGCGGATACCAATATCCCCCGATGCGCAGCCAGATCGGCGCCATTTCCGCCACCAGCCGCTCGGCGATGCCGACGGTGCAATCCTCGTGAAACGCGGCATGGTTGCGGAACGCGCCCAGGAACAGCTTCAACGACTTGGATTCGACGATGATCGCGCCCGGTGCATAGTCGATCACCAGATGGGCAAAGTCGGGTTGGCCCGTCACCGGGCAGAGCGAAGTGAATTCGGGCGCGGTAAAGCGAACCAGATAGGGCCGGCCGGGCCGGGGATTGGGCACATAGTCGAGCCGCGCCGCTTCCGGGCTGGCTGGCAGTGCGCTGTTCTGGCCCAGATGCAGGGGCTGGATGCTGTCGGTCATGGCGCGCTCCTCTACGCCATCGCCCGCTCCCGCGCAAATGCCGCGCTGTCCCGGCTGCCTCCCCCATTCACTTGCCGTTCAGGGCCGGACATGCTTTGGAACAGGCCCATGGGGTTTAAGTCCTTCTCCTTGTGCGCCGCCCTGGTCGTGGCAACATCCCCTGCCGCGCTGGGGCAGCAGAGCGACGCCACCCCCCCGCCCGTCTTCTCGCTGCCCGGCAATGCCCAGCCCGCCCAACCCGAGCGGCAGGGTCCGGAAATCGACGTGTTCCGCGCGCCCGCTACGCCAGACGCCCCGCCGCCGCCGGTTCAGCCGCCCGCGTCCCTGCCCGCGTCCCCGCCTCCTGGGGTCCAGCCAACCCTGCCCGCCCCGCTGCCCGCTGCGCCCGCCCCAGCCCCAGCCGCGCCACGGCCACGATCCGCCGAACCCGCACGGGCGACACCTGCCACCCCTGCCCCGGCCTCGGAGGCTGCACCCGCTCCGACGCCGCCCGCCGCCGCATCGCAACAGCCCGTCCGCACTCCGCCTCCGGTTCGCGAGGCCGCGCCGGAACCTTCGGCACCGCCCGAACCCTCAAAGCCATGGGGGTGGATCGCCGCCGCGCTGGCGCTGCTCGCGGTGCTCGCCGGCGGGTTGCTCTGGCGTCGTCGCGCCGCCGCTACCGCGCCGGCGGACGCGCTCGACGGCGATCCGCCGCCACCCGTTCCCATCCCGACCCCGACGCCGGTTACCGTGCCCGAACCGGCGCCGGCACCACCAGGTGTCGCGGCCCCATCCCCCGCCGCCACCGACCCCCGCCCCCACCTCGCGCTCACCACGCGAATCGAGGCCGCGCGCCTCACCTTTGCCGGCGCGTCGATCGGCTACCGGCTGGACCTGCGCAATGACGGCGACGCCCCGGCCGAAGACATCATGATCCATGCCCTCATCGCCAATGCCGACGCGCAGCAGCAGGATACGCTCCAGCGCTTCTTCGCGGGGCAGGCCGGATCGGTCATGCATTCGGTCGTCGCAATCCCCCCCGGCGCCGTCACGAGCCTGACCGGCGAACTGCGCCTGCCGCATGAGGCGATCGTTCCGGTGCCGCTGGGCGACCGGGCGCTGCTGATCCCGCTGATCGCCTTCGACGTCCATTATCGCTGGGACGCCGCGCAGGGCGGACGCAGCGGCGGCGCGTGGATAGTCGGCCAGGAACAGGACCCGCCCGCCCCGCGCCTCGCGCCCCTGCGCATGGATCAGGGGCCGCGCCAGTTCCCTCGCCCCGGCGGCCGCGCCACCGGCTTCACGATCGACGCCTGACCGCTTTGCGCGCAGCGCCTCTTTCCACGCCCGCCTGCCGCTCGTAAGAGACAGGGCAGTATGAGGCGTGTGGGGTGAAGCGGATCATGGACATATTGGTTTCCACCGACTGGCTGGCGAGCGAACTGGGCAAGCCGGACCTGCGCATCGTCGACGCCACGCTGTTCCTGCCCGGCACCCCGCGCGATCCGCGCGCCGAATTCGAAGCGGCGCATATTCCGGGCGCGGTGTTTCTCGACCTCGACACGCTGGTCGATCCCGACCACCCCGCCCCGCATATGCTGCCGCCTGACGATGTGATGCAGCAACGGATGCGGGCGCTTGGCATAGACGCCGACAGCCGCATCATCGTCTATGACAACAGCCCGATCCGCAGCGCGGCGCGCGGCTGGTGGATGATGCGGCTGTATGGCCTGGGCGCGGGCGCGACGATCCTCGACGGTGGCATGCCCAAATGGCTTGCCGAAGGGCGGCCGACCCAAAGCGGCGCGGCCAGCCCGCCGCCGGGCAACGCCGTCGCTTGCCGAACGACCGACGGCGTCCGAGACAAGGCGGCGATGATCGCCAATGTCGCAAGCGCCGCGGAACAGGTGCTGGACGCGCGCGGCGCGGGCCGCTTCACCGGCGCCGAAGCCGAACCGCGTCCCGGCATGGCTTCGGGCCACATCCCCGGTTCGATGAACCTGCCCTATTCGGCGCTGTTCAACCCGGACAACAGCCTCAAATCGGGCGCTGCCCTGCGATCGGCCTTTGAAGGCGCGGGGGTCGACTTCGATCGTCCGCTCGTCACCACCTGCGGCAGCGGCGTCACCGCCGCGATCCTGCTGGCTGGACTGGCCGCATTGGGCAAGACCGACGTCGCTCTCTATGACGGCAGTTGGGCCGAATGGGGCATGGACCCGGCCACGCCCAAGGCGACCGGTCCGGCATGACCGGGGGCAAGGAGCGCGATGACCGCGGGCCGCTGACGAAGCTGGCCCAGGCTGGCCGCCGCCGCGAATGGACCGGCATGCCGGGGCAACCCGGCGGCATCGTCAGCCCCCCGGTCTGGCGCGCCTCGACCATCCTTTACGACAATGTCGCGCACCTGCGCGCGGTCGGCACCAATATCCACGAACGGCTGTCCTACGGGCGCAAGGGCACGCCGACCGCCTGGGGCCTTGCCGACGCATTGACCGAAATGGAGCCGGGCGCGGGCGGGACCATGCTCTACCCCTCGGGCGTCGCCGCGATCAGCGGCGCGCTGATGGCGGTGCTGCGACCGGGCGACCGGCTGCTGATGGTCGACAGTGTCTATGACCCCACCCGCAATTTCTGCGAACAGGTGCTCAGGCCTTACGGCATCGACACGATCTATTATGATCCCTGCGACCTTGCCGCGATCGATCGCCTGCTTCATGACAACAGCCGGGCCATCTTCCTCGAAAGCCCCGGCAGCCTGACGTTCGAAGTGCAGGACATCCCGGCCATCACCGCCCTCGCCAGGGATCGCGGCATCGTCACCCTGATCGACAATACCTGGGCGACGCCGCTCTTTTTCCCCGCCCTGTCCCACGGCGTCGACATTTCGATCCTCGCCTGCACCAAATATATCGTCGGCCACAGCGACGTGATGATGGGCAGCGTCACCGCCACCGCCGGCCTGTTCCCCCAAGTTCGTCAGACCGCCTGGCTGTTCGGCCAGATGACCAGCCCCGACGACGCATGGCTCGCGGCGCGTGGCCTGCGCACCTTGGGCGTCCGCCTCGCCCAGCATCAATCGAGCGCGCTCGACATCGCGCGCTGGCTGGCCACCCGCCCGGAAGTTGCGCGCGTTCTTCACCCGGCTCTTCCCGATTGCCCCGGCCATGATCTGTGGGCGCGCGATTTCAGCGGCTCCAGCGGCCTGTTCAGCTTCGTGCTCAACGGAGGCGACGAAGCCGCTCGCGCCGCGCTGATCGACGGGCTTGCCCATTTCGGCATCGGTTACAGCTGGGGCGGCTTTGAAAGCCTCGCGCTGCCGGTCGACCCGGCCCGCCATCGCAGCGCGACCCGCTGGCAGGCAGAAGGGCCGATGGTGCGGCTCAATATCGGGCTGGAAGACCCCGCCGACTTGATCGCCGATCTCGACGCGGGCCTGGCCCGCTTCCGCGCGCGCGCATGACGATACCCCTCGCCCGCCTGCTTCAGCGCGTGCCGGGCGATCCCGCTATCGTCCAGCCGTTGATGGCGCTGGCATTGGGGATCGCGCTCTACCTGATCGCCGCTGCGCTCGCCCGCTTCCTGACGCCGCGCATCGCCCGGCGCATGCCGCAGGTCAGCGCGGCGATGGACATTCACCTGCGGCCGACGCTGCGTCACATGATCGCCAGCCTGCTGATCGGCATCGCGCTACTGGCCTGGCCCGCGGGGCCGGTCGCACATCTGCTGCTGGGCGCGGCGCTGGCCTTCGTCACCGCGCTGCTTGTCAGCCATATCATGGACGCGCTGGCGATGCCGCGCTGGGCGGTCGCACCGCTCGCACTTCTCCTGTTCGTGACCATCCTGTCGAGCAGCAGCGGCGGGCTGGCTCCGGTCGGGGCGATGCTCGACGGGATCGGCGTGGACCTTGGCAAACGGCGCATCACGCTGCTGGGGATCGTCACGATCGCGGCGACCTGCATCGCCCTGTTCGCCGCCGTGCGCCTCGCCAACCGGGTGGTCAGCCGCAGTATCGACCGGACGCAGGGCTTCGATGCGACCCAGAAGCTGCTGGCGCAAAAGCTCGCCGCGATCGCGGTGATCGTCGCCGCCTTCTTCGTCGGAATTGATCTGCTGGGCATCGACCTCACGGCCTTCGCGGTATTTTCAGGCGCACTGGGGCTGGCGGTCGGCTTTGGCCTGCAAAAGACGTTCGGCAATTTGATCGCCGGGATCATCCTGCTGATGGACCGGTCGATCAAGCCGGGTGACGTCATCGTCGTGGGCGACAGTTTCGGCTGGGTCAACAAGATCGGCGTGCGCGCCGTTTCGGTCATCACGCGCGATGGCAAGGAACATCTGATCCCCAACGAAAACCTGATGACGCAGGAAGTGGAAAACTGGTCCTATTCCGACCGTAATGTCCGCGTGCGCATTTCGGTCGGCGTCAGCTTCGACAGCGATCTCAGGCTCGCGCAGCAACTGATGCTGGACGCGGCGCTGGAAAGTCCGCGCGTGCTGCGCAATCCCAAGCCCAATGTCTGGCTGACAGGCTTTGGCGACAGCCGGGTCGAACATGACATATTGGTATGGATCAGCGACCCCGAAGGCGGCGTCGGCAATGTGAAGTCGGACGTTCTCAACCGGCTGTGGGATCTGTTCCGCGCGCATGGCATCACCATTCCCTACCCGCAGCGCGTCATCCACGACGACCGCGCAGCCGCTCCCGCGCCGGCGGAAAGCGACGGCCAAGGCGCCTAGCGCCAGGGATTATTGCCCGAAACCCGCCTGCCGGGCCAGCGCCACTGCCTCGCGCGCCGCCGCCAGCAGCGCGCCGCTCTTGGCCTCGCACTCGCGCTGTTCATATTCGGCGACGCTGTCGGCAACGATGCCCGCGCCCGCCTGGACATGCATCACGCCATCCTTGACCAGCGCCGTTCGCAGCACGATGCAGCTGTCCATATTGCCGTCCGGCCCGAAATAGCCGACCCCGCCGGCATAGGCGCCCCGCGTTTCCGGCTCCAGTTCGGCGATGATCTCGCAGGCGCGCACTTTGGGCGCGCCCGACACCGTGCCCGCCGGAAACCCTGCGAACAGCGCATCGAGCGCATCCTTGCCGGGCGCGATCCGTCCCACCACGTTGGACACGATGTGCATGACATGGCTGTAGAATTCGACCGTATAGCTGTCGGTCACGGTCACGCTGCCCGCCTGCGCCACCCGGCCGACATCGTTGCGACCAAGGTCGAGCAGCATCAGATGTTCGGCCCGCTCCTTGGGATCGGCGAGCAGGCTTTCGCGGTTTGCCGCATCCTCGACCGCGCTCTTGCCGCGCGGCCGCGTGCCCGCGATCGGCCGGATGGTCACGTCGCCGTCGCGCGCACGCACCAAAATCTCTGGGCTTGACCCGATCAGGGCAAAGCCCGGCAGGTCGAGATAATAGAGGAAGGGCGACGGGTTGATCCGCCGCAACGCACGGTACAAAGCGATCGGCGGCAGGGTGAAGGGGCTGGTGAAACGCTGCGCCAGCACGACCTGAAAAATGTCGCCCGCCACGATATAATCCTTGGCCCGCTGCACCATCTGCGCATAGCGCCCCTCGGGCAGAATGGGCGTCACGACGATGTCGGCGATGTCGGCGGGGGGCAGCGCCACCGGCAAGGGCGCAGCCAGGCGCGCGGCCACCGCGTCGATCCGCTCCAGCGCCTGGTCGACCGCCCGGTCGGGATCGGCAAAGGACCCCGCCCATACCGGCGCGACCAGGAACAGGGCATCGGCCAGCCGGTCGAACACCAGGATTACCGTGGGCCGCACGAACAGCATGTCGGGCACCGCGACCGGATTGGGCGCGGGGCGCGGCAGTTTCTCGACCAGCCCCACCGTTTCATAGCCGAAATAGCCCACCAGGCAGGCCAGCGCCGCCGGCAGCGCCGGGTCCATCTCCGCGCGGCACTCGGCGACCAGGGCGCGCAGCGCGGCGAGCGTGGCGGCCTCCTGCGGAACGAACGCATCGCGGTCGCTCGCCCAGGCGCGGTTGATTTCCGCCTTCTCGCCCTGCGCCCGGAATACCAGATCCGGCGCCAGCCCGATCAGGCTGTATCGTCCCCGCACCGCACCGCCTTCGACCGATTCCAGCAGGAAATCGCCGCGATCGGCCTCGAACAGCTTGAGCGCGGCGGAAATCGGCGTGTCGGTATCGGCGATCTGCCGGCGCCATACCAGCCCGGAGCGCCCCTGCGCCAGCGCCGCGCGCGCTGTTTCCACGCCGTCCGTAGCCCCGCTCACGGCCTTACTGGCCCGCGTTGTTGGATGCGGCCAGCGCCTTTTCGACATCGGCCACCGCCGACGCGCTGCGCGTCACGCCCAGATGCTTCTCTATCGCGCGCTCAAGGCCCTGGCCATATTCCGCGCCGACCACTTGCCCCAGCTGGTCGCGCACCTGCGCCAGCAATTCGGGCTGGTTGCCCGCGTCACCGCGCTTGATGCCATCCAGACGAATCACGAAATAGCCGCGATCCTGCCCGATCGGCAGCGTCTTGACGCTGCCTGCCGCCATTGAAAACAGCATCGCGATCTCGGCTGGCGGGCGCTGGTCGCCGCGCATCACATCGGCGCGTTTGCCCCCCACAGTCTGCGGCGCGGGCAGGCGAACGCCGGCTGCGGCAATTGCCTGGGCCAGGTTTTCGCCCTTCGCCACCTTCGCCCTGATCTGCTCGGCGAGCGCCTTGGCTTTGGCGTTGCCGGCATTGAGCTTGTACTGCGCCAGTATCGCCGCCTTCACCTTGGCGAGCGGCGGCGGCGCGGCGGCGATGATATCGCCCGGCGCGACCAGGGCGTAGCGTTTATCGGCGGTGATCGGCACAAGCTGCGCGTCGTCATCGGCACCCATGGCGAATACCGGTTTCAACAGCGGCGTGACGTCCGCCGGCAGCTTATACGCCTGGTCGTCGACATTCTGGCCAGTCGCCACCACCGGCGCCGTCGTTTCGAGCTTCAGCCCGTTGTCGCGCACAACCTCGTCAAAGGTGCCGCCCTCGGCGACCGCATCTTCCAGCTTGCCGGTAAATTCGCTCAACAGCGCCTTCTGCTTCTGGTCCCGGAGCGTGGCGGCAATCTCGGCCTGGACCGCATCCAGCGTCCGTGCAGGCCTGGCCTGAACGTCCGTGACGCGCAGCAGCACCCAACCCAGCGGACCGCGCACCGGCCCCGCCAGCCTGTCCTGCGCGGCGCCGAACGCCGCGTCGGCGACGGCCCTGGACGATGCGCGGGCGAGCGTCTCGCGACTCTGCGACTCCAGCTTCGAGACCGACAGGCCGGCGCTCCTTGCGGCATCGGCAAGCGACTTGCCGCCCTTGACCTGATCGGCGATCGCCGTGGCCGCCGCCTGTGTCGGCAGCACCAGTTGCTCGATGCTGCGTGTCTGGCTGGCGGCGTAACGCGCCTTGTTCTGGTTATAATAGGCTGCGATATCGGCTGGCGATGGCGTCGCTGCCTGAACGAACCGCTCCGCGTCGATCACCGCGTAGCGGATGCGCCGCTGTTCGGAAATGGTGAAGCGATCGGCGTTGCGCTTGTAATAGTCGGCAAGCTGCGCATCGCTCGGATCCTTGTCGTCGATGAACGCCATCGCCGGGATCGCCGCGATCGTGCCCTGCCGTGCTTCCAGCAACAGCGACGCATAGGGCAGCACCATCGAATCGGCCAGTCGCGCGCCCAGCGTTGCCGGCGCCAGCAACTGGCGCGCCAATATCTCGCGAGTGATGTCGTCGCGCAGCGCCGCCTCGGTGATCCGTTCGCGCGCGAGCAATTGGCGGAACAGCTCGGGGCTGAAATTGCCCGCTGCGTCCTGAAAGGCAGGGATCTGCGCGATCTGCGCATCGACCAGCCGCTTGGATATATGCACGCCCTGGTCGTCCGCGAACGCCTTGAGCGCCAGCGCCGCGACCATCTGGTCATAGACCTGCCCCGCGCCGTTCTGGGCCAGGAAGGCGCTGATCTGCATCCCCGGATTGCTCTTGCGCTCGGTTTCGAAAACGCGCTGCACCCGCGCCTGAAAATCCGCCTGGCTCAGCTTTGCCCCGCCGGCCTGCGCCGCCGTGCCGCCGCTGCCGGTAAGGGAACTGAGGCCATTGCCGCTGCTAAGGTCGCCGGCAACGAATGCAAAGGCGATCACTGCCAGGAACAACATGGCGAAAACCGCCCCGAACCTGGAACGGATGAAACGGCGGAAGACATTCAGCATTGCACGTCCCGGAGCATATCTAAGGCGCGGGGCCTTTGAGTGAAGGGACCCTTTAGGGGGCCGGGCGAGCGGCGGCAAGTGCAGGGCTGGACAAACCCGTATCGCCCGTTCATCGGCAAGGCGCATCGGGAATCGAACTTATGCGGGGGACTGTATGGACAGGCGCAAGCTGGTGGTCGGCAACTGGAAAATGAACGGCCTGGCGGCGCAACTGGGCGAAGTCGAGGCGATCGGCGCGTTCGCCGCCGCCCATCCGTCGGTCGATGTCGGGTTGTGCCTGCCCGCGACCCTGATCGCACAGGCCAGCGCCGTCAGCGGCGCGGCCTTCATCGGCGCGCAGGACTGCCATATGAAGGACAGCGGCGCGCATACCGGCTGCCTGTCGGCGGCGATGCTGACGGAAGCGGGCGCGACCTCCACCATCGTTGGCCATAGCGAACGGCGCGAAGACCAGGGCGAAAGCGACGCCGATGTCGCCGCCAAGGCGCTCGCCGCCCGCGCCGCCGGCCTCAAGGTGATCCTGTGCGTGGGCGAAAGCCTGGCCGTGCGCGACGCCGGCGATGCCGAAGCGGTGGTGTCGCGCCAGTTGCTCGCCTCGCTGCCGGACGGCGCCGCCGCCGACTGGCTTGCTATCGCCTATGAACCGATCTGGGCGATCGGCACCGGCCGCATCCCCACCATGGACGCGGTCGCCGCCATGCATGCCGCGCTGCGCGCCGCGCTCGCAACCCGCATCGGCACACAGGCCGATGGCATGCGGATCCTTTATGGCGGGTCGATGAATGGCGACAATGCGGCGGAACTGATGGCGATTGCCGATGTTGACGGCGGCCTCGTCGGCGGCGCCAGCCTGACCGCCGCGAAATTCGCGCCGGTGATCGAGGCCGCCGGCTGAACGACGGGATATGCCGTTCCGGTTGCCCCCGGCCCCCTTCCCCGCTATGTGCCCGGCAACAATTCCATCACAGGCACCACCGTCGCATGTTCACCTTCCTCCTCGTCGTTCAGGCTATCATCGCCACCTGCCTCGTCACCGTCATCCTGATGCAGCGGTCGGAAGGCGGGGGCCTTGGCGTCGGCGGCAGCCCGGCGGGCCTGATGTCGGCGCGCGGCGCGGCGGACTTCCTCACCCGCGCGACGACCATCCTCGCCACGCTGTTCGTCGGCCTGTCGATCGCGCTCGCGGTGATCGCGTCGGTTCGCCATGCGCCCAGCACCATCGACACCTCGCTCAGCAAGCCGGCGGGCAATCTCCCGGCCGGCAACGCGCAGCCCGCCGCGGCTGATCCGCTCGCGGGCGCAGCGCAGGCTGTCGGCGATGACGCGGCGACGAACGGCGCGGTGCCGCTCGCCAACTGATCCCCAACGGATCGTCGCCAACTTTTTTCGCGTGCGAAGGGATTCGCGCGCTTGCCCAACTCGTTTCTAAAAGGCTAAGCCCCTTCTCCCATGGCGCGGTATATTTTCATCACCGGCGGCGTGGTCTCCTCGCTTGGTAAGGGCCTGATGGCCGCATCCCTTGCAGCACTGCTGCAAGCGCGTGGATATCGCGTGCGAATCCGGAAATTCGACCCCTATCTCAATGTCGATCCGGGCACGATGTCGCCCTATCAGCATGGCGAGGTCTATGTGACCGACGACGGGGCCGAGACCGATCTTGACCTGGGTCATTATGAACGCTTCACCGGGGTGTCGGCGCGCCAGTCGGACAATGTGACCCAGGGCCGCGTCTATCAGACGATCATCACCCAGGAACGGCGCGGCGACTATCTGGGCGCGACGGTCCAGGTCATCCCGCACGTCACCGACGAGATCAAGGCGTTCGCCACCGCCGACACCGACGATCTGGACTTCGTGCTGTGCGAGATCGGCGGCACCGTGGGCGACATCGAATCGCTGCCGTTCATGGAAGCCATCCGCCAGCTCCACAACGATCTGGGGCGCGCCCGGTCGATCTTCGTCCATGTGACGCTGGTGCCCTATATCGCCGCGGCGGGCGAACTGAAGACCAAGCCGACACAGCATAGCGTGCGCGAACTGACATCGCTTGGCATCCAGCCCGACATCTTGCTGTGCCGCTGCGAACATCCGCTGCCCGACAGCGACCGGCGCAAGATAGCGCTGTTCTGCAACGTCCGCCCCGAAGCGGTGATCCCCGCGCTCGACGCGCGCAGCATATACGGCGTTCCCGCCCAATATCATGCCGAGGGGCTGGACGCTGAAGTATTGCGCGCCTTCGGCATCGAGGACGCGCCCGAACCCGCGCTCGCCCGCTGGGACGACATCATGGATCGCCAGCAGAATCCCGAAGGCGAAGTGACGATCGGCGTCGTCGGCAAATATGTCGGCCTGCCCGACGCCTATAAATCGCTGCATGAGGCCCTGACCCATGGCGGCTTTGCCAATCGGGTGAAGGTCAACATCAAGTGGATCGACGCCGAATTGTTCGAAAAGGGCGACGATATCGTCGCCAGCCTTGAACCGATGCACGGCATCCTGGTGCCCGGCGGCTTTGGCGTGCGCGGATCGGAAGGCAAGATTTCCAGCGTCCGCTTCGCGCGCGAACGCAATGTCCCCTTCTTCGGCATTTGCCTCGGCATGCAGATGGCCTGCATCGAAGGCGCGCGCAACACGGCGGGTATCGCCAACGCCTCGACCACCGAATTTGGCGAAACCTCCGAACCCGTGGTCGGCATGATCACCGAATGGATGAGCGCCGAAGGCCTGCAGAAGCGCATGGAGGGCGGCGACCTGGGCGGCACGATGCGGCTCGGCGCCTATCCGGCCGACCTGACCGGCAACAGCGTGGTCGCCGCGATCTATGGCGACACCCGGATCAGCGAGCGTCACCGCCATCGCTACGAAGTCAACGCTGCCTATCGCGAACCGCTGGAACGCGGCGGCCTCATCTTCTCGGGCATGTCGCCCGACGGAACCCTGCCCGAAATCGTCGAGCGGCCCGACCATCCCTGGTTCGTCGGCGTCCAGTTCCACCCGGAACTCAAATCCAAACCCTTCGACCCCCACCCCCTATTCGCCAGCTTCATCGAGGCGGCGGTCAAGCAGAGCCGGCTGGTCTGACGCATCCGGCCTTGCCGACGCACCGTCAGCATATCCTGCGTCCGTTCGGGCTGAGCGAAGTCGAAACTCTTTCCTGAGCGGAGACGAAAGGCCCAGGGCGAACGGTTCCGGTTGAAGGCTGGCTGGCCCAAGCGACGTTGGGAGAGGGCCAACCAATGCGTTTTGCCGTTACAAATTCGCCGCAAGCGCCTAAATAGCACCATGCCCACCCTGGTCCTCATCCTCCTCTTTCTCGCCACCGTCGCCGCGATGGAGGGGTTCGCCTATGTCATGCACCGCTGGGTCATGCATGGCCCTGGCTGGTTCCTGCACGCCAGCCATCATCGCCCGCGTACCGGCATGTGGGAAGCGAACGATCTCTATTTCGTGATTTTCGCCGCGCCTTCCATCCTGCTGTTGCTGGGCGGGGTGCAACTGGGCTGGGGCGACTGGGCGACGGCGGTTGGCGCGGGCATCGCCGCCTATGGCGCGATCTATCTCGGCTTTCACGACATCATCGTCCACCGGCGCGTGCCCCACCGCTATGTCGCGCGCGGCCCGTATATGAAGCGCATCGTCCAGGCCCATCGCCTGCACCACGCGGTCGAAACCCGGCAGGGCACGGTCAGCTTCGGCTTCCTCGTCGCGCCCCGGCCCGAAGCGCTCAAGGCGCAACTGGCCCGCAACGGCCGCGCGGGCGTTCGCCAAAGCGCAAGGTCCGGCACGAACGCGTGCTGAACGGCCTTGGGTTTGCCGCGCAACTTCTCTATGCAGGCGCAAATTTCGGGGAGCCTATCTTGATCCTGGACCTGGCCGCCGCCGCATCGGGCGCGATCCAATTCGAAAGCCTGGGCCTCAGCCCCGTCGCGCTCGACCTCGGTTTCTTCACGCTCAAATGGTACAGCCTGGCCTATCTGGCCGGCATCATGGTGGGCTACTGGTATCTGCTCAGGCTGATCCGCCAGCCCGGATCGCCGATGGCCCGCCGCCATGCCGACGACATGATCTTCTATGCGACGCTCGGTATCATCCTGGGCGGGCGGCTCGCCTATGTGCTCTTCTACCAGCCCGAAATCCTCAAAACGCCGCTCGATATCTTCAAATTGTGGAATGGCGGCATGTCCTTCCACGGCGGCGTGATCGGCGTATCGCTGGGCGTTCTCTACCTTGCGCGCAAGGATGGCCTGTCCTGGCTGCGCGTGCATGATTATGTCGCCTGCTGCGTGCCCTTCGGCCTGTTCTTCGGCCGGCTCGCCAATTTCGTGAACGGCGAATTGTGGGGCAAGGAAACCGACCTTCCCTGGGCCATCGTCTTCCCGACCGGCGGCCCGTTCGCCCGCCACCCCAGCCAGCTCTACGAAGCGGCGCTGGAAGGGATCGTCCTGTTCGCGATCCTGGCCTTCGCCTTCTGGAAGACCAGGGCCCGCTATCAGCCCGGCATGCTCGTCGGCCTGTTCCTGTTCTTCTACGGCAGCTTCCGCTTCGGCGTCGAATATGTCCGCGAAGCCGATGCCCAGCTGATGGAATTCGCCGCCCGTACCGGGCTGCACATGGGCCAGTGGCTGTGCGTGCCGATGATCCTGGCCGGCCTGTACCTGATCGCGACCGCAAAGGGGCGGCGCATGCGAGTCGAGCCGATCGCGGGCGGGGCCAGTGTCGGCTGACCACCTGCCCCTGGGCCGCCGCCTCGCGCGTCAGATCGACGCGGGCGGGCCCATCTCGGTCGCCCATTATATGGCGGAAGCCAACGTCCATTATTATGCCACCCGCGATCCGTTGGGCGTGGCGGGCGATTTCACCACCGCGCCGGAAATCAGCCAGATGTTCGGCGAACTGGTCGGCCTGTGCCTGGCGGACCTGTGGATGCGATCGGGCCGCCGTCCCGCGCCGCTCTATGTCGAACTGGGGCCGGGGCGCGGCACGCTGGCGGCCGACGCGCTGCGCGCGATGGAAGGTGCGGCGCTCGCCCCGCGCGTCCATTTCGTCGAAACCAGTCCGGCCCTGCGCGAACGCCAGCGCGCCCTTATCCCCCATGTCACGCATCATGGCGATCTCGACAGCCTGCCCGATGAAGGGCCGCTGCTGGTGGTCGCGAACGAATTTTTCGACGCGCTGCCGATCCGCCAGCTAGTCCGCACCGGCGATGAATGGCGCGAAAGAGTGGTCATCCGGCGCGAGAGCGACGACGGCCTCATCTTCCTTCCCATGCCCGGCTACCGCCAGATCAGCGAAGGCCTTCCGCCGCTTGCCGCCGATGCCCCCGCCGGCGCCATTCTGGAAAGCCCTCCGGCAGGCGCGACGATCGCGCTGACGCTCGCCAACCGCATCGCCCGGCAGGGCGGCGCGGCGATCATCATCGACTATGGCTATGAAGGCCCGGCGATCGGCGACACGCTACAGGCGGTGCGCCATCATCGCTTTACCGATCCGTTCCGCGACCCCGGAGAGTGCGATCTGACGGCCCATGTCGATTTTACCGTTATCGGCAACATGGCGCGGCAGGCGGGGCTCAAGTTGCTGGGTCCCGTCGGCCAGGGCGATTTCCTGCGTCGCCTGGGCCTCGATGTACGCGCGGCGCTGCTGGCGCAGGCCCGCCCCGATAGCGCGGCGGCGATCGAAGCCGCCCGCTCTCGCCTCGCCGACCCGGACCAGATGGGCACGCTGTTCAAGGCGATGGCCTTCGTCCACTCCGACTGGGCGGAACCCGCGGGCTTCGCGGATTAGGCCAGGAACGCGCGCAATTCGGCAACGAACGCATCCAGCCGGTCATGATGCACCCAATGGCCGGCCCGCTCGAAACTCGTGACATGCGCCTTGGCGAAGATGTCGGCGCGCCCGTCCTTGCCAGGATGCTTCGCCCAGCTGTCCGCGCCATGGACCAGCCATACCGGACAGTCGATCCGCCGCCACAGCGCCTTGCGCTCCTCATTGCTGATATCATCGGGATAGTCGGCGACGGAAAAGGGATCGAACTTCCAGCTGAACGTCCCGTCTGCGTTGCGGACGACCGCATGGGTGGTCAGATGGCGGGCCCGCGCATCGCTCAAATGGACATTGTTCGCCTTCATCCGCGCCACCGCCTCGTCCAGCGTCGCATAGCGGCGATGCGACCGCGCGCTCGATGCCGCCCTCTGCTTCACAAAGGTCCGCCAGCGTTCGACCGCCGGCTTGCGCGCGTCCTCGTCATTCAGTCCCACGCCCTCGATCGCGGCGATCCGCCGGACATGCTCGGGGAAGATGCCGGCGTAGCGCAGCGAAAGCGATCCGCCCAGCGAATGGGCGACGATCGACACCGGCGCCGGGCCGAACCTGTCGATCAGCTGCGCCAGGTCGGTGACCATGTAGGGCGCGGTATAGGCACCGTCGGGCGACCAGTCGCTGTCGCCATGGCCGCGCAGGTCGACCGCGACGACATGCCATTGGTCGCGCAGCCCGCGCGCGACGTCGTCCCAGCTGCGCGCATGGTCCCGACCGCCATGGATCAGCACCACCACCGGCGCGCCGTGATTGCCCCAGTCGACATAATGCAGCTTGAGCCGTTGCGAAACATAGGTGTGGGACGCGGGACCATCGCATGACCCGGCCTCCATATCCTCCGTCGTCACCGTCGATCCTCCCCTTGATCCAGGGCATAGGCGCGCAGGAACAGGACGACCGCGCGATCGATTTCCCGCTCGATCTGTTCGGGCGGCACCGCATCGACCCAGCCGGTCAGCACCTGTTGATAATAGCTCGCCATGCACAGCCCGATCAGCGCGCGCGCCGCCGCGCCCGCGTCATCGCGCCGAACCAGCCCGCGCGCCATCACCCCTTCCAGATAGCCGGTCAACATCGTCTGGGTGATGCGGGGGCCGCGCTCATAATAGATCCGCCCGATCTCGGGAAAGCGCCCGCTTTCGGCGACCACCAGCCGGTGCAGCGCGATGGTTTCGGGCGTCATCACTCGCTCCATCAAACTCGCGCAAAAGCGGGTCAGCGTCGCGCGAAGATCGCCGCACGGATCGAATATCTCCGACAGACGCCCGCGATAGGCGGCGGTCGCCCGCTCCAGAAACGCCGCGAACAGCGCCTCCTTGCAGGGGAAATAGCTCCACAACGTGCCCTTCGACCCGCCCAGCGTCGCCGCGATCGCCGACATCGTCGTGCCGGCATAGCCATTGGTCAGGAAGGATTGCGCCGCCACCGCCAGAATCGCGTCGCGACGGTCCTGCCGCCGTGCTTCGCGGCGGCTGCCGTTTCCGCGTTCGTCAATTTGCCCCATGCTTCATACCATATAGTACGGTATTTTTCTTGACAAGCGGCCGTCGGCGCGGGCAATTGCCGCATCATATCATCCGGTGCAGTCGTCCATGGTCGCCTTTCCTTTCCGCCAGATCCTATCCTGCATCGCGCCTGCGACCATGCTGCACCTGGCGGCATGCGCGTCGATCCCCGATGTCGGCCCGCGGCCCGGCCTGCGCGCCGCCGACACCGTCGCTGCCTCGCAAAGCCTGACGCCCGCATCCGCCCAATGGCCGCAGGACAGTTGGTGGATCGGCTATGGCGATGCGCAACTGTCGGACCTGATCGCCGAAGGGCTGCAAGGTTCGCCGGATCTCGCTGCCGCTGCCGCGCGCTTTCGCCAGGCAACCGCCTATGCGCAACAGGCCGGCGCGGCGCTGCTGCCCACGCTCGACGCGCAGGGCGACGTCAGCTTGGAAAAGCAAAGCTACAATAATGGCTTTCCTCGCAATTTCCTGCCGCAGGGCTGGCAGGATACCGGTCAGGCAGCGCTCCGTCTCGATTTCGATCTCGACCTGTGGGGCCGCAACCGCGCCGCGCTGGCGGCCGCGACATCGCAAGCGGTCGCGGCGCAGATCGACGCGCGTCAGGCGCGGTTGCTGCTGACCACCGGCATAGCTACCGCCTATGCCGATCTCGCGCAGCTCCATGCCGTGCGCGACATAGCGCAATCGGCGCTCATTATCCGCACGGCGACGCGCAAGCAGGTCGATGACCGCGTCAGCGCCGGGCTCGACACGCGCGGCGACCTGCGCCAGGCCGATTCAGGCGCGTCGGCCGCGCGCGCCGATCTGGCGGCCGCCGACGAAGCCATCGCCCTGCGCCGCAACCAGATCGCCGCGCTGATCGGGGCCGGGCCCGACCGGGGGCTGGCCATCACCCGCCCCACCCTTGCCGCGCTGGCCCCGCGCGGCCTGCCGGCCGGCGTCACCACCGATCTGGTCGGCCGCCGGCCCGACATCGCCGCCGCCCGCGCCCGCGCACAGGCGGCCGCCAGCCGGATCAGGGTCGCGCGCGCGGATTTCTTCCCGGCGATCAACCTGAGCGCGCTGGTCGGCATGCAGAGCCTGGGCCTCGACAATCTGGTCAAATCCGGCTCCACCTTCGGCAGCGTCGGCCCCGCCGTCAGCTTGCCGATCTTTCGCGGCGGCGCGCTGGCCGGCCAGTATCGGGGTGCGCGCGCGGACTATGACGAAGCGGTCGCCGATTATGACCGCGCCGTGGTGGAAGCCTATCGCGATGTCGCCGATGTCCTGACCAGCCAGCAGATGCTGGGCCGGCGGCTCGCCGAATCCCGCGCGGCGCTGGCCGCAGCCGAAGACGCCTACGCCATTGCGCGCAAACGCTATGAAGGCGGCCTTTCAACCTATATCGCCGTGCTCACGATCGAGGAAAAGCTGCTCCAGGCGCGACAGGCGGTCGCGACGCTGGACAGCCGCGCTTTCGCGCTCGACGTTGCGCTGGTCCGGGCGCTTGGCGGGGGCTTTGCGGTCGGCGATCTCTCTACCCTCAAGGATGACCCCAATGGCTGACGCCGCATCACCGATCGAGCGAGCCGATGAAGCGGCGCCGGACCAGGACCTTGCCGCCGCGGCCAAGGCCGAACGCCTGGCAAAGCGCCGCCTGTGGCTGACCCGGCTTGGGGTCGCCGTCCTCGTGGGCGCCCTGCTGTGGACGGCCTGGTATCTGCTCGTCGGCCGCGACCATGTCAGCACCGACAATGCCTATGTGAACGCCGAAGTGGCGCTGGTGACGCCGCTCCTGTCGGCGCAGGTGATCGCGGTTGAAGTCAGCGATACCCAGCAGGTGAAGCGCGGCCAGGTCCTGGCCCGGCTCGACGACACCAATGCCCGCATCGCCGTCGCGCAGGCACAGGCCGACCTCGCCGAAGCGCGCCGCCGCTTTCGCCAGACCACGGCGAGCAGTTCCGCGCTGTCCGCCCAGGTCGATGCGCGCGCCGCCGACATCGCCCAGTCGCAGGCCAGGCTGGTCAGCGCCCAGGCCGATTTCGACAAGGCGCGGATCGACCTGCAGCGTCGCGAAAAGCTGGCGCCCGACGGCGCCGTTTCGGGCGACGAACTGACCAGCGCGCGCAAATCCTACGCCGCTGCCCGCGCCGCGCTCGATCTGGCTGCCGCGGGGATAAAGCAGGCGCAGGCGACGCGCAGCGTCGCGACGGGCGAACTGGCCGCCAACGACGCGCTGGTCAGCGGATCGACCATCGAAACCGACCCTGCGGTGCTCGGAGCCAAGGCGCGGCTCGAATCCGCCCAGCTCGATCTTGCCAGGGCCGTCATCCGGGCGCCGATCGACGGCATCGTCGCGCGCCGCCAGGTTCAGGTCGGCCAGCGCGTGACCCAGGGCGCGCCTATCATGACCATCGTTCCGGTAGGCCGCGTCTATGTCGACGCCAATTTCAAGGAACGGCAGCTGCGCCGCGTTCGTCCCGGCATGCCCGCCAGGGTGACGGCGGACATTTATGGCGGCGACGTTGTCTATCATGGCCGCGTGGCCGGCCTTGCCGGCGGCACGGGCGCGGCGTTCGCGCTCATCCCCGCCCAGAATGCGACCGGCAACTGGATCAAGGTCGTCCAGCGCCTGCCCGTGCGCATCGCGCTCGACCCCAAGGAACTGGCGCGACACCCCTTGAGGGTCGGCCTGTCCGCCGAGGTCGACATCGACCTGTCGGACGACTAGCTCACCCATGTCCGGCCAGCAGGCCGATAGTCCGGTGATCGCCCCTTCCCACCGGATGCTCGCCGCGGTGGTCCTGGCGCTCGCCAATTTCATGGTCATCCTCGACCTGACGATCGCCAATGTATCGGTGCCGCATATTGCCGGCGACATGGGCATCACGCTCGAACAGGGCACCTGGATCATCACCGGCTATGCCGTCGCCGAAGCGATGAGCGTGCCGCTGACCGGCTGGCTGGCGCAACGGTTCGGCACGGTGCGGATGTTCGCCGCCGGCATGATCGGCTTTGGCGCCTTTTCCCTCCTGTGCGGTTTGTCGACCACCCTTACCATGCTGGTCGTCTGCCGGATCGGTCAGGGGCTGTGCGGTGGCCCCATCATGCCGCTGTCGCAAACCCTGTTGTACAGGATATTTCCGCCCGAACAGCGCGCCGGCGTGATGGGCCTGTGGATGACGACCACGATGCTTGGCCCGGCGCTCGGTCCCATCATCGGCGGCGGCATCAGCGACGGTTGGAGCTGGCACTGGATTTTCTTCATCAACCTTCCGGTCGCCATCGCCTGCATCTTCGCCGCCCTCACGCTGTTGCGCCGTGCCGAAACGCCGACCGTGCGCCTGCCAATCGACCGTGTCGGCCTTGTGCTGCTCGTCTTCTGGATCGGCTCGCTCCAGATCATGCTGGATACCGGGCGCGACCATGACTGGTTCGCCGACCCGAAAATCGTTCTGCTCGCGATCTGCGCGGGCGTCGGTTTCATCGCCTTCATCATCTGGGAACTGACCGAAGACCATCCGATCGTGGATATCAGGGTGTTTCGCCACTGGGCCTTGAGTTCGGGCATGCTGATTTTCACCCTTGCCTTCGGCGCCTTCTTCGCAACCGTCGTCATCGTCCCCCAATGGCTCCAGTCGTCGCTCGGCTATACCGCGACCCAGGCCGGCATCGTCACCGCCAGTTCCTCGATCGGATCGGTTGCCACGGCGATGATCGTGCTGCGGCTGATGAAGCATTTCGACGAACGCATCCTTATTTTCTGCGGCATCCTGTGGCTGGGCGTGACCGCGCTTGTCCGGGCCCGCTGGGTCACGGGCGGCGACTTCTGGACCTTCGTTCTGCCCCAGCTGGCGCAGGGCTTTTCAGTCCCCTTCTTCATGATCCCGCTCACCACCCTGATGCTCGGTTCGGTTCCCGCATCGGAAACCGCCTCGGTCGCCGGGCTTCAGAATTTTCTGCGCACCGTTGCGCTGGCGGTCGCGACGTCGGTGGTCCTGACGCTGTGGGGCAATGCGCAGCGCGTGGCGCAGACGGAGATCGCTGACCGGCTGGCGCCGCAGGAGGTTCAGCGGCAGCTTGCCGATGCCGGGTTCGGACCCGAACAGTCCCGTCAGATGATTGCCGGCATCGCCAATCAGGAAGCGGTGACGATGGCGCTCAACCATGTCTTCCTGCTGATCGCCTTCGTCGTGGCCCTGGCCGCGATAGTCGTGTGGTTCATTCCCAGGACCAGGGCGCCCGTCGACATGTCTGCCGTCCATTGACCGGGGACATGGCGTTCGGCGGCGATTTTGCCTTCCGCTGTACCGTTCGAACGCTATAACGCGCCGATGGGGCGCACGGTAACGGGGGCATTTTTCGGCGGAATCGCGCTTGTCTGCGCGGCGCCCGCGATCGCACAGGCCCCGGCGGCCGGCGATGCGGCCCAGATCATCGTCACCGGCGAAGCCTTGCCCCAGCCCTTGGGCGCCCGTGCGTATGGCACGGTCCTGATTGATCGCGGGCGGTTGACAAACAGCGCATCGGGCCGGATCGAAACCGTGCTTGCCGACGTAGCGGGCTTTCAGCAGTTCCGCCGGTCGGACAGCCGATCCGCCAACCCTTCCGCGCAGGGCGCGACCTTGCGCGCGCTGGGCGGCAATGCGTCCAGCCGCACGCTGGTCCTGCTCGACGGCATCCCCATGGCCGATCCGTTTTTCGGCTATATCCCCTTCAGCGCGCTGGTGCCCGAACGGCTGTCGTCGATCCGCGTGACCCGCGGTGGCGGGGGCGGCGCGTTCGGCGCGGGCGCGGTTGCCGGTACGATCGAACTGGCGAGCGCCACCCGCGATGCGCTGCCCCTGTTCGATGCATCGGCCTTTGTCGGCAGCCGCAACGCCGGCGAATTGTCGGCCAGCGTGTCGCCCGATATCGGCGGCGGCCATGTCTCGCTGTCTGGCCGCTGGGACCGGGGCGAGGGATTCCACACCACGCCCCGCGACCAGCGCGTCGCGGCGACCGTGCCTGCCGCCTATGATGGCTGGTCGGTCGCCCTGCGCGGCGTCGCGCCGATGGGCGCGCAGACCGAGCTGCAATTTCGCGGCCTCGTCTTCCGCGACTATCGCACCCTGCGCTTTGCCGGCGCGGACAGCGCCAGCCAGGGACAGGATGTCAGCATCCGCCTCATTTCGCGCGGCGCGTGGCAGGTGGACGCGCTCGCCTATCTCCAGGCGCGCAATTTCTCCAACATCGTCATCTCATCCTCCACCTTCCGCAAGTCTCTGGACCAGCGCAACACGCCCTCGACCGGCATCGGCGGCAAATTTGAACTGCGTCCGCCGGTCGGGGGCCGCCATCTGCTGCGTCTCGGCGCGGACCTGCGCCTGGCCAGCGGCGACATGTATGAGGACGCCTATAATGCGGGCGATCCGGCTAATCCGCGCACCAGCCTGCGCCATGCCGGCGGCGACCAGGCGACGATCGGCCTGTTCGCAGAGGATGACTGGACGCTGGGGCCGCTCGTGCTGACGGGTGGCCTGCGCGCCGACCGCTGGACCATCGCCAACGGCTTTTACCGCGCGGTCAGCGCCGCGACCGGCGCCATAACGGAAGATTCGCGCTTCGCCGACCGGTCGGACTGGGAATTGTCCGGCCGCGCCGGGGCGCTGCTCCGCCTGACCGATGCCATCGCCCTGCGCGCCGCTGGCTATACCGGCTTCCGCCTGCCCACGCTCAACGAACTCTATCGCCCGTTCGTGGTCTTTCCGATCACGACCCGCGCCAATGCCATGCTGTCGCCTGAAAAGCTCAAGGGGATAGAAGCCGGGTTCGACCTGACCACAGATGGCCTGGCGTTCGGGGCGACCGCCTTCTACAACCGGCTGGACGACGCCGTCGCCAACGTCACCCTGTCGCCGACCATCCGCGAGCGTCGCAATGTGCGGGCGGTCGTCGCCCAAGGCATCGAGCTCACCGCCAGCGCGCGGATCGCCGCACTCACCCTGTCGGCCTCCTATGCCTATAGCGACAGCAAGGTTCGCGCGCCCGGCGAGCCTTTCGACGGCCTCGCCCCGTCGCAAAGCCCGCGCCACGCCGCCAGCGGTACGCTCGGCTGGGAAGGGCCAAGCGGCGCGGGGCTGTCGGCGACGCTGCGCTATGTGTCGAAACAATATGAGGACGACCTCCAAAGCGACGTCCTGCCCGACGCGCTGACGGTCGATGCCGTCGCGCGCCTGCCGCTCGGCCATGGCCTGACGCTGGTGGCGCGGGGCGAGAACCTGTCCGATGCGCGCGTCGTCACCCGTAACGCCGGCGGATCGCTGGACCTCGGCACGCCGCGCACGCTCTGGCTGGGCATCAAATTGGCGCGATAGTCGTCAGCCTTTGGGCCGCGCCGCCTTTTCGGCCAGGCCCGACACGCCTTCGCGCCGCTCCAGCTCGTCGAACACCGCGTCCACCGACACGCCGACATCGGCCAGCAGCGCGACCAGGTGGAACAGCAGGTCGGCCGCTTCCCCGGTGACGTCCTTCGCATCGCCCGACAGCGCGGCGATCACCGTTTCGACCGCTTCCTCACCCAGCTTCTGCGCCATCTTGCCGCGCCCCTTGGCGGCCAGCGCCGCGACATAGGAACTGGCGGGATCGGCGGTCCGGCGGGACAGGATCGTTTGTTCGAGCTGATGGAGGGTTGCGCGCATGACCGCCATCAAGCGGCTGGCGCGCCGTCCGTCAACTTTAAAAGCGCCCGAGCGGCGCGCGCACCGCAACCCCGGCGCGCGCCAGCGCCTCATGCGCCTGCGCGATCGTGTGCTGGCCGAAATGGAATATCGACGCGGCCAGCACCGCGCTGGCGTGCCCCAGCGTCACGCCCTCGACCAGATGGTCGAGCGTGCCGACCCCGCCGCTCGCGATCACCGGCACCGACACGGCGTCGGCGATGGCGCGGGTCAGCGCCAGGTCATAGCCCTGCTTCGTGCCGTCGCCGTCCATCGACGTGACCAGCAACTCGCCCGCCCCCAGCTCCGCCAGCCGTACCGCGTGCGCCAGCGCATCGATTCCGGTCGGCTTCCGGCCGCCATGGGTGAAGATTTCCCACCGTCCTTCGCCAACCCGCCGCGCATCGACCGATCCGACGATGCACTGGCTGCCGAACCGATCGGCGATGTCGGCGACCAGTTCGGGCCGCATCACCGCCGCGCTGTTGACCGCCACCTTGTCGGCGCCCGCCAGCAACAGCGCTCGCGCATCCTCGGGGCTGCGCACGCCGCCACCGACGGTCACCGGCATGAAGCACACTTCGGCGGTGCGGCGCACCACGTCCAAAATCGTGCCCCGCGCCTCGTGCGTCGCCGTGATGTCGAGGAAGCACAGCTCGTCCGCGCCCGCCGCGTCGTACAGCCTGGCCTGCTCGACCGGATCGCCCGCATCCTTCAGGTCGACGAAATTCACGCCCTTCACCACGCGCCCATTGGCGACGTCCAGGCACGGAATGACGCGGGTGCGGACGGTCACACCGCCGCCTGCGCCACCGCCAGCGCGGTCTTGAGGTCCAGGCGGCCGTCATACAGCGCCCGTCCGGTGATCACGCCTTCGATCCCGTCCTCGGTATGCAGGCTCAAAATACGAATATCGGCGATCCCCGCCACGCCACCGCTCGCGATCACGGGGATGGCGGTGGCGCGGGCAAGATCGACCGTGGCATCCACATTGCACCCCTTGAGCAATCCGTCACGGCCCACATCGGTAAACAGCAGCGCGGCGACGCCGGCATCCTCGAACCGGCGGGCGAGGTCGATCACGGCCATGTCCGACGTTTCCGCCCAGCCGTCGGTCGCGACGAAGCCGTCGCGCGCATCGACCGCGACCACGATACCGCCGGGAAAATCGCGCGCCGCCGCCTTGACGAAGGCCGGGTCTTTCAGCGCCGCCGTGCCGATGACGATGCGCGACACGCCCAGGTCGAACCAGCGTTCGACGGCTTCGCGATTGCGGATGCCTCCCCCAAGCTGGACATGACCGGGAAAGGCCGCGACGATCTTCTCCACCGCCTGCGCATTCACCGCGCGTCCGGCAAAGCTGCCGTCCAGGTCCACCACATGCAGATGCTGCGCGCCCGCCTGCGCGAACAGCATCGCCTGCGCGGCGGGATCGTCGCCATAGACGGTGGCGCGGTCCATATCGCCCTCGGCCAGGCGAACCACCTGCCCGCCCTTAAGGTCGATGGCGGGAAAAACGATGAGGCTCATGGCCGCCACTCCAGAAAACGCGACAGGAAGGAAAGGCCGTAACGCTGGCTCTTTTCAGGATGAAACTGACAACCGATGATCGTATCGCGCGCCACCGCCGCGACCAGCGGCCCGCCATGATCGGTGACGGCGGCCACATGGGCCGGGTCGGCGACGTCGAAATGATAGCTGTGCAGGAAATAGGCCTCGCCCGCTTCCAGCAAGGGCGGCGCGCCATTAAGTCGCACGTCGTTCCAGCCCATGTGCGGCACTTTGACAGCAGCGTCGGCCGGTTCGATCAGGCGCACGGTGCCGCCGATCCAGCCCAGCCCCTCATGCCGGCCGAATTCCTCACCCGCATCGGCCAGCAACTGCATGCCCACGCACACGCCCAGGAACGGCACGCCCCGCCTGGCCACTGCTTCGCCCATCGCCTCGACCATGCCGGGGATCGCCACCAGCGCGTCGCGGCACGCCCGGAATGCCCCCACGCCCGGCAGGACGATCCGATCGGCCCGCGCCACCACTTGCGGATCGGCGGTGATGGTTACGTCGCCCGCACCTGCCTTGCGCAGGGCATTATGCACCGAATGGAGATTGCCCGCGCCATAGTCGATGAGCGCGACAGCCGTCACAATATCCCCTTGGTCGAAGGAATCGCGTCCGCCTTGCGCGGATCGATCTCGACCGCCTGCCGCAGCGCGCGGGCCAGCCCCTTGAAGCAGCTTTCGACCACATGATGATTGTTGCTGCCATAGAGATTTTCGACATGCAGCGTGATGCCGGCGCTCTGGGCGAAGCTGTGGAACCAATGCTCGATCAGTTCGGTATCCCATTCGCCCAGCCGCGGCACGGTGAATGGCGCCTTGAACACCAGCCAGGGCCGCCCGGAAATGTCGAGCGACACGCGCGTCAGCGTCTCGTCCATCGGCGCATAGGCGGTGCCGTAGCGCGTGATGCCGCGCTTGTCGCCCAGCGCCTTGGCCACCGCCTCGCCGATCGCGATCGCGGTATCCTCGGTGGTGTGGTGCTGGTCGACATGCAGGTCGCCCACCGTCTTTACCGTCATGTCGACCAGCGAATGCCGCGACAATTGCTCGATCATATGGTCGAGAAAGCCGATCCCGGTGGACACGGCATAGGTGCCGGTTCCGTCCAGGTTGACGGTGACGTCGATGGCGGTTTCCGCCGTGCTGCGGTGAATCTCGGCCTTGCGCATGGCCGCCCTATAGCGCTTCGCGCGCGCCATGCAATCTGTGCAGCCGCACTTGACCGGGCGTTTCGCGTCGTTAGGACATTGCCCCATGAGCGATGACCTGCCCGACAGCCTGATTCCCTATGACGAAATCGTGCAGGAAGCGCTGCGCGCCGTCGTCGGCCGCGTGCTTGGTGAAGTCGAGGCGACTGGCGGCCTGCCCGGCAGCCATCATTTCTACATCACCTTCAAGACCCAGGCGCCCGGCGTCGACATTCCCAAGCGTCTGATCGAGCGCTTCCCCGACGAAATGACCATCGTCCTCCAGAATAAATATTGGGATTTGAAGGTCCGCCCCGACGCTTTCGAGGTCAGCCTGACCTTCAACCAGGTCGCCGCCCATCTCAACATCCCCTTCGCCGCGATCACCGCGTTCGTCGACCCCGCCGTCAACTTCGCGCTGCAATTCCAGGTCCAGGGCGACGAAGCAGTGGCGCTCGAACCGCACGATGAAGCCGAAAACGACGCGCCGTCAGCGAAGGCCGACGATGGCTCCAACGTGGTGACGGTGGACTTCGGCAAGAAGAAGTAGGCGCCTGCGGCAGACAAGCCGCATCTGCGCGATCCTGTCTCAAATATCCTCCGACACTAACACGTCGCCGGTTCGTCATTGGCGCCGAGCGACTTGCATAAGGCCGCACAAATCCTGATCGGTGCCGCTACCCCATAGCATGTGAAGAATTCATGATTAATACCTTCCCGACAAATTCTGTGGCATGAAAGATATTGCCTTGCGGAAATTCGCGCCTCGTCCATAAAATCTTCAAAAATTACAGTTTCTTTGGAGAGGATCATGGAAAATATGCACGGCCGGTCGATTTTGGTGACCGGCGCGGCCAGCGGCATAGGCCAGGCGACTGCCGAACTGCTCGCGGCCTCCGGGGTTGCCGTCACGGTTGCCGATCGCAGTGCTGAGGCCGGCGAGACGGTCGTGGAGGGCATTCGATCAGCCGGGGGGAAGGCAACTTTTGTCCGGGTGGACGTCACCGACCCGCGCGAAGTCGACAATATGGTCGCTCACGCCCAGCAGAGCTTTGGCCGGCTGCATGGCGCGGTCAATGCGGCGGGATTTGGCGCGTCCGGAAAGCCGTTTCTAGATCTGACCCTCGACGATATCGACCGGTCGCTCGCCGTAAATTATCGCGGCGTATTCCTGTGTATGAAAAGCCAGATCGCGGCCATGCTACCCCACGGTGGCGGATCGATCGTCGTCATCGCTTCGACCGCCGCGACGCATGGCTTCCAGTTGGCAGCCGAATATTGCGGCAGCAAAGCCGGCGTCATGGGATTGGTGCGCGGTGCGGCCGCCGACTATGCCACTTCGGGCCTGCGGGTGAACGGCGTACTGCCCGGCCCCACCATGACGCCGATGCTCCAGGCGGTTATGGAGGCCAACGAGGAGTCTCGCGCAATTTGCGAAGGTGGTCAGGCGATGCGGCGTATCGCTGAGCCGGTTGAAATCGCTGGCGCGGTCCGCTGGCTGTTGTCGGATGATTCATCCTACACGACGGGGTTCGCTCTGGCGGTCGATGGTGGAGGGAGCTATCTCCGCACGGCCATCTGACATGCTTGGCCGTTCCATCGCCTGGGGTTTGCTCACAATGTTCCGTGCCGTTTCGTCGAGATGAAGGGGAATAGCCACTGAGCGGATGCCTTTGCCCAGCATGTCGTCGGTCGCTCGCGCCGGCTGACAATGGCGTACTCCAGCCATACCAAATCCCCTGTCCTACATTGTCCCCCGTCGCTACTTCTCCTTAGGCGAAAAGGCGTATTCGTGAGGGGCCGCGCTGCATCCCCCCGGTCCGCACCTGCCGACGTCCTCCATTCAAGGCCCTTGGATTGCCGCGTCTCCGCCCCACATTCATCATCAGACATTGCGACCCACTTTTCACCCCCGGAGCGCCCTCAAATGCCCGCAACCCGCACCGAAACCGACAGTATCGGCGCCATAGAAGTGCCAGTAGACGCCTATTGGGGGGCGCAGACGCAGCGGAGCATCGAGAACTTCCCTTTCGGCGACACGGAACGCATGCCGATCGGCATCGTCCATGCGCTCGCCATCGTGAAGCAGGCGGCCGCGCGGGTGAACCGGCATCACGGTCTGGACGCAGCCCAAGCCGACGCGATCGAAGCCGCCGCCGTCGCCGTGGCAGCGGGCCGCCATGACGACCAGTTCCCGCTCGTCATCTGGCAGACGGGCAGCGGCACCCAGACCAATATGAACGTCAATGAAGTGATCGCCGGCATCGCCAATGAAGCGCTCACCGGCACCCGCGGCGGCAAGCATCCGGTGCATCCCAATGACGGTGTGAACTTCGGCCAATCGTCCAACGACAGCTTCCCCACCGCGCTCCATATCGCGGCGGCTCTGGCGGTTACCAACGCGCTGTTTCCCGCGCTCGACCGGCTCCATGCGGCGCTCGATGCCAAGGCGAAGGCGTGGGACGATATCGTCAAGATCGGCCGCACCCATTTGCAGGACGCGACCCCGCTGACGCTGGGTCAGGAATTTTCCGGCTACGCGCACCAGATCTACCGCGCGAAAAAGCGAATCGAACCTGCGGTGATGCACGGCACGATGGCGCTGGCGCAGGGGGGCACGGCGGTCGGCACGGGCCTCAACACGCCGCCCGGCTTCGACGTCGCGGTCGCGGCGGAGATCGCCGCGATCACCGGCCTGCCGTTCCGCACCGCCGACAACAAGTTCGAGGCGCTGGCCTCAAACGATCCGCTGGTCCACCTCTCCTCGACGCTCGCGACGCTCGCCGTCGCGCTCACCAAGATCGCCAACGACATCCGCCTGCTTGGCTCCGGCCCGCGCTCGGGCCTTGGCGAACTCGACCTGCCCGCCAATGAACCGGGCAGTTCGATCATGCCGGGCAAGGTCAACCCGACCCAGTGCGAAATGCTGACCATGGTCGCGGCCCAGGTCATCGGCAATCATCAGGCGGTGACCGTCGGGGGCATGCAGGGCCATCTGGAACTCAATGTCTTCAAGCCGATGATCGGCGCGGCGGTACTGCGCTCGATCCATCTGCTGGCCGTGGGGATGGACAGTTTCGCGGAACGCTGTGTCGAGGGGCTGGAGGCGAACGAGCCGCGCATTGCCGAACTGGTCGATCGTTCGCTGATGCTGGTCACCGCGCTCGCGCCCGAAATCGGTTATGACAATGCGGCAAAGATCGCCAAACATGCCCATGGCGCGGGGCTGACGCTGCGCCAGGCGGGGCTGGAGCTTGGTCTTGTCGACGATGCGACCTTCGACCGGCTGGTCCGCCCTGAAAATATGGTCTGATCGACATCGCCATGGCGGAACCCGCACGGCCACGATACATTGTCCAGTCATGAGCAAGAAAACCCCTCCCGCCCCGCTCGTGACCGTCAGGTCGCCGCGTAAGCCCAGCCCCCTGCGCAAGGTCGCACGCCTCGGCGCCACCATCGTCGCCGCGCGCGTCGCGGCGGACACAGGAAAGAAAGGCGTGCTGGGCATCGTTGCCGGCATCGGCGCAAAGCGGCTGATCATGCGTCATCCGGTTGGCGCCCTGCTCGTCACCGGGGCCTATATGGCGGGCAAATTCTACGAAGCGAAGCGCGAGATCGACCGCAAGCGCAACCAGAAACTGCTGACCGACCGCAGCGACGAGCCGGTGCCGATCGAAAGCGCGCGCAAAAAATCGGCAACCGACGGCTAAAGCCCGCTTTGCCAGGTCTTCACCGCCTCGATTGGAAAGGTCAGCATCAGCACATTGAGCGTCAGATTGTCGCGGATCACCCACAGGGTCAGCATTTCAAAGCCCAGCCCGATCGCGAGCGTCACCCGCCAGGACGCCCGCCCTGCGAACAGGAAACCCAGCGCCATCATGCCGATGTCGCTCATCGAATTGAGGATCGAATCGCCGCTATAGCCAAGCGCGATCGTCGCGGTGCGGTAGCGGTCGATGATGACAGGCGAATTTTCCAGCAGCTCCCAAGCCGCCTCGACCGCAACGGCCACCGCCAGCCGCACGCCCATCGGCCGCTCCCGCAATAGCAGCCAGGCTGCGCCGTAGAACAAAAAGCCGTGGATGACATGGCTTGGGCTATACCAGTCGGCGACATGCTGGCTGTTGCCGCTGTCGATCGCGCCGTGCCAAAACTCCACCGTGCCGCATGTGCAGATCGGCGGCCGTCCCATCGCCAACAGCGCCAGGCATGCGCCCAGCGCGATCAGCCCGGCCGCGACCCATCCCCATCGGTTCTCGCGCTCGTCCATCGCCATCACCCCCGCACGGCCTCTTGCAAAACGCCGCTCCAAACGCCACTAGCAGCCATGGCCGCGAGCATCCAGACCGACACCCACGCCGATCCCCATGGTTTCAAGCGCCGGGGATTGCTCTTCGTGCTGTCTTCGCCATCAGGCGCGGGGAAGTCCACCATCGCGCGCAAGCTGCTCGCGTCCGAGGCCGACCTCGCCATGTCCGTTTCGGCGACGACACGGCCGATGCGGCCCGGCGAAGTCGATGGCAAGGACTATCATTTCGTCGATCTCGAAGGTTTTCGCCGGATGGTCGCCGACCAGGAATTTCTGGAATGGGCGCATGTCTTCGGCCAGCGCTACGGCACGCCGCGCGCGCCGGTCGAAGCTATTCTCAAATCCGGCCGCGACGTGCTGTTCGATATTGATTGGCAGGGCGCGCAACAGCTTCACCAGATCGCCGGCGGCGATGTCGTGCGCGTCTTCATCCTGCCCCCTTCGATGGAAGAACTGGAGCGCCGGCTGCGCGGCCGGGCGACCGACAGCGAAGAGATCATCACCGGCCGAATGGCGCGCGCGGCGGGAGAAATCGCGCACTGGGACGGCTATGACTATGTGCTGTGCAACGACGATGCCGACGCCTGCTATGCCAAGGTGCGGACAATCCTGCACGCCGAACGGATGAAGCGCAGCCGCCAGACCGGCCTCATCGGCTTCATCCGCAAGCTCAACCGTCACCACCCGGACGATTGATCCGCCACGACGGATAGAGTTTGACCATCGCGCGTTCCGGGTTCAGCCTCAAACGCGCTGCCAAAGCAGCAGATCGTCTGCTGAATTGGAACGTGCGCAAATCGCGAGCGGTCGAACAGGGAGACTGGAACATGGTGCGCACGATCGTTGGAGGCCTGCTGGGCGGTTTCGCCCTGTATGTCGTCGGCTTCATCTTCTGGGGCACGCCGCTCAGCGCGCTTGCGCTCAGCCGGGTCGATGGACAGGCCAGCGCCAATCTTCAGGCGGCAATGGCGCAGGCGCTCAATGCCACCGGCACCGGCGTCTATGTGGTACCCGATCCGGCCACTGCCGAAGGCACCATCCTCTACGGTCGCGGCCCGGTCGCGCAGATTTTCTACAACAGCAACGGCTTTCCGGTGATGGATAGCAGCGCGCTGATCGGCGGACTGATCCTCGCGCTCGTGGTCGGCATGGTGATCGCGTTCGCGCTGCGCGCCGTCGCCGCCGATTTCGCCGGCCGCGCCCGGCTGACGCTGCTGATGTCGCTTGCCGCCGTCCTGTGGCTGCACATCGGCCAGGCGGTCTTCAATCACGCGCCCTGGGGCTATATCCTCTATTTGAGCGTCAGCGATTTCCTGGGGCTTGCCGCTGCCGGACTCGTCGCTGCCAAGCTGTTGGCGCACGAGGCGCCCGCGGCCGCCCCCGCCGCCGACACGCTGCACTGAAGGTTCACCCCGCCGCGCCCGCCAGCGCGATCATCGACGCGACATGCCGCCGCGCTATGGCCATGCGATCTTCGCCATAGCCCCCGCCCAGCGTGCTGGCGAGCGGGATGCCCCGCCTTGCCGCCGCGCGCATCACGAAGCGGTCGCGCGCGACGAGCCCGTCGTCGCTCAGCGCCAGGCGCCCCAGCCGGTCGTCCCGATGCGGATCGACCCCGGCCTGATAGAGTATGAGATCGGGCGCAAACCCGTCGATAGCGCCCGGCACCACCGCGTCCAGCAGCGCCAGATAGGCCGCATCGCCGATCCCGTCCGCCAGTGGAACGTCGAGCGACGACATCGCCTTGCGGGCGGGAAAATTCCTCTCGGCATGAACCGACAGCGTGAACACATCCTCCCGCCCCGCCATCAGCAACGCCGTGCCGTCCCCCTGATGCACATCCAGGTCCAGGATCATGATCCGCCGCACATCCCCTTGCGCGATCAGCCGATGCGCGGCGACGGCCAGGTCGTTGAACACGCAATAGCCCGCCCCCGTCTCCGCCCTTGCATGATGGCTGCCGCCCGCGCTGTTGGCGGCATAGCCATGCGCGAGCGCCAGCTTCGCCGCCAGCCATGTGCCGCCGGGCGACAATAGCGACCGGCGCATCACCCGGTCGGTGACGGGAAAGCCGATTCGCCGTTCCTTCTCGCGCGGCACGTTCAGCGTCATCACTTCCTCGACATAGGCGCGATCATGCACCGCCTCGATCCACAGGCGCGGCATCGGCTCTGGTTCATGCTGGGTGAAGGTGACGCCGCTATCGTGCAGCGCCGTCATCACCAGCCCATATTTGTCGAAGGTGAAGCGGCTGCCCGCTGCGGCAGGCGAGACGTAGCCCGGATGATGAACGACATGAAGCATCGACACGTGCAGCACTATCCCGATTTGAACCGGCGCGACTTTGCGCTATCTGCTCCAACCATGTCCTATAATACAATGATCCGTCGTTCCGCCTTGCTGCTCATGACCGGGCTGTTGCCCGCCACCGCGCTTGCCCAGACGCCACCGCCGCCGGTCGCGCCGACTCTGCCCTATGGCCTGGCGGAACCGGCCCCGCCGCTCGCCCCGCCCGCCATCGTCACGCCGCCACCGGTGCCGATCCCGCCACTGTCCCCGGCACAGGCGGCGTTTTTGAGCGACTGGCTCAAACAGGGTGCCGAGCAGGGTCTGGTGTCGCGCAACCGTTCCGGCCGGACGCTGTCGGGCGACGCGCTGGTCGGCGCGGTACTCGATCGCGCCCGCGCCCTGTCGCGCGGCCGGGTCGATACCGCGGATTTCCTCACCGTCTGGGCGCTCCGCCCCGCCCCCTTCGATCCGCGTCCGGGCCTTGCCGCCGCGATCAGCGCCGACCGCCTGCCCCAGTGGATCGCCTCGCTGACCCCGCCCTATGCGGGCTATGAGGGGCTGCGCAGGGGCCTTGCCACCTATGAACAGATTCGCGATGCAGGCGGCTGGAGCCAACTCGCGCCCAAGGCCGACGCCGCCACGGTCCGCAAGCGCCTTGCCATCGAGGACAGGAGCGTCACCGCCGGCGAGCCGCTCACCGCCGCGCTTCAACGCGCCCAGCGGCGCTATGGCCTCAACCCCACCGGGATGGCCGACGCGCGCACGCTCGCCGCGCTGAACGTGCCGGTCGAAGACCGGATCGCCGCGATCATGGCCAATATGGAACGCTGGCGCTGGCTGCCGCGCGAGTTGCCGGTCAACCGGGTGCAGGTCAACATCGCCGCCGCCGTGCTCACCATCTTCGAAGGCGACCAGCCGATCAGTTCGATGCGCGCCGTCACCGGCAGCCCCGACAATGCGACGCCGATGCTGGTGTCGAGCATCCATTCGATCGTCGTCAATCCGCCCTGGAACGTGCCCACGTCGATCGCCAAGCGCGAATTATGGCCCAAGGGCCGCGCCGCGCTCGCGCGTCAGGGCTACAAGATCGTCAAGACACCGGAGGGCGGCGAGCGCATCGTCCAGCCCGCCGGTCCCAACAGCGCGCTCGGCCGGCTCAAGTTCGACTTCGCCAATCCCTTTGCGGTCTATCTCCACGACACGCCCTCGCGCGGCAAATTTTCAAGCTATGACCGACTTGCCAGCCATGGCTGCGTCCGCCTTGAAAAGCCGGTGCCGCTCGCCGAACTGATGGTGCGCGGCGACGCGAAGCTCGAAGGCCAGATCCAGGCGCTGATCGACCAGGGCAAGACCCAGCGCGTGTCGCTGCCCAAGGAAGTCGCGGTCTATCTGCTGTACTGGACCGCCTTTGCCAGCAGCAACGGCGCCATGAACTTCCGCGCCGATCCCTATGGCTGGGACCGGTTGCTGGCCGACAAGATCGAAGCGTCGAGCCAGCGCGCCGCCGCTGTCACCACCATAGCCTCCAAGGATTGATCCCATGCGCCACATCGCCCTGTTCGCCCTCGCCGGTGCGCTCGCTCTTTCTGCCTGCGGCAAGAAGGAGGAGGAAGAAGCGCCCATGACCAACAATCTGGTCGAACCGCCCGCCGACCTGGAACCGATCAATGAGGCAACCCCGCCGCCACCGCCGGCTGAAAATGTCGCCATTCCAGCGCCGCCACCGCAAGTCAGCGAAGATCAGCAGACGATCGACGACGCAGACGCCACTGGCCTCACCGCCCGCCTTCCCTCCGCCGACGAAGTGCCGACCGATGAGCCGAGCGGCCAGGTCGGATCGGGCGAATAGCGGCGGGCTTGGAGAGGGGCGCCCGAATCGCTATATTGGGGCTTATGGATCGCAGACATTTTACCAGGCTCGCCCTCACCGGGCTCGGCATGGCGTGCTTCCCCACCAGCCTTGGCCGCGCCGCCACGCCGTTCCTTCCCGCCGCGCCCGGCCCGGCCGCGCTGGCGGCCAAGCCCTATATCGCCCTGCTCGACCGCGCCCGCGCCGCGCTCGACCAGCATCAGAATAATTTCCAGCTGCGCGATCGTGTCGCGCTCGCAGACTTCAGCATCGCGTCCAGGGATCTGCGCTTTCATATCGTCGATCTGATCGGCGGCCAGACCAGTTCCTACCTCGTCGCACATGGCCGGGGGTCGGACCCCGACCATTCGGGGTGGCTCCAGCGCTTTTCGAACGAACCCAATTCGCTGGCCAGTTCCGCGGGCGCGTATAAGACTGGGGAAATCTACGACGGCCAGCATGGGGCCGCGATGCGCCTCCTTGGCCTCGATCCGCTGAACAACAATGCCGAAAGCCGCGCCATCGTCATCCATGGCGCGGACTATGTCAGCGAAAACCATATCGCCACATGGGGAAAGGTCGGACGCTCGGAAGGCTGTTTTGCCGTGGCCCGCCACATGCTGCCCCAACTGCTCGGCCTGCTTGGCCCCGGTCGCCTGCTCTACGCGGACAAGGTTTCGGCCTGAACTGATCCAGGCCGATCGCCTTCCATGAAGGGAAGCGACGACGAAGCGCTGGAGCGCCGCCATGCCATCAGTGGCACGGCGTCTCTCCGTCGCACATCGTCAAATGCGGTCCGCGCCTACCCCGCTGCCTTGGCCCCGGTCATGATCTCGATCGACGGCTTGTTGATCGCGTCAATCGTGCCATTGGCCAGCATCGCCTTGCCTATGCTCAGCGCTTCGTCACGCAGCTTCGTGTCGGCGCTGGTCTGGCTCTGCCCGATCAGCGCGGACAGGAGCAGGTTCTTCGCCGCTGCATCACCGGGCTTTTCGGCCACCGACTTGCGCGCCAGCATCACCGCCTCGGCATAAAGCGGGTCCGCACCCGCCTTGTCCTTCATGCTCAGCTTGCTGTTGCCCAACTGGGTCAGCACGCCAACGAAAATGTTCCGGCTCACCACGTCGGTGGGCTTTGCGGCAACGACCTTGCGGAAATGCGGCGCGGCTTCGGCGAACATCGCGATCACCTGATCCATCTTGCCCAGCGCGCCCTGCGCGGCGGCATTGGCGTAGAGCGCGTTGGCGAGGAAGGTCACATTGTCGATATTGTCGGGCTGCGCTTCAACGGCCTTGCGGATGGCGGGAAGCGCGGCGGCATATTTGGCCGACGCCGTCGCGTTGTCGCCCCCCTGCTGCGCGGTCTGGCCGGCGGTGAAATCGGTGACCGCCTGATTGAAAGCCATGATCTGTTCGGGGGTCATGGCGGTCGCGGCGGATGCGGCTGGCTGCGCGGCCTCCGCAGGGGCCGATGCGGCGGCATCGGTGGCGCCCTGCGCCGGGGTGGCGGCGGGCTGCGCGAACGCGGGTGAAGCAATCAGCAACGGCAGGGCGAAAGCGGCATAAGCGGCTTTGGGCAACGTCAGGGTCTCCTTGCAGCATTCTCTATTATGGGCGAAGCGAACGGACGCGACGCCCGTCTGCCGATTAAATACTACCCAACCGTGCCGGAAGTTCCCGCCCCTTCATTCTCGCGCCATCGCGCAAAAGGCCCAGCTCATGGCGAATTCCTGATGCCGCCGCGCCCGCCGCGCCGCCGCCTCGGCATCCTCGCCCCACCGTTCGACCTGCCACATTTCGTCCAGTTCGGACGCCGCCCATATGATGTCAGGGTCCTGCGCGCCTTCGACCAGCGCCAGGCCGCAGACCAGCGATCCGGTGAGCGACACCAGCGTCGACAGCCCCGCCAGCGTGAAGGGGTCGAGCGCCGCCACCGCCGCGCCCAGCCGCACCAGCGTTTCGGGTGGCTGTGCGACATGGATGATGCCCTGGGTTACGCGCAGCGTCACATCATAACGACCCCGCGCCCAATCGAGCAGCGGGTCCCACGCCGCCGCCTGCCGATCGACCAGCGTTTGCGGCGCATCGGCGCGATAGCAGAGCAGGTCGCTTTCGCCATAGGCGGCGACGCCTTGCGCAAAGCTCGCCCGGCGCGGCGCGATCTGGTCGATCGCCGCGTTCGAAAGGCCGGTCATGGGCATCGATTCAAGCAATATCTCGTCACCCTGCGCGCGCCATTCATCCGCCACCGCTTGTCCCAGCGCTTCATTGGGCAGCGCCAGCAACGCACGCGCGGGCGTCCGCACCGGACGCCCGTCCAGCGCGACGCTCCACCCGTCTGCGCCCTGCGTCACCGAAACGTCGGTGTAGAAACGCTTCACGGCCTTGACCCCCGGAACATTCGCAGCAGCATGCGGGGCACGACGACGAACTGGACCAGGCCGACCACCACCATGATCGCGCCGAACGCCTTGGCCTTGTCGCATTGCACCCACGACAATCGCTGCATCAGGGCCAGAAAGCCGAACATCACGACAAAAGCGCCCGACAATCGCAGCACGCCGATAGCGAAAAACCGCTGGCGCGCGACCTTGTCCGGGTCGGGAACATGCGGATCGGGCCGGATCATGGCGCGCCGATAAGCCGGTGCAATTCGGCGCTGTCGGTCGCGATCGCGTGCGCGCCGGCCTCACGCAATTCTTCCGGGCTGTGATAGCCCCAGGTGACACCGATGGTGCGGACGCCGGCCGCGATACCCATGTCGATATCGAAATGGGTATCGCCGATCATCACCGTCGTCGTCGGTGTCGCGCCCGCGTCCGCCATCGCCTGCATCAGCATTGCGGGATGCGGCTTGGACGGGTGGCGATCGGCGGTCTGGAGCGTCACGAAATGCCGGTCGATACCATGCGCGGCCAGGCACAGCGCCAGGCCCCGGTCGGACTTGCCCGTCGCCACGCCCAGCAGCCAGCCGGCCTCGTCCAGCGCCACGACGAGGTCCGCCATGCCCGGGTAGAGCGGCTCGGACACCGAATTTTCGCGGCGCAGCGCCTGAAAGGCGCGCTTGTAGCTTTCGCTCAGATGGAGATGGAAATCGGGTTCAGCCTCGGGCAGCAGCCGGGCAACGGCATAGGGCAAGGACAGGCCGACCACCGCCAGGATCGCCGAACGCTCCGGCGCGACCAGATTTTCGCCCTCGAAAGCGCGGACCATCGCGGCGCAGATGCTGTGCTGGCTGTCGACCAGCGTCCCATCGCAATCGAACACCACCAGCGGCTTGCTCATGCCTCGCGCGCGCCCCGTCCTCGCCGCTCGCCGCGCCGCTCCTTGCGGACCTGCTTGGCATGTTGCTTGGCGAACTTCTTCTCGTCCTCGCGCGTTGGCGTCCGGTCGATCTCATCGTCCAGCAACATGTCGCCCAGCGCCATGTCGAATCCCAGATCCGACAGGCTCGCCGCGAAATGCGATGGCAGTTCCGCCATCACGTCGACCCGTCCGCCATCGGGATGATCGACCCGGATGCGCCGCGCGTGCAGGTGCATCTTGCGGCTGATCGTGCCCGACAGAAAGGATTCCTTGCCGCCATATTTGCCGTCCCCCACGATCGGATGGCCGATCGCCGCCAGATGCACGCGCAACTGATGGGTGCGGCCGGTATAAGGCTGCAACTCGACCCATGCGGCGCGATTGCCCGCGCGCTCGATCACGCGATAGCGGGTACGCGCGGGCAGCCCGTCCTTCTCGTCGACATGCATCTTTTCGCCGCCCGTGCCCGGCTGCTTGGCCAGCGGCAGCTCGATCATACCGTCGCTGATGCTCGGCACGCCCATCACCAGCGCCCAATAGACCTTGCGCGCGGTCCGGCTGGAAAAGGCCTTGGCAAAGAATCCGGCCGATCGCGCGGTCCGGCCCAACAGCAGCGCGCCCGACGTGTCCTTGTCCAGCCGATGCACCAGCTTGGGCCGCTGGTCGGATTCGAACAGCAATCCGTCTAGCAGCCGGTCGACATGCTCGTCGGTCTTGGTGCCCCCCTGCGTCGCAAGGCCCGGCGGCTTGTTGATGACGATCGCCTGCGCGTCACGATGGATCACCATCGCCTGGACATAGGCGATCTCGTCCGGCGTCAGGTCGATGACGCGGGCGCGCTTCACACGCTCGGGCCGCTCCGCCTTCGCTTCGGCGGGGGGCACGCGGATCGTCTGGCCCTCGGTCACGCGATCCCCCGGTGCCGCGCGTGCGCCATCGACGCGCAGCTGCCCGGTGCGCGACCAGCGCGACACGATGTTGAAACCGACATCGGGCAGGTGCCGCTGGAACCAGCGATCGAGCCGGATGCCGTCATCGTCGGCCTTCACCCGATATTGCCGGACGTCGAGCGTCACGCCCTGTTCGGCCTTGGACGCCGCCGCCGGCTTGGGCGCGACCGCGGCAGCCTTGGCCGCGACCGGTCTGGCCGCCGACTGGCGCGCCTGCGCCGCCTTCACCGCGCCCCGCACCCGACCCGGCGCGGCGGTGCGCTTGTCCGACCGTCCCCCAATCCTGCCATCGGGCGCAGCCTTGCGCGGAGACTTGCCATCGGGCGCGCGCGGGCCGCTGCCTCGGCTTCCTCCAATCTTGCTTCCCCCACTCTTGCCTCCCGCAGCCTTGCCGCCCGGCGCTTTCCCCCTGGGTGGCCCGCCCGGCCCACGCGGCTTCACGCGACGCTCCGCAGGATCGACAGGCCGACGAACAGCGCGGCGACCGACCCTATCACCGACGCGAGCACATAGATGAACGCAAGGCCCATCTGCCCGCGTTGCAGCATCAGCATCGTCTCCAGGCTGAACGCCGAGAAGGTGGTGAACCCGCCCAGCACGCCCACACCCAGCAGCAACCGCCATGGTTCGCCCATGCTCATTCGTGCCAGCCCGCCCGCCAGCAGCCCCATGGCAAAGCCGCCGATCACATTGACCGCAAGCGTCGCCCATGGAAATCCGGGGGCCAGCAGCGCGCTGCCGAGCCGCCCGACCTGATAGCGCAGCGCAGCGCCCACCGCGCCGCCCACCATGACTAATACTGTATGGATCATGCCGCCCCCTACCGGGAATCGCGGCCAAAGGAAATGGCGCGCGTGCGCGGGCCTATCTGCCGTTGTTGGCGATGATGTCGACAGCGGTCTTGCCGCCCGGCGCATCGGCGATCGTCACCAGGAACGCGCCGTCGTCATGGCTGCGGGTTCCGCCCAATATATTGTCGCCATCGACGATGCGATGTTCGGCCGAATAGCCGGCGCGGCGCGCCTGCGTATAATAAAAATCGATCACCCCCTGACGTGGCACCGGCGTGACGAAGCTCGCCGCGCGCAGCGTGCAGCCGGCGCCCTGCGCGCCCGCCGCTTCCATCAGCTGAGCGCCCGGATAGATGCCAAAAGCCTCGGGCAGTCGCGTGCCCCATTGCATGTCATAGGCCATGCGCTTGACGCAATCGGCGCTGCCCTTGCCCATCTGCTGCTCGCGCGCCTTCGCGCCCAGCGTTTCGGCCGGCCCGGTCGGCTTGCCCTGTGCCGGCGCGGGCGCGGTCAACAGCTTGCCCCCTACCAGCTTGAGCGCCGCATCCTGCGCCTGCCGCGCGTCGCCGCCCAGCACCGGCAGCGCTGCATTGGCGGGCTTGTCGGTGGCGCGTACCGCATGGCGATTGGATTGGCTCGTCAGGTCGGGATCGACCACGATCTGGTCGGCAAGCGCGCTTCGCAGCGCGGGATCGACGGCATTGTTGGTCAACTGCGCGTCGAGCGCGGCCAGGCTCTGCTTGTCGTCGTCCTTGCCGCACGCCGCCAGTGGCAAGGCCAAAAGCGCCGCCCATAGCATGTGATTCGCTCGACGCATCGCGGCACTCCCAAATAAGTCAGGCCAAAATATATTCAGGGCCGAAGCCTTCGGCGCGAACAGTTAATTTTTCGTTAGGGATTTGGGTAAACGCGCGAAATATTTCGCTAACCATGGCCACGGGCCGGTCGTTGCGCTGGCGCATGTCTTATCCCCTTGCCCAGGCGCGGCGCAAGCCCCATGTCATTGTCATGCTCAACCTTCTCTCCATTCTCGTCGGCGTCGTCACGCTGGTCCTGATGATCCCCGCCGTCATTCCCTTCCTGGGGGCGCTTAACTGGATATTGGTGCCGCTGGCGCTGGTCGGTGCGCTGATCGGCATGGCGTCATCGAAAAATGGCGGCCGCAATTTCTGCCTGATCGTCGCCGGGCTGGGCGCGCTGCGCCTGTTCATCGGCGGCGGCCTGATCTGAGCGACGCGACGACGCAGGCCGAACATCGCGCCGGGCTGCTGGCTGCGCTGGCAGCCTATGGCCTGTGGGGCCTGCTTCCCATATTTTTCAAGCTGTTGCATCATGTCGGTCCGGTGGAGGTCGCGGCGCAGCGCGTTTTGTGGTCGGTGCTACTGATCGCGCTACTGATGGCCCTGCGCGGCGGTATCGCATCGCTGTTCGCCGTGTTGCGCGACCGCACGCTGATGCGCCCGCTCGCCGCTTCGGCGCTGTTCATCGCGATCAACTGGCTCACCTATGTCTGGGCGATCGCCAACGATCATGTGGTGGCCGCCAGCCTCGGCTATTTCCTCAACCCGCTGGTGAGCGTCCTGCTGGGCGTGCTGGTGCTCAAGGAAAGGCTGCGGCGCGGCCAGGGGGTCGCGCTGATCATCGCCACCGCCGGCGTCGCCATCATGGCCGCCGCCGCCTTCTCGACGCTGTGGATCAGCATCGTGCTGGCCTTCACCTTCGCTTTCTACGGCCTTGTGCGCAAGGTGACGCCCGTCACGCCGATGGCGGGTCTTGGCGTGGAAACGCTCATCCTGCTGCCCGCATCGCTGGCCTATCTCGGCTGGCTCGGCGGGACCGGCTCCCTGGCGTTCGGCCGCGACCTGCCGACCACCCTGCTCATCATCTCTTCGGGCGCGGTCACCACCGTGCCGCTGCTGCTGTTCGCGCTTGCCGCGCGACGCTTGCCGATGGCGACGCTTGGCCTGCTGCAATATAGCGCGCCGACGCTGCAATTTCTTTCGGGCGTCCTGCTCTACGGCGAAACGCTCAGCAACGGCCAGATCATCAGCTTCGCGCTGATCTGGCTCGGGCTCATCCTGTTCGCGGCAGACAGCTATCGCGCGGCGCGGCAGGCGCGGGCGACGGTCCCGGCCTAGCCGAATTCGGTCGCCTCGAACCGCACTGCCTCACCCAGCGCCTGGTTGGCGAGCGTATCTTCCCACATCACCCGTCGGCCGCGCACGATCGTCCCCGTCGCCTTGCCGGTCAGTTCCATCCCCTCGAACGGCGACCAGCCGCAGCGTGACGCGAGCCAGTCGCGGCCGACCGTCCAGCGCTTCTTGAGGTCGACGACGGTGAAATCGGCATCATAGCCCAGCGCGATCCGCCCCTTGCCGACCAGCCCGAACACCCGCTGCGGCCCCGACGACGTCAGTTCGATAAACCGCCGCAGCGTCAGCCGCCCCTCTGCAACATGGTTCAGCAGCAGCGGCACCAGCGTCTGCACGCCGGGCATTCCGCTGGGGCTGGCGGGGTAGGGCTTGGCCTTTTCCTCGATCGTGTGCGGCGCATGATCGCTGCCCAGCACATCGGGCACGCCCTGGTTCAGATAATCCCACAGCCCGTCGCGATGGGCGCCCGACCGGATCGGCGGGTTCATCTGCGCATAGCTGCCAAGTCGGGGATAGGCGTCCTCGGCCGCCATCGTCAGGTGCTGGGGCGTGACCTCGCAGGTCGCGATATCCTTGTTCTGCGCGATATAGGCGAGTTCGGCGGGCGTGGTGATGTGCAATATATGGATGCGCCGCTTCGCCTCGCGCGCCAGGGCGATGATACGCTTCGTCGCGATCATCGCGCTTTCGTCGTCGCGCCACACCGGATGCGATGCGGCGTCGCCATCGACCCTGTAATCCTTGCGCGCGTTCATCCGCGCCTCGTCCTCGGCATGGATGGCGACGCGCCGACGCCCCGACGCCAGCACGCGCGCCAGCGCCCGGTGGTCATCCACCAGCAGGCTGCCGGTCGACGCGCCCATGAATATCTTGACCCCCGCCGTGCCCGGAATCCGTTCCAGATCCTTCAGATCCTCGGCATTTTCGGCGGTCGCGCCGACATAGAAAGCATGGTCGCACCACATGCGATGATGCGCGCGCTTGAGCTTGTCGGCGACCCGTGCCGCGCTGTCGGTATTGGGGCTGGTGTTGGGCATCTCGAACACCGCCGTCACGCCGCCCATCACTGCGGCGCGGCTGCCCGATTCCAGATCCTCCTTATGCTCCAGCCCCGGCTCGCGGAAATGGACCTGGCTGTCGATCACGCCCGGCAGCACGTCGAGCCCGGTGCAGTCGATCACCTCCGCCGCGTCGCCCGCCAGCGCGCCGATCGCCACGATCTTGCCGTCGCGAACGCCCACATCCGCACGCTCCGCGCCGCCTGGCGTATGTGCGGTGCCGTTCTTGAGGATCAGGTCAAAGGTCTGGGTCATCGCAACTTCCCGTGCATTCCGTTCGCCCTGGGCCTGTCGAAGCACCCTGCCTTCCAGAAGGTGGCAAGCGCTCCGACCATGCCCGGCGCTGACGGGTTGGTTATTTGGTTTACCTGTCCTACCTAAAGCCGATGAACCACACCACCCTAACCGACCGCGCGATCCTCAGAATTTCGGGCGACGAGGCGAAACCCTTCCTGCAAGGGCTGCTCACCCGCGACGTGCTCGGCCTCGTGCCTGGCCAGCCGCGCTGGACCGGGCTGCTGACGCCCCAGGGCAAGGCGCTGTTCGATTTCATCCTGTGGGCAGACGGCGACGACATACTCATCGACTGCGAAGCCGCGCAGGCCGATGCGCTGGCAAAGCGCCTCACCCTCTACCGCCTTCGCCGCAAGGTGACGATCGCGCGCGATTCCTCGCTCGCAGTCCACTGGTCGCCCGACGCGCCGGGCCAGCCGCGCGATCCGCGCCAGCCGGCGCTTGGCCACCGCTGGATCGCGCCCGCCGGCCAGGGCGACGCCGCCCCCGCCTTTCGCGCGCATCGCCTGGGCCTTGGCATATTCGAAGGCGCGAACGAACTGGGGCAGGACCAGACGCTCTGGCTCGAAACCAATGCGGCGGAATTGAACGGCGTCGATTATGACAAGGGCTGCTATGTCGGCCAGGAAAATACCGCGCGCATGCATTATCGCAACAAGGTCAGCCGGCGGCTGGTCGCGGTGCCGCTCGCCCAGGCCGACGACAAGAGGCAGCGCGCCGCCCTGCTTGACCTTGGCCTCTCGGTCGAACTGCGCCGCGTCGAGGATCTCGACCCCGCCATCCTGCCCGCATGGCTCGCCAGCGCGCTCGCGGCCCAGGCGGCGGAATGAAGGTCGGCGGCGGCACCATGGCGTGCCTCGCGTGCAGCGAAGGGGTTGAGGCGAGCGCCATGCCCCTGGCCGAACGCAGCGGCTTTCGCGTCCGCTGGCGACTGCCTGCCCTCCTTCTTGCCCTCACCCTTTTCGTTGCTCCCGCCCAGGCCGATACCCCATGGACGCTGGTCAAATCCTATCCCCATGATCCGGCGGCCTTCACCGAAGGCCTCTTCTTCCTCGATGGCGCACTGTACGAAAGCACCGGCCTGGAAGGCCGGTCCGACATCCGCAAGGTTGCTCTCAAGACCGGGAAGATCCTCCAGCGCCGCAGCATAGAACCGCCCTATTTTGGCGAAGGCATCGTCAACTGGGGCGGCAAGATCGTCAGCCTCACCTGGCGCCAGCGGCAGGGCTTCGTGTGGACGCTCGCCGATTTCGCCCCCATAGGCAGCTTCCGTTACGAAGGCGAAGGCTGGGCGCTCACGCAGGACGGTCAAAGCCTGATCATGAGCGACGGGACCGCGCAACTGCGCTTTCTCGATCCCGACAGCCTCACTGAAACGCGCCGGATCACCGTTCGCTGGAATGGCCGCCCGGTAGATCGCCTCAACGAACTGGAATATGTTCGCGGCGAAATCTGGGCGAACATCTGGTACGATACCAGGATCGCCCGCATCTCTCCCGACACCGGCAACGTGATCGACTGGATCGACATTGCCCCCTTGCGAAAGGCCGCCGGCGTCAGCGATTCAGAAGCAGTCGCCAACGGCATCGCCTATGACGCCGCGACAGACCGCATCTTCGTCACCGGCAAGAACTGGCCGAAACTGTTCCAGATCAAGGTCGCAGGATAATCGCCCGGCACGGGCGCGGATCGGCGCGATCCATCTATCCCGCCTGCACGGCGCGCCATTCGCCGGGCGCGAGGCCGTCGATCGTCCAGTCGCCGATGCACCATCGCACCAGGCGCAGCGTCGGGTGGCCGACCGCCGCCGTCATCCGTCGCACCTGCCGGTTTCGTCCTTCGCGAAGGGTTAGTCGCAGCCAGCAATCGGGCACCGTCTTGCGGAAGCGCACGGGGGGATCGCGCGGCCACAGGTCAGGGGCGGCGATGCGCTCGGCCTGCGCCGGCAGGGTCATGCCGTCCTTGAGGCCGACGCCGCGGCGCAGCAAGGCGAGGCTAGGCTCTGCCACATCGCCTTCGACCTGAACCAGATAGGTCTTGGGCAGCTTGAACCGCGGATCGGCGATCCGGGCCTGCAAACGGCCATTGTCGATCAGCAGCAGCAACCCTTCGCTGTCGAGATCCAGCCGCCCGGCGGGATAGACGCCCGGCATCCTGATATAGTCGGACAGCGTCGGCCGCGTTCCGGCCGCGCCATGATCGGTAAACTGGGTCAGCACGCCATAGGGCTTATTGAAGAGGATCAGCCGCGCCATGGCGTCGCTCATTCCTCCGCGTCGAACGCGACGCTGCCCAGATTATACAGCGCCGCGACCAGCATCATCACGGCGTCGGACCCGATCAGATCGGCGTCCACCATCATGCGCTCCCGCGCGCACAGCCGCTCTGCGAACCATCTTGACGGCCCATCGCAGGGAAAGTCGCAACCGTCGACGAACAGCCGCACCGACAGCGCGCCTTCGCGGATGAAGGAAAAGCGGCTGGCGGGGTTGCGACACAGCGCCGCACCGCCTGCGAACTGGTTGCGGACATCCGCCATATCGATCGGCTCGTCCGGCCGCCAGTCGATATCGGGCTGTTTTGGCATGCTGTTATATCGTCCGAACCAGCGCGCAAAACCGTCCGGGTCGCCCATCGTTTCTGTCACCATCGCGTGCAATCGTTCGACCGCCCCGATGGAAATCTCGCCGGGATTGTCCTGGGCCTGCAAGTCGGGGTCGGCGTAGCGATCCTCATCCTGCAACCCCGCGACCAGATGATCGCACCAGTCAGCGACCAGTTCGCTGCGCGCGGGCGCGCGAAAGCCGATCGAATAGGTCATGCAATCATCGCCGACCGCGACGCCGTTATGGGCGATGCGCGGCGGCACATAGAGAATGTCGCCGGGATCGAGCACCCAGTCCTGCGCCGGTTCGAAATGCGCAAGCAGGCGCAGGTCGTCATGCGGCAGCAATGGCGTGTCCGCATCGCACGCCCCGCCCAATTGCCAGCGGCGCTGCCCCAGCCCCTGGATCAGAAACACGTCATAATGATCGAAATGCGGCCCCACGCCGCCGCCGTCGGTGGCATAGCTTACCATGACATCGTCGATCCGCCAGTTGGGAATGAAGCGGAACGGCGCGATGAGCGCCGCTACATCGGCCACATGCTGATCGACCGACTGCACCAGCAAGGTCCATGGCTTGCGACCCAGCTTGCTGAAGCGCGCTTCGGGGATCGGCCCATGTTCGACTCCAAAGGCTATACGATCCTGCGTGATCAGGCGCGCCTCGACGCCCGGCTCGCACGCAAGGCCGGCCAATTCGTCCGGGTCGACCGGGTTGCGCCATTCGCTCCACGGCTTGCGGATGAGCAGGGGGCGCTTTTGCCAATAGTCGCGCAGGAAAACGCCAATATCGAAATCGTTGAAGTGCATCGAAACCCGTCACGCAGGCGCGCCGGGCGACGTGCCGCACGCAGGCTGCGACGCATCGCCGATATCCAACCCCCTGTCAAAACCGCGCGCTTATTTCAGGCCGCCTCCCAGGGCGCGATACAGTTCGACCATATTGGCGGCGCGTACCAGCCGCGTTGCAAGCAGGCTGCGTTCCGCGCTGTAGAGCGCGCGCTGAGAATCCAGCGTGGTCAAAAAGCCGTCCACGCCCGCACGGAAGCGGGCTTCGGACAAACGATAGGCGACGCGCGACGATTCCGCCAGCGAAAGCTGCGCTTCCAGTTGCGCCGTCATGGTGCCGCGCCGCGCGAGCGCGTCGGCGACCTCGCGAAAGCCCGTCTGCACGCTCTTTTCATATTGCGCGACCATCGCATCGCGGTTCGCCTCCGCCACGCGCAGATTGCCCTTGTTGCGCCCGAAATCAAAGATCGGCAGCCTGGCGCTCGGCGCGACCGACCAGAATTCGCTGCCGCCACTGAACAGGTTGGACAACCCCATGCTCAACGTGCCGAAAGCGGCGGTCAGCGAGATATTGGGAAAGAAGGCCGCTCGCGCCGCGCCGATGTCGGCATTGGCGCCGCGCAACTGATATTCGGCGGCAGCGATGTCGGGGCGCCGCAGCAACAGGTCGGATGCAATATTTTCCGGCAGATTTTCCAGCGTCGCGCCGGATTGCGGCAGGCTGTTGGGCAGGTCCGCTTCGGGCACGGTCGACCCGGCCAGCAGATTGATCGCATTCTGGTCCTGCGCCACGAGCGTCGTGGCTTCGGCAATGTCGGAACGCGCCTGATCATAGCTGGTCTGCGCCTGCCGGACCTCCAGTTCCGACGCGATCCCCTTGGCGAAGCGCGCCCGCGTCAGCTCCAGCGTCTTGCCGAACGCGCTCTCCAGGTCGCGCGCGATGTTCAGCCGCTCGCGATCCGCCGCCATGGTCAGCCACACGGTCGCGACCTCGGCGATCAGAGCGGTCTGGGCCGCATTGCGATTTTCAGCGGCGGCAAAATAGGACTGTTGCGCCGCCTCGCTCAGGTTGCGGACGCGACCGAACAGGTCGATCTCCCACGCCGAAATACCCAGTTGCGCCTGGTAGATGTCCAGCCGGCCCGATGCGCCATTCTGGGCGAACGGCGCATCCTGGTAACTGGCGCTGCCCTGGGCCGCGACGGTGGGGAGCAGGTCGGCACGCTGCACCCTGTATTGCGCCCGCGCCCGCGCGACATTGGCAAGCGCGATGCGCAGGTCGCGATTGTTCGTCAGGGACCGATCGATCACGCGCACCAGCCGCTGATCGACGAAAAAGTCGCGCCATGCGGTATCGGCAGGAATGATGGCGCCCGTTCCTCCGTCCGCGCCATAGGCGGGGCCGTGGGGCGTGGCGTCGGGGACGGGCAGCGCCGGGCGCACATAATGCGGGGCCATGTTGCACGCGCCCAGCAGCAAAGACAGGGTCAGCGCGGGGAATAGTTTGCGACGGCTATGCATGGCTTACGCCTCCTGCGGCGCGGCTGGCACCGGCGGTTCGACGCCCGCTTCGGGTGCCTTGTGATGCTGACGGAACAGCCTTTTGACGACGGTGAAGAATACCGGGACAAAGAAAATCGCCAGCACAGTGGCCGATATCATGCCGCCGACCACCGCCCAGCCGATGGCATTCTGGCCGCCCGCGCCCGCTCCGGTCGACACCGCCAGCGGCAGCACGCCAAAGACGAACGCAAGGCTGGTCATCACGATAGGCCGCAACCGCAGCTTGCCCGCTTCGAGCGCCGCCTGGGCCGGAGCCATGCCGGCCCGCATCTTTTCCTCGGCGAATTCGATGATCAGGATGGCGTTCTTGGCCGACACGCCAATCGTGGTGATAAGGCCGACCTGAAGATATATGCCGTTTTCAAGCCCCGCCAGCGTTGCCGCGATGACCGCGCCGAGCACGCCCAGGGGCACGACCAGCATCACCGCGATCGGAACCGACCAGCTTTCGTAAAGCGCGGCAAGGCACAGGAACACGATCAGCATCGACAGCGCATAGAGCGCCGGCGCCTGCCCGCCCGATGTCCGTTCCTCATAGGATATCCCGTTCCAGGCAAAGCCGATCCCCGCGGGCAGCTTGGCCGCCATTTCCTCCATCGCCGCCATCGCGTCGCCGCTGCTGACGCCCGGCGCGGGCGCGCCCTGGATGTTCATGGACGGCACCCCGCCGAACCGTTCAAGTCGGGCCGGACCGTTGATCCATTCGGTCGTGGAAAAGGCCGACAGCGGCGCCATCACCCCGGTATTGCCGCGCACATGCAATGCGCCGATCGAATCGGGCGTCGTTCGGAAAGGCGTGTCCGCCTGGACGAATACGCGCTTCACCCGGTCGCGATCGATAAAGTCGTTGACATAGGAGCCGCCCATCGCGGTGCTGATGGTGTCGTTGATATCCGCCTGCGCCACCCCCAACGCCCCGGCCGCCGCCTGGTCGACATTCAGCTTGACCTGCGGCGTATCCTCCAGGCCGTTGGGGCGCACCTGCGCCAGGCGACTGTCGGCCATGGCCATGCCCAGCAACTGGTTGCGCGCCTCCAACAGCTTCTGATGACCCACGCCCCCCTGGTCGAGCAACTGGAAGTCGAAGCCAGATGCGTTGCCCAATTCCTGCACGGCCGGCGGCACGAACGCGATCACGCGGCCGGCGGCGATCTTCTGGAATGCGGCGTTGGCGCGGGCGGCGATCGCATCGACCGCATTTTCCTTGCCCTTCCGCTCGTCCCACGGGCGCAGGCGGACGAATGAAATGCCGACATTCTGCCCCTGTCCGACAAAGCCGAAGCCCGCGATGGTAAAGACCGCCTCGACATTTGCCTTTTCATCGTTCCGGTAATGATCGCGCAAACGATCCAGGGTGCGTTCCGTTTCCGCGATGGTCGATCCGGCGGGCAGCGACACTTGATTGAGCAGCCGCCCCTGATCCTCGCCCGGCAGGAAGCCCGTGGGCAGGCGCAGGAAAATCAAGATCATGCCAACGACGATCAGGCCATAGATGATCATCGTGCGTCCCCAGCGCCGTTCGACCGTCTCGACACCCTTGCCATATCGGGCCACGCCCTGGTCGAACGTCCGGTTGAACCAGCCGAAAAAGCCCTTTTTCGATCCATGATCGGCATGCGCCGGTCGCAGGATGGTGGCGCACAGCGCGGGGGTCAGGATCAGCGCGACAAGCACCGACAGGACCATCGACGACACGATGGTGATGGAAAACTGGCGGAAGATCACGCCTGTCGAACCGCCGAAAAACGCCATCGGCAGGAACACCGCGGACAGCACCAGCCCGATGCCGACCAGCGCGCCGCTGATCTCGTCCATGGATTTTTTCGCGGCTTCCTTGGGGCTGAGGCCTTCTTGCTGAATCAGCCGTTCGACATTTTCGACCACGACGATCGCGTCGTCGACCAACAGGCCGATGGCCAGCACCATGCCGAACAGCGTCAAGGTGTTGAGCGTGAACCCCGCCGCATACAGCACCGCCATGGATCCGAGCAGCACCACGGGCACCGCGATGGTGGGAATGAGCGTCGCGCGCCAGTTCTGAAGGAACAGGAACATGACGACGAACACCAGCAGGATCGCCTCGATCAGAGTATGGATGACCTGCTCCACCGACAGTCGCACGAAGGTCGAGTTATCGACCGGGAATTCATATTTGACCCAGGGCGGAAAATCCTTCGAAAGCTCCGCGACCTTTGCCTTGACCGCGGTAACGGTGTCGAGCGCGTTCGCGCCGGGGGCCAGCTTGATGCCAAAGCCGGTCGCCGGATGCCCGTTGAACTTGGCCGAAAAGCTGTAATTCTCCGATCCCAGCTCCACCCTTGCGACATCGGCCAGCCGCACTGTCGATCCGTCGCTGTTACTGCGCAGCAATATGTCCCGGAACTGTTCGGGCGTGCGCAGGCGCGACTGCGCCGTCACGGTCGCATTGAGCGCCTGTTGGGCGGGCGAAGGCGCCCCGCCTATCTGCCCTGCCGACACCTGTGCATTCTGCGCCCGGATCGCCGTTTTCACGTCGCCGGTGGTGATGCCCAGATTGGCCATCTTGTAGGGATCGAGCCAGATGCGCATGGCGTATTGCGCGCCCAGCACCTGCGTGTCGCCGACCCCGTCGACGCGACTGAGCGGGTCCTGCAGGCTGGACGCGACGAAATCGCCCGTGTCCTGAAGATCATGGATGCCGTCATCGGCGTAAACGGCCACCAGCACCAGGAAGCTGGCCGTCGATTTGGTGACGCGCAGGCCCTGCTGCTGCACTTCCTGCGGCAAGAGGGGCGTCGCCTGCGCCAGCTTGTTCTGTACCTGGACCTGAGCGATATTGGCGTCGGTGCCCTGCTCGAACGTCAGCGTGATGGTCAGGTTGCCGGCCGAATCGCTGGTCGACGAAAAATAGCGCAGATTGTCGATGCCCTTGAGCTGCTGCTCGATCAACTGCGTGGTGGTATTGGCCAATGTCTCGGCATTGGCGCCCGGATAGGACGTGCCGATCGTCACCGTGGGCGGCGCGATTTCGGGAAACTGCGCGACCGGCAGCATGCGGATGGCGAGCAGCCCCGCCAGCATGATGCCGATGGCCAGGACCCACGCAAAGATGGGCCGGTCGATGAAAAAGCGGGCCATGAGCTATCGAGCCTCGCCGGCGGCTGCGGTCACCTGCTGCGGCGCGCCCGGCCGCACGACCGTTCCTGGCCGCAGGTTGAGCAGCCCCTCGACGATGAGCCGGTCACCCGGCTTGAGGCCGCTCGTCACGATCCATCTGTCGCCCACGGCGCGATCGGTCTGGACCTGCCGCAGCTCGACCTTGTTCTGGGCGCCGACGACCAGCGCGGTCGCCCGGCCGCGCACATCGCGACTGATCCCCTGCTGGGGCACTATGATCGCCCGGCTGCGCACGCCCTCCACGACGCGCGCCCGCACGAACATGCCGGGCAATAGCGTGCGATCGGGATTGGGGAAGGTGGCGCGCAGCGTCACCGCACCCGATGCGGGATCGACCGACACTTCGGAAAATTGCAGCTGCCCCTCGATCGGGTAGGTCTTGCCGTTGGGCAGGAGCAACTGGACGCGTGCCGCGCTCGCCGTCACGCCGCCACTGCGCATCGCGTCCTTGAGGTCCAGGATCTGCGCTGCCGACTGGGTGCTATCGACATAGACCCGGTCGGTCTGCTGGATCGTCGCCAGCGCACCGGCCTGACCCGCCTGCACCAGCGCGCCGGGGGTGAACAGCGACCGGCCGATATAGCCGGAAATGGGGGCGCGGATACGCGTGAATCCCTGAGCGACCTGGGCCGATTGGACAGCGGCGCGCTGGGTCGCCACGTCGGCGCGCGCCTGCTGCGCCGCGGCGACCGCATTATCGGCTTCCTGCCGGCTGACGGCGTTGATGCCGACCAGTTCGCGATAGCGCTGGGCCTGCAGGCTGGTCGCGGCGATCGACGCCTGGGCGCGGCTCAATTGCCCTTGCGCCGACGCCAGTGCCGCGCGGTATGGCGCATCCTCGATCTCATACAATAGCTGCCCGGCCCTGACATAGGAGCCTTCCTCGAAAAGGCGGCGGCGGATCACGCCATTGATTTGCGGGCGCACTTCGGAAATTTCCGACGCCGCGATCCGGCCCGGCAATTCGGTGACCAGGGGCACGTCCTCGGCCTTGACCGTCACGATGCCGACAGCGGGCGCGGCGGGCGGGGGCGGCGCTTCTTTCGCACATGCCGCCAACGCAAGAGCCGACACGCAGGCCAGCGGCCCGGTGAGGTTGAAATAGCGCATCGAGGTTCCCACTGTTAGACGGACCGAGCGGAATGAATGTTCATTCCAGCTTGTCGGGCAAGTAGGAATGTGCAACGGGCGTTTCAAGGAAAAAGGGGAGGACAAAAGAATAATGGTTGCGATGCAGCATGAAACGCTTGGTCGGGAGCGCATCCTGGTGGCTGCACGCGCATTATTTGCCGAACAGGGGTTTCATCAGACGTCGATGGCCGAACTTGCCGCCCTGGCCAAAGTGTCGGTCGGCCAGATTTACAGGCTGTTCAAGGGCAAGGAAGACATCATCGCCGCCATCGTCGACGATGACAAGCGCGTCCGTCTCGATGGCATGATGGCATTGTGCGCCCGGCTCAAGGCCGGTGAGATCAGCATCGAGGAAACCTTCGAACAGCTTGTGCTGTCTGCCATGTCCCAGAAGAGCGAAGCGCTTTCGTTCGACATATTGGCCGAAGCGTTTCGCAATCCGGTGGTCGGCGCCACGATCACCAGCCTGTGCGTGCGGTACAAGATGCTGCTGCGCGAATTCGCCTGCATGGCCAACCCTGCGCTGTCGAGCGAGGCGCTGGACGGCGCCGAGGAGATGCTGCTCGCCTGCCTGTTCGGCCTTGGCCACCGGAGCCTGTCGCGTCCCGCGCTCAACGCCAGCAGCACGGCGTCGCACACCGCGCGCATCATCCTGGCGGGGTTGCAGGGCGCCAACGGCAAAGGTGCGGCGCACTAGCCCGCGACAGGAATGCTGCTAGTCTTCGGCATTCTTCGCCGGAGGTCCGATGAGCGCCGAACAGCCATGCAACCCGTCCCCGCCATGGTGGCGCGGAGCCGCCATCTATCAGGTCTATCCGCGCAGCTTCTTCGACAGCAATGGCGATGGCATAGGCGACCTGCCCGGTGTTACGGCCAGGATGGCCTATATCGCCGCGCTGGGCGTCGATGCCCTGTGGCTATCCCCCTTCTTCACGTCGCCGATGGCCGATTTCGGCTATGACGTGGCCGATTATCGCGGCGTCGATCCGATCTTCGGGACGCTCGACGATTTCATCGCCCTGGCCGCGCGAGCGCATGATCTGGGCCTCAAGGTCATCATTGATCAGGTTTACGCCCACACCTCCGACCGGCATGCCTGGTTCGCGGAAAGCCGGTCCAGCCCCGACAATGCACGCGCGGACTGGTATGTCTGGGCCGACCCCAGGCCAGACGGGTCGCCGCCCTCCAACTGGCAATCGGTGTTCGGCGGGCCGGCATGGACCTGGGATGCCCGGCGCGGCCAATATTATCTTCACAATTTCCTCAAGGAACAGCCACAGCTCAACGTGCATTCGCCCGCGGTGCAGGACGAACTGCTGGACACCGCGCGCTTCTGGCTGGACCTTGGCGTGGACGGCTTTCGGCTCGATGCCCTCAACTTCACGATGCACGATCCGGCCCTGCGCGACAATCCGCCGGAAACAAAGCCCGGCCCCCGCACGCGCCCCTTCGATTTTCAGCGGCGCCTCTACAATCAGGGCCATGCCGACGTGCCCCGCTTCATCGAACGGCTGCAATCCGTCATCAACGCGCATGGCGACCATTTCACCGTCGCCGAGGTCGGCGGCGAGTATGCCGACCGGGAAATGAAGCTGTTCACCCAGCCGCCGCACCGGCTGAACAGCGCCTATGGCTTCACCTATCTCTATGCGCCCGACCTGACAGCGCAAGTCGTGCGTCAGGCGATCGCCCAATGGCCGGGCGGCGCGGGCGAGGGCTGGCCAAGCTGGGCCTTTTCCAACCATGATGCCCCGCGCCATGTGACGCGGTGGGGCGCGGGGCGCGACCGGGACACAATGGCGCGGCTGACGATGCTGCTGTTGATCGCGCTGCGCGGCAACATCTTCCTCTATCAGGGCGAAGAACTGGGATTACCGCAGGCGCACGTTCCGTTCGATCGCCTGGTGGATCCCGAAGCGATCGCCAACTGGCCGCAGACGCTGGGCCGCGACGGCGCGCGCACGCCGATGCCGTGGACCGCCGCGCCGCCATGGGGCGGATTTTCCGAGCGTGAGCCGTGGTTGCCGATGGATGCCGCGCACCTGCCGCTTTCGGTCGAGCAGCAGGAGGCGGATCGCGGATCGATGCTGGTCTGGTCGCGCCGGATGCTGGCCTTGCGTCGCACGACGCCTGCGCTGCGCGACGGCGACATCAGCCTGATGGAGGGCGATCCCGCGCTGCTGGCGTTCGAGCGCAGAGCCGGCGATAGCCGACTGCTGTGCCTGTTCAACCTGACCGACGCGCCCCTGCCCGCGCCATACCCGCTGATATCGGCGTCGATGGCGGCATCGGTCGGTATCGAGGAAGACGGCGCCATGCTGCCGGGCCTGTCGGGCTGCCTGATGCGGATCGGCTAGCCGCCTGTCTCGACATGCGCGAAAGGACGCTGCCGCACCGGCCCACATGCCGATGCGCCAAAGCCGTCTGTCGGGACAGACTGCAAGCGCGATGACGTCAGGTTGCATGACATCCGCCATCACCATCCTTCGATCCGCCATGCCCTTGGGCGGGGGGGACGAACGGATGGGGGCAAAGTCACCACTCTCCGGCGCCGATGCGGCATTTCACTGTCCTACATATAGCCATATAGGTTATTTGATTCGCCATTCACAACAGAAGGGCGGCTTTCATGGACATTCCCGAACTCATCGACGATGTGATCGTGCGCGAAGGTGGGTATAGCGATCATCCCGCGGACCGCGGCGGACCCACCAATTGGGGGATCACCCAGGCCGTAGCGCGGGCCAACGGCTATGCCGGCGCGATGCGCGCCCTGCCCCGCGCCACCGCGGCCAACATCTATCGCCGGCTCTATTGGGAACGGCCTGGCTATGCGTTCGTGGCGGAAACGAGCTGGACGATCGCAGCGGAGCTGTTCGACACGGGGGTCAATATGGGGGTGGCGACCGCGACCGGGATGCTACAGCGCGCGCTCAACGCGCTGAACCGCAACCAGAAGGATTATCCCGACCTCATCGTCGATAGGGCGTTGGGCGGCAAGACGCTGTCGGCGCTGGCCGCGTTCATGGCGCTGCGCGGCAAAGCCGGCGAAACCGTGCTGCTCAAGGCGATCGAAGCGATGCAGGGGGAACGCTATATCGCGCTGGCGGAACAGCGTCCGGCGAACGAGGCGTTCCTCTACGGCTGGCTGGCAAACCGGATCGGTTAGGGACGGTGTGAACTTCGCCGGAATCATCCCTCGGGGACGGTGTGAACTTCGCACCAAACCGCCCCTCAATGACGGTGTGAACTTCATGACGACAGACCCTGTTCCAGCGGACATCTGGACCATCCGCGCACGGCCCGCTTTCCTCTATGTCATGTACGCGCTGCTCTTGTGGTCGATCCCCATGGGCCTGATCGCGGGATGGCGGCCGGACGTCGCGGAGGCGATGATCGCGGGGATGACCGCCTATCTTGCCGGCCTGCCCGAACCGCTCTACGCGCTGTTCGGGACGGGCTATCTTGGCTATACTGCGGCGCGGGCGTGGGGGAAGGCCAAAGGGGTTGAGCGGTGATCGCGCTACCCTGCCCTTTCCGGCAATGCCCGCAGCGCCTCTGACGAACTCGGCTCGCGGATCAGCGCGTCGACCGGCGTCATTTCTTCCAGATCCTTGCCGCCGGTTTCGATGTTCAGGTCGCGCAGCTTGCGACCCGTCACCAGCACGCGCCCTTCGAAGCTGCCGACGAAGGCGTTGTAATCGCTCACCGCGCCGTTGAGGCGGTTGCCGAGTTTTTTCAGGGACGTCGCGGCGGCGGCCAGGCGTTCATAGAGTTCCTTGCCGAGCATGCCGATGTGCTTGGCTTCCTCGGCCATCTTTTCCTGCCGCCATACCGCCGCCACGGTGCGGGCGATGGCGATGAGGTTGGTGGGTGTGGCGAGCAAGACGCGCTTGGCAAAGGCATGGTCCCACAGGCCCGGTTCCTGCTCCAGCGCGGCGGACAGGAAATGTTCGCCGGGCACGAACATGATGACATAATCGGGGGCTTCGGCGAACTGGTCGGCATAGGCCTTGCGCCCCAACGCATCGACATGGGCACGCATCGCGGCGGCGTGGGCGGCAAGATGCCGGCGGCGGTCCTCGTCGCTGTCCGACCCGAAGGCATCCTGATAGCTGTTGAGCGACACTTTGGCATCGACCACCAATATGGTGTTGCCCGGCACGCGGATGATGACATCGGGGCGCAGGCGGCCATCTTCATGGGCGACGCTGACTTCGGTCTGAAAATCGGCATGTTCGGACAGGCCGCAATTTTCAAGGACGTTGCGCAACTGCTGCTCGCCCCAGCGACCGCGCATCTTCGGCCCGGCGCGCATCGATGTGACCAGCTTGTTGGCTTCGGCACGGACGGCCTCCTGGCCGATGCGCATCGCTTCGATCATGCCGGTCAGGTTGCCGTAGGCCTCCGTGCGCTGCTGTTCGATCTGGCTGATCTTCTGGTCGTAGCGCTGGATGGTTTCGTTGACGGGGGTAAGAAGCTGCTTGAGCTGCGCCTCGCTCTTTTCATGCGCCTGCGCCAGGCGCGCATCGGCGCGGGTAAGGAAAGCGGCCTGCGCTTCGCCGAGCAGCTTGCCGCCGATCTCGCTGAACTGGGCGGAAAGCTGCTCCTTGGCTTCGCGCAGCGCCTTGAGCTGCGCTTCGAAGGATTCGGTGCGCGCCTGGATGTCGGAGCGGAGCGCGGCAAGATCGCGCAGGGCAAGTTCGCGTTCGGACTCGGCGGTGGCAAGGCGATCGCGCAGAACGGCGGCCTGGGCGGCGCGCTCCTGCTCCACCACCAGTTCGCGCAGCGCCGCGTTGCGCTGGTCGGCCGCCTGGTCCAGCCGTCGCGCCAATTCGGCGCGATCACCCTGAAGGTCGACCAACCCCCGGCCCCGCGCCATCCATCCCAGCACCAGACCGGCAAGCAACGCGCCAAGCGTGACGATAAGGGCGATGCTGTCCATAGGGCCGGGCTTTCATACAGGAACGAACCGGGAACCTACCGGTCCCCGCCCGCTGTAGCAAGCATCGTCGACCTTAAAAAGTATAGCCTATGCCCACGGCGGCGAGCCACTGATCGCGCGACCCGGCGATGGCGACGATGGGCGAGTCGGCATAGTCGCCCAGCAGCCGCGAATAGCCGCCCACCGCGAACAGCGCCCAGCCAGAGCGCAGGTCGCCCGACAGGGATTTGCCGGCGGTAAGGTTCACGCCGGCGCGCTTGAAGCCGGAACCGTCGCCCGCACGGCTGTAGACCGGCAGTCCGCTGGCGAGCGAACCGGCGGCGTCGACATCGAAATAGGTGCGGCCGAATTTCTTGCCGACATATTCGGCCGAAATGCCGATGCCGACGAACGTCGTTACCGACAGCGGCGTGACATATTCGATGGCGGGGGTGACGACGATGCCGCCATGGCCGCCGGCGACATCCTTGGTCACGGCAACGCGCGCGGACAGGTTATCATATGCGCTGGTAAATATACCGGTCTTGCCGATACCGACGAAACCGCCGACCTCGACCGCAGTGTCGAGCTTTCCAAGCGCGCGGACGGCATTGTCCTTGATGGCCTTGCGGCTGGTGCGGTCCAGCCGCAGGTTGACGACCGGGCCGACAGCGAAGTCGATGCCGTCGGGATCGATGTTGGGAATGGCGTCGACGAACAGCGATGTGCCGCGCGTCCAGAAGGCGAAGTCATGAACCTTGCCCCGCGCCTGAGCGATGGGCAGGGTGCGGTAGTCGTCCGACCCTTCATAACTTGGGATATAGGCGCCACCGACCCCGATGGTCAGCGTGCTGTGCTGGGTTTCGTCCTGGGCGATGGCGGCGGTGGGAAGGGCCAGCGTGGCGGTCAGCGCGAGTGCTGCGAAGTGCGTGATGCGGTTCATGGAGGCCCTGTTCATGGAGATGTGTCGATCGCACAATGTTTCGCGCAGGTTACAGGTTCCCCGCCGCGTTTTCACAGGAAATATTTGACGCGAATGGTCTGGCGCTGTGGCATATCGGCCACGGGGACGCTGGCGGCGCGAAAGCCGGGCGGGCCGAAACGGATCGGCGCGTTGCGCGAAAAGCCGACGCCCTCGCGCGGTATCCCCATGAAGGTGTCGAGCTTGCCGTTGCCATTTTCGTCGTGAATGATAGCGATGGCATAGTCGCCGGAGGCAAGCCTGCCGACCGGCAGGATACCGGCGGTGGCGGCAACGTCATAATGGCGCTTTTCGGGATCGTCGCTACAATTGGGGAAATGCTTCGCGTTGCGAGTGACACATATGAGGATGCGGCCCTTTTGCGAGCGCAGCCCCTCCCACGCGATGGTGAGGCCATCGGCAGGCGGCGGGGGGGCGGCGGCAAGCAGCAGCGCGGCGAGGCTGGCGATCGCGGCGCGCATTAGGCGGACGTCGTCGTGCGAAAGGTGCCAAGCCCGCCGTCGGTCCGGCACAGCCGATCCCAAAAGCGGAAATAAAGACCGTAGTTGCAGCCATATTGATCATGGTGGCGCTGATGATGGGTGGCGGTGATCAACCAGTCGCCGATCGGTCCGTGGACCAGCGCGCGGGGGAACATCTCCCACCCCATATGATTGCTGACACCCATCACCGTCATGATCGTCAGCACCATGCCGAGTGCCGCGACATGGATGGGGATGAGGAATACAAGCGCGGGAATGACGATCGCCCCGGTGACGGCTTCCCATGGGTGAAAGCTCATCGCCGCCCACGCGGTGGGCGGACGGCTGGCGTGATGGACCGCATGGGCGGCGCGGAACAGGCGGGGCATGTGCATCGCACGGTGGGTCCAGTAGAACCACATATCATGCGCAGCGAGATACAGCAGGATCGATAGCGGCAGATACCAGAGCGGGAAGGCATGGATATCGGTATAGATGCGGGTCCAGCCATGCGCCTGCCACCCCCAGGCGACAATGCCGGCCGGTATGCCATAGATCAGCGCAGACACGAGCGACCAGGTGATTTCGCGCCTGATCTGCGGCTCAAGCCCACGATAGAGACCGGGATGGCGCGCGCGGGTCGCCAGCGCGAAGCCGCCGCTCGCGAGCAAATAGCGAACGCCGACGATGGCGCTCATTGCGAGCGCGGAAACGATAAGGGCTGCGACCATGTCCAGCGGCTATAGGCGCGTGCACGGCGGGCGTCACCCCTCGAACGCGCGTTACAGACGTCGCAGCCAGCCGGCGGGCGCTTCGCTTTCGCCGCGCTGGATGCCGGTAAGCGCGCCGCGCAGCTTCTGGGTGACGAGACCGCCATCGCCATTGCCGATCGTGAAATCGCCCTCGACGCTCTTGACCTCGCCAATCGCAGTCACCACCGCCGCCGTGCCGCAGGCGAAAGCCTCACGCAGCGCGCCGCTCGCGGCGTCATCGCGCCACTGGGCAAAGCTGTATGGCTCCTCGCGCACGACCATCCCCTCACCGCGCGCGAGGGTGATGATGCTGTCGCGAGTGATGCCGGGCAGGATGGTGCCGCCGAGCGGGGGCGTGACAAGCGAGCCATCGCTCATGACGAAAAACACGTTCATGCCACCCAGTTCCTCGACCCACTTGTTTTCCGCAGCATCGAGGAAGACGACCTGATCGCAGCCATGACGGCTGGCTTCGGCCTGAGCGATCAGTGAGGCGGCGTAGTTGCCGCCGCATTTGGCAGCGCCGGTGCCACCGCGCGCGGCGCGGCTGTAATGTTCCGACACCCAAAGCGTGACCGCTGTCTTGCCCCCCTTGAAATAGGCGCCGACGGGCGAGGCGATAACGCAGAATATATATTCCGCGGCGGGACGGACGCCCAGGAAAGTCTCGCTGGCGAACATGAAGGGGCGCAGATACAGGCTGCCCTCCCCGCCCGGAATCCAGTCTGCGTCGATCTTCACCAGTTCCTCGACCGCTTCGAGGAACAGCGCTTGCGGCAGAACCGGCATGGCCATCCGTTCGGCCGATTCGGCAAAGCGACGGGCATTTTCCTGTGGCCGGAACATCGCGACGCTGCCATCGGCAAGGCGATAGGCCTTCATCCCTTCGAAAATTTCCTGCGCATAATGCAGCACCGCGCATGCAGGATCGAGCGTGAAGGGTTCGCGGGGACCGACGCTGTGGCTGTGCCAGCCCTTACCCTCGGTCCAGCGGATCGTCACCATATGGTCGGTGAAGATACGGCCAAAGCCGGGATCTTCCAGCAACGCCGCGCGCGCGTCCGCCGCCACGGCCTTGCCGCTGGGCGTGACGGTGAAGCGGCTGCTATGCTGGACGTCCATAATCTGTCTCCTGTGGTTCGGACGCGAACGCCTATGTCATAAAGCGGCGCGCTAAACAACGTCAACAATCCTGTCCTATATTCGCTTTTTATTGCGCGGGCCGGTGTGGCGGGACTGGCCTCTTGGCGCTGTCCTGTCCGACCGCTATCGCCAAATCATGCGCTTCCTCTCCGACAACGCGACGCCGCTTCATCCCAGGGTGCTGGCCGCCATCGCCGCCGCCGATCATGCCGATGCGCCCTATGATGGCGATGTCTGGAGCGGGCGGATGGATGCGGCCTTTTCCGCGCTGTTCGAAACACAGGTGAGGGCATTGTGGGTCAGCACAGGCACGGCGGCGAACAGCATCGCACTGGCGGCGCTGTGTCCGCCCTATGGCGGCGTGCTGTGCCATGAAGACGCTCATGTCGAAGTGGATGAAGGCGGCGCGCCGGGCTTCTTCACCCATGGCGCCAAGCTGATGCCACTGCCCGGTCCGGGCGCGAAGCTGTCGCCCGAAACGATGGCGGCGCGGCTGGCCACGATCCGCGACGATGTGCACCAGGTGCCGCCGCGCGCCATCACGATAACCAACGCCACCGAATATGGGTTGGTCTATACGCCGGATGAAGTGGCGGCGCTGGGTGATCTGGCCCGCAGGCATGGGCTTGGCTTTCATATGGACGGCGCGCGTTTCGCCAACGCGGTCGCCCATCTCGATTGCGCGCCCGCCGACCTGACGTGGCGGGCAGGCGTCGATGCCCTGTCGTTCGGTTGCGTCAAGAATGGCGGCATGGCGGGCGAGGCGCTGGTACTGTTCGGGGATCAGGCAAATGCTCGCGCGGCAGAATCCATGCGCTGGCGCAAGCGATCGGGACATCTTCTGTCCAAGGGGCGCTATATGGCCGCACAGATATTGGCGCTGGTGGATAACGGGTTGTGGATCGCCAACGGCCGCGCCGCCAATGCTGCGGCGCAAGCACTGGCCACCGCCATTCCCGGCCGGCTGCTTCATCCTGTGCAGGCGAATGAGCTGTTCGTGCGGCTAAATGGCGACGAAGCGGCGCGGCTGCGCGCCCAGGGGTTTGAATTTTACGACTGGGGCGAAGGCGCGGCGCGGCTGGTGACGAACTGGGCGCAGCGGGTGGAGGATGTCGCGCCGCTCGCTGCTGCATTAAGCGCGCTGGGCGATGGATAGCGCCGTTGAAAAGGGCGGGATCGCCCTGCCCTTCATCCTTGTCACATTGATTTGGGGATCGACCTGGATCGTGATCCGCGACCAGTTGGGCACGGTGCCGGCAAGCTGGTCGGTCTGTTATCGCTTCCTGCTGGCGGGGGTGGCGATGGCTGTGTTTGCGCGGATGCGCCGTGTACCGTTGCGCATCGACGCGGCGGGCATCGCTTTTGCCGCGCTGCTGGGGCTGGCGCAGTTCGTGCTCAATTTCAACTTCGTCTACCGTGCCGAACAATATCTGACATCCGGCGTGGTCGCGGTGATCTATGCGATGCTACTCGTCCCCAATTCGATCCTTGGCTACCTGATTTTCCGCCAGCCGCTCGGCCGCCCGTTCATCCTCGGTTCGGCGGTCGGCGTCACGGGTATCGCCCTGCTTCTGGTGCATGAATATCGCGCAAGCCCGGCTGCGCCGGATCAGGTTCTGCTGGGCGCAGCGCTCACCATTGCCGGGCTGATGAGCGCGTCGGCCGCCAATGTCATGCAGGGCAGCCGCATCGCGCACCGCCTGCCGATGGTGAGCGTGCTTGCCTGGTCCATGCTGATCGGCGCGGGGATGGACGCCCTGTTCGCCTGGGCAACGGCGGGGCCACCGACCATAGATATGCGGCCGGCCTATCTGCTGGGTGTAGCCTGGCTGGCGCTGGCAGGCTCAGTCGTCACCTTCCCTCTCTATTTCCGCCTGATCCAGCGGATCGGCGCGGGTCGCGCCGCCTATACCAGCCTGCTGATCCCGGTGATCGCCATGCTGTTTTCGACCGCGATCGAGGATTATCGCTGGACCCCGCTGACGATCGGCGGGGCGCTGCTGGCGGTAGCGGGCATGGTAATCGCCCTGCGTACCAAGCCGGTGCCAACTTAAGCCTCAAAGTTACAATTTGCGACAAATCCGCTCTCCTCTGCCAGAATATTGCGACATTTGCTCCTTAGGACAGTAGGCGTTCCATTCTGGTCGCCGGGGGTCATGTGCGTTCATCCATTTCCATTATGCTGTTTTCGCTGATGGCGGGCGGCGCGCCCGGCGCGTTGCTCGCGCAAGGCGCGCCGCCACAGGCGATGGACGATGAGGGCGAGGAAATCGTCGTCACCGGCCAGGCTCCGCGCGGGTCAGTGGTCGGCAATATCAAGCCCGAACAGCAGCTAAGTCCCGCCGATGTGCGCGCGCTGGGCGTCAATTCGATATCCGAGCTGCTCACCGAACTTGCGTCACAGACCAATGCGGCGGGCGGTTCCCCCGTCGTGCTGCTCAACGGCAAGCGCATTTCCAGCTTTTCGGAAATCCAGGATCTGCCGACCGAAGCGATCGCGCGCACCGAAATCCTGCCTGAACAGGTGGCCCTGAGCTATGGCTATGCGCCCACGCAGAAGGTCGTCAACATCGTTCTGCGCCAGCGGTTCCGCGCCGAAAACGTGGAGGCGCGCGGCGGGCTGACGACGCAGGGCGGACGCGAGGACGGGCGGCTGAACCTGGGCCTGCTGCGCATTCAGGGGGACAGCCGCTTCACCCTGGACCTTAAATATTCAGCGGCGGCCCACCTGCTCGAAAGCGAGCGCGATGTGGTCACAGCCGCGCCGCGTCGCCCCTTTGCGCTGGGCGGCAATGTGGTCGGCGGAGCGCAGGTCGACCCGGCGCTCTCGGCCCTGGCCGGACAACCCGTAACCATTGCCAGCGCACCGCTTGGCGCATCTGCCCCAAGCCTTGCGGATTTCGTCGTCGGCGCGAACAGCCAGCGGATCAGCGATCTTGGCCGTTATCGCACGCTCAGCCCGGAAACCGAGAGTTTCTCCGCCAACGCGACATTGGCGCGCGCCTTCGGCGGCGTATCGGCCTCGCTGAACGGCCGGCTGGAACTGAGCGAGAATGAATCGCTCCAGGGCCTGTCGGCGCTCACCCTGGGCCTGCCCGCCGCCAGTCCGTTCTCGCCCTTCGGCGAAGACGTCACGCTCTATCGCTATCTCGATCAGGCGGGCGCGCTCAGCCAGCGCACGCGCGGTACGACCGGCCATGTCGGGCTGACGCTCAACGGCCAGATCGCGAGGGGCTGGCTATGGTCCTTCACCGGCAATGGCGACCTGTCCGATACGCGCACGCTGACCGACCGGGGCGTGTCGCCCATCGCCCTTCAGTCGGCGATCGACGCGGGCGCCGCCAGCCCGTTCGGCGCGATCGCGCCCGACCTGCTGACCGATCGCCTGTCCGATCGTGCGCGCGCCAAATCGCGCGCGGTATCAGGCGACCTACTGGTCAGCGGCACGCTGTTCGACCTGCCCGCGGGAGCCGCCACGGCCGCCATCCGTCTGAGCGGATCGGCCGATGGCTTCGATGCGCGCTCGGTCCGGTCGGGCGTTGTGCGCACATCGAGCTATTCGCGCCAGATCGGCAGCGGCCAGGTGAGCGTCGACCTGCCGATCACCAGCAGGCGCGACGATGTGCTGGGCGCGGTCGGCGACCTGGGCGTCAACGTCAACGCGGAGGCGCGCCGCCTGTCGGACTTCGGCACGCTGTCGATGCTCGGCTATGGCCTGCGCTGGACACCGATACCGGCGATCCGCCTGCTGGTGTCGGCCAGCCAGGATCGCGCGGCGCCCAGCGGACAACAGATCAACGATCCGCAGATATCCACCCCCAATGTTTCGCTGTTCGACTATGCGACCGGGCAGAGCGTGTTCGTAACCCAGCTGTCGGGCGGCAATGCAGGCTTGCGTGAAAGCGTGCGCGACCAGTTGCGCATCAGCGCGACAGTCAAGCCGCTGGAAAAGGCCAATTTGACGCTGACCGCCGCCTATCTGCGCAGCCGCACCGACAATCCGATCGCGGCTTTCCCGACACCGACACCGGCGATCGAGGCGGCCTTTCCCCAACGTTTCCTGCGCGACGCCGACGGCACATTGCTCCAGGTCGATGCGCGGCCGCTCAACTTCCTGTCGGCGCGCAATACCCAACTGCGTTGGGGCTTTGACTATTCCATCCCGCTCAAGTCGCGTATCCAGAAACTGGTGGAGGCATGGCGCGCGGCCGGCGCAAAGCCCGAGGAGCGGCCGATCGAATTGCAGAACCTGTTCGGCAACCGGCGACCGGGCGGTGAAGGCGCGCCGCCGCGCGAGGGCGGGGAGCCAGGGGCCGGGGGCGAAAGCAGGCAGGGCCAGGGCGACGGCGCGCGCGGCGGCGGCGGCGGCGGATTTCGCGGCGGCGGCTTTGGCGGCGGCCGTGGCGGCGGAGGCGGCGGCCGGCTGAGCTTGAGCGCCTATCATACATGGCGCTTTACCGACACGCTGCTGGTGGCGCCGGGCGTGCCGGCGCTCAACCTGCTGGACGGTGACGCCACCGGATCGTCGGGCGGACAGCCGCGCCATTCGGTCGAGGCGCGGCTGGGCTATTCCAACAATGGCATCGGCGCGCGGCTGGGCGTGGACTGGGAAAGCGCGACGCATGTCGACGGCGCGCTGACCGGGACCGCGGGCGGGCCGTCGCGGCTGAATTTCGGCAGCCTCGCCACGGTCGACCTGCGGCTATTCGCCAATCTGGGGCAGATGCCGAAACTGGCGCGCGACCATCCGTTCCTGCGCGGGTCACGGATATCGCTGTCGATCGACAATCTGTTCAACCAGCGACGCTCGGTCACCGACGCGACCGGCGCGACCCCGCTGCGCTACCAACCGGGACTGATCGATCCGCTGGGACGAACCGTGACGCTGACCTTCCGCAAGCTGTTCTTTTGAAAGCCGTTGGTTAAATCCGCGTTAGGCACGGCTAAAGCCTGCCGTGACGCAGCCGTTATGGTGTGGGAAGCCATAGAGAAGGAGCGGCGCATGAAGCCTGTCAGGATAGTGGTGGTCGACGATTCGCTGACCATCCGCGCGATGATCGAAACGCTGCTGGAGCGCGACCGCCGGGTCCAGGTGGTCGGCATCGCCCGCAATGGCGAAGAAGCCATCGACCTCATCCGCCTGCACAAGCCCGATGTCGTGACGCTGGACATCGCCATGCCGGGCAAGGACGGCATGGCCATCCTGGACGACATCATGGCGATGGACCCGTGCCCGGTCATCATGCTGTCCAGCCTGATGCGCGACGGCGCGGAGATCATGACCCAGGCGATGGACCGGGGGGCCGCGGCCTGTTTCAACAAGGCGATGATCGTGCGCGAGGCGACCCGCTTCATCGCGCTGGTCAAGCAGGTCGGGCGCGGGCTGGTCGTGGCCGAGCCACAGGTCGCGCTCGCCGCCTAACTTCGCACATTTCACGCTCGATG
>NZ_JBBJUL010000010.1:0-119700 GCF_037725245.1 Sphingobium anseongense | reverse complement strand
GCCAAGAGCAAATCGAGCGTGTGATGGGAGCGACGGTAGGAATGTGGGGAGATTTCCAAGGCATTGTCGGTCGATCACTACTTGAAATTGAAGGCCTTGAGCTTGAGGCACTTTCTGATGAAACCGATGAGACAAAGGCGCTCCCCCAATCATGACCGAGGCTTCTCATTGCCCCTATCGTCAATCGACGCTTTTACAGCAGGTGTTGACGCCGGATAAGATGCGTATAGCGTTTTTGTTGGGGGCGGGGTGCCCCGTCTCGATTCAAATACCAACGGCGGAAGGGAGTACCCACCTTATTCCTGACATCGCTGGGCTGACCAAACACGTGTCAGAGGCAATGTCGGCAAGCACCGAATTTTCCGCCCACTATGCCAGTTTGTTAGGTCGCTTTGGCGACGGCAAGCCGACCATGGAGGATATTCTTAGCGAGATTCGTCTGCTGCAAGGTGTTGTTCGGGCCGGAACTATCAATGATCTGATGCCGAAACACTAGCGGCGCTGGACGCTGAAATCTGCCGGATCACAACAAGTGTCGTTGGGGTCGCCCTACCGGACAGCATAACGCCGTATCATCAGCTTGCCATGTGGACGGGCGGCATACGCCGCACCCATGCGGTTGAGATGTTTACCCCTAACTATGACACGCTGATCGAACAGGCGCTGGAGGCGCATCAAATCCCCTATTTCGACGGGTTTGTTGGCGCGAAACAAGCATTCTTCGATCTTACCTCCATGGAGAACGGATCATTGCCACCGCGCTGGAGCCGCCTGTGGAAGGTCCACGGCTCCATCAACTGGTGGCGCACCAAGACCGATCACGTTGTCCGTCGTGAGGACGGAAAAGAGGGTGATCGTCAGATGATTTACCCATCGCATCTGAAATATGACCAGAGCCGCCGAATGCCGTATCTGGCAATGCTGGACAGGCTCCGCGCCTTCCTATCGTCCGGTCAGGCTGTGCTGGTAACCTGCGGCTACTCGTTTGCCGACCAGCATCTCAATGAGATTATTCTGCACGGGCTGCGTAGCAACCCCACGGCAATCTGTATGGGGCTTCTCTATGGCAAGCGCGCAGGATACGCTGCCGCATTTGAAACAGCTAGAAAGCATCCAAATCTTAGCCTTCTTGCCGGTGATGGCGCAATTCTCGGTTCAATCGAGCGTGATTGGCGAAAGGATGAAAACACAGGCCATCCCCTGCATAACGTATCTGTTTTCAAGGACAATGGTTCAGAAAATTGTCGCTTCGATTTGGGGAATTTCAAAAATTTAGGCAATTTCCTCGCACGACAAATCAACCGTTTCGATGATGATACGGCGAGCAACAATGCGCCTTGATCCTACCTTTATTGGCACCGTTCAAGATGTTCACGGTGCGACCGTCACGGTCGAGCTTAGCAACGAAACCATCACCGGCTTGGGTTTTGTGCATGGTGAGGGATACCGGATTGGTCAGGTCGGAAGTTTCGTTCGCATCCCGCTAGGCTTCGTTGATTTATATGGCGTCGTTTCTCAGGTGGGTGCAGGTGCTGCGCCTGCGACAGATTTGGAAAAAATGTTCGGCAATCGTTGGATTACCGTGCAAATGGTGGGTGAAGGCCAGCGTGGCGGGAGGTTTGAGCGAGGCATCTCGCAGCACCCAACCATTGATGATGCTGTCCACATCGTAACCGAGAATGACCTGCGGGCAATCTACGGGTCCGGCGACCCTCATGATTTTGTATCTGTTGGCCATCTCGCCAGTGCGGAATCCATTCCGGCCTTTGTGAACATCAACAAGCTCATCACACGCCATTCTGCTGTCGTTGGGACTACCGGAGCCGGAAAATCTACGACGGTCGCAGGATTGTTGAGCGCGTTATCCGATCCAATCCGTTATCCATCGGCCCGAATTCTGGTGTTCGATATTCACGGTGAATATTCCAAGGCACTCGCGGATCGAGCGGCGGTGTTTCGTATTGAAGCCAGCCCGGACAAAGGCCAGAAGGAGTTTCACATTCCCTTTTGGGCACTCAGCTTCAATGCGCTGTCTGCCCTTGCATTTGGCAATTTGAACGACGCGCAGGCGGCGGCAGTTTCCGATCTTGTCGTGCAATTCAAACGAGAAAGCCTGGAGCGGCAGCCCCGCGAGGGAATGGAGCTATCGCGAGTTACCGCAGACTCACCGATTCCGTTTTCCATTCATAAACTGTGGTTTGAATTGCATCGGCGCGAGCATCATACACTCATCCCGCTTCCGGGTGGAGCAGCGGATGAGGTCACCCATGCCTACGTCCTCAAAGAGGATGGGACACCATTGCAATCGGGCGATGCCATGGGGGTGATTCCACCGCTTTATCGCAACATCAAAACAACGGGTGCAGCCCCTGAGCGCGTTCAGCAGGGCCGCGATTTTATTGGTATCCGACAGCAACTGGCCGGGCTTGCATCCCGCCTTCGTGACCCGCGCCTCGCGTTTCTCTTCAATCCGGGAGATTGGTTGCCTGATCTGGACGGGGCTGTTGCAAAGGATTTAGATGAACTTCTGCGACAGTGGATCGGCGCGCCCGAACCAGTAACTATTCTGGACCTTTCTGGTGTGCCGACCGTCATCCTGAATGAGCTGATCGGTGCCTTATTACATATCCTGTATGACGCAATTTTCTGGGCGCGGAATTTGCCGGAAGGCGGTCGAGAGCGCCCGCTCTTACTCGTACTTGAGGAAGCCCATGCCTATCTTTCCAAAGAAGATAGCGGCACCGCCGCCCGCGCCGTGCGACGCATCGCGAAGGAAGGCCGAAAATACGGCGTGGGCATGATGATTGTAAGCCAGAGGCCATCAGAGATTGATGCGACGATCCTTTCGCAATGCGGAACAATGTTCGCCATGCGGCTCACCAACGATATTGATCGAGGGCATATCACAAGTACCGCTTCAGATAATCTGAAGGGGCTTTTTGAGATGCTTCCAATACTTCGGATCGGTGAGGCCATTATCGTTCGCGAGGGCGTCAGTCTGCCTGTTCGGACACTGATTTCACCTCCGCCCCTGAATAGACGGCCCGATAGCGCTGATCCTCTGGTTGTTGTACGAGGGGGCGCTAGCGATGGGTATGAAGGGCCGGGCGGCTGGGGGCAGCAACGCGATCCAGTCGATTACAAGCCGATGGTCAGGCAATGGCGCAAACAAAGTCCGCATTACGTACATAACGTGGCCGCTGATGATCCAGCGAATGAAAACTGAAAGTGAGGCAAGTTGATGGAATGGATTCACACACCGGATTCTTCAAATCTTAGTGGATTTGGCTACGATCCCGGCACCTCTGTTCTCCGAGTTGAATTCAAGAACGGGGGAACTTACGAATATTATGATGTTCCTTCTCATGTTGTGGATGCAATGAAATCCGCTCCGTCCAAAGGGCAGTTTTTGGCCTATCAGATTAAGGGCACTTATCGCTACGCTCGTGTTTAACGAACCAAGCGTTGCCTTCGGCCCGCGTTCTAGGCGCTGCGCGCCCGCAACCGCCTGCGGCGTTTTTGCCATCCGGTGACGACCGCTAACGCAAGGACTGGGGCGCTGCCCCCAGCGCACTGCGAAGTGCCTTCCGCCCAGCTTCCTCCACTACGTTTCGTGCAGCCGGTTCCCCGCGAAGCCACTTGCTCCGTTTGCCCCCCGATGCTCGCCGCATGGGCAGGGTTTCAGATCGCACCTGAAACCCAACCCTACGGAGACAGAAATGGGAGCCTTCACCACCAACCAGACCGAACAACCCCGCATCTATGTGGCCTGCCTTGCGTCCTACAACAGCGGCATTCTGCATGGCGCATGGATCGAGGCAGCGCGAGAGCCGTGGGCGATTTACGACGAAGTGCGGGCCATGCTGGCCGCGTCACCCATTGCGGGGGCCGAGGAATGGGCCATCCATGACTATGAAGGGTTCGGCGGCGTCCGCATTGCGGAATATGCCAGCTTTGACCATTTGAGCGACCTTGCTGCGTTCGTTGTCGAACACGGTGTGTTAGGCGCGGCCTTGCTCGACCATTGCGACGGCGAATTGGACGAGGCCCGCCAAGCTATCGATGACCGCCATCTTGGCACCTATGCCAGCCTTGCTGACTATGTGCAGGAGGTCACGGAGGACAGCACCGTCATTCCCCATGCGCTGCGCTACTATATCGACTGGCGCGCCATGGCCCGCGATGCCGAAATCAACGGCGATCTGTTCGCAGTGCAAACCGCATGGGATGCCGTTCATGTGTTCGCGGGGCACTGATATGGAGCAGCAATCCCACACCTACAGGCTTACTTGGCACGGCATCACCATCCGCGTGGTGCACACGCCCCGCCGCTGGAGTGCTATCGAGAATCTGGAGATTCGCAGCATCGCGCCCGCAGGTGCGCCGCTGCCTATCACCGCGACCGGCTACCGGTCGCATTTCATTCCCATCGGCACCGTTGATGTCCATGGCGGCGATGTGGTGGCGCAGCTGGACGAGGAAGCCACCAAGCCCGATTGGCGGGCGCATATCGAGGCCAGCAGGCAGGGCGAGCTATTCTAACCGAAAGGGTCGGCTCGCTCGCGCCTCGAATCACCAAGGCACGAGCAAATCCGCATTTATTTCTACACAGTTCCTGCACAGGCAAAAGCTGGCAGTTTTTTCGCTTAAAATTCAAGATCATAGAGTGATCTTGAATTATGGTCGGGGAGACAAGATTCGAACTTGCGACCCTCTGCTCCCAAAGCAGATGCGCTACCAGGCTGCGCTACTCCCCGACTGCGCGCCATTAGCGGGCGGGAACGCCATCCGTCAATGCGCGCGTGCAATTGGCCCGCAATCGATCGCCGGTGATAAAGGACCGGGGTGAACGCTCCGTCCCGGTCCACATTCTGCCCTGAACCGATCGCAACCGGCATGTGGTCACGGCTGCAACCATCGGCACATGCCGGTCAACATTCAAAAGTCGCATTCGGTCTTGAGCCACGCCACCGCCAGCCTCGCCAGTCCGACCCGCGCGGTCAGGAAATAATCATTGGCCTCCAGGATCACTTGCGAGAAATGTTTTGCGTTGGCGTTCAGCATCGCGTCCACGAGCGGCTTGTGCAGGGTGTCGACATATTCGCGGTTCGAATGCCCGATCAACAATACATTCTTGTCAACCAGCCTGGGGGCGGCGGCAATCATGTTGAGGCGATCATAGTCCGCAGCGGTCAGTGCGTTAAGTTCCTTTTCCAGGTCGACTCGTCCAGCGAGCGATTGTTTGAGTTCGCGGAAAAATTTTAAGGTGGCAGCGTTCAGCGGCCTGGGCAGCAACCAGCTGGGGCTGACCGTGACGATCGAATTGAGGCTGGGATTTTCAGCGCCGCCGATCCAGCCCATCATGCCGCCGCCGCCGCTTTTCCCCAAGACAGCGATACGGTCCGGGTTGACCCGGAAAGGACGAGGAAAGCCGGTGCCGGGCGGAACCACGTGCTGGCCACCGTTTTCGCGCAGGAAATCGACAGCCGCGTGCAGGTCTTCGAGCGCGCCTATGAAGGAATAATCTTGACTGCCGTCCCACATACCCCGTGGATTGAAGCGCATCACATGGATGCCCGCCCCGACCAGCGCCGGCACCAGGCTGTCGAGGCTGTCGCCGCCATAGCGCTGGGGCGACAATATGACGCATCCTTTGGCCTCGGCACCGTCGGCAAGCCACATGAACGACTGGATGGGCCTGCCCTTGCTCATGAACACGTGCGGAAAATGCATCGACGGATAGTCGGGGTCGAAATAGACCGAGTCCGTTGTCGCATAGTCCGGGCCGCTAGACACTGGCCAATATTGCCTGGCGATCTTGCCCGTGGTCGCCGCCTGCGCCGCACCCGCGCCGGTGAGCGAGGCAACGAGGGCGGCAAAGCCCCCGGCTACCGTACGGCGGGAAACAGTGGCGCCTTCCCCGCCGCTCTGCGCCTGATCCTTGCCTGCCCCTGTGTCGTTAGTCATTTCATCGTTCCTCTATCACTTTGAACAATTACGTCGGGTAGAACCGGCTCTTATTGCCCGCCGAAGCGACGGGTAATCTGGAGCGAGACCTGCCGGCCCCGGTTGATGTATGCATAGCGATCGGCATCGAAGGTCGGTCCATTGGTGCCCGAAGGACCGCCGGTGAACAGAACCGAGTTGGAAAGCTGATATGGATATTCATTGGTTAGGTTGCGGCCAAGCAGCGCGAATTCCCAACGATCGTCCGCGCTGATGAGGCGAAGGTTGGCATCGAGCATCCAGAAGCTATCGAGCTTGCTGCTGGGGGCTAGGTTGGATTCGGTGAAATAGCTGCTGGAGTAGCTCGCATCGGCGGACAGGCCGATCCGCCAATCCTCGCTGACCTCGCGTTCATAATTCGCGCCCACATTGCCCGACAATTCTGGCGCGTTGGCGAACGGGCGACCTTTGAGATTTTGCAGCGTGAAGACACCGCTGGGCAGAACGCCACCATTGCAGCCCGCGCCGATCGACTGACCCGGATAACATTGCGCCGTGTAGATATTATAGCGTGCCTCATTATAGCCCAGCGCGCCACGCAGCGTCAGTCCTTCAATACCCGTCTGCCAGTTGAAGTCCGCCTCGATCCCTTTGACCGTTCCCTTGCCCGCATTGTCGATGGCGAACTGTATTCCCTGGACGAAAGTTACCTGAAGACCTGTGGTCACATATTTATAGGCGCTGATATTGGCGCGCAGGCTGTTGTTGAACAACAGGGCCTTGACCCCGGCTTCGCCTCCCTTCGTGATCTGCTGGTCATAGATGCGACCACCGGGCGTCAGGCCGCCGCTCAGGAAGCCGCGCTTGTAGCTGCCGAACAGCGTCAATTTGCTCGACGGCCGCCATGCCGCCGTCAACTCGGGCGAAAAATTCTTCCAGCTCTGATTGGGATTGGCGGGCGATGTAGCCCCGATCAGGCTCTTGATGAAAGCAACCTTCTTTTCCCAGGAATAGCGGCCGCCTGCGGTCAGTTCGACCGTTTCGACCGGATTGAAGCGGAGTTGCCCGAACAGGGAAAGATGCGAGCCTTTAAGCGCCAGCTTGCCCCGACCGAACTGAACCGGATTGTCGGGAAATGCGACATCCTGGGTATCATATGCGAATTTGCTGTCCTGCAGATAGGTGCCGACCAGCATATTGATCGGCCCGCCCCAACTGCTGGCCAGCCGGAATTCCTGCGACAGTTCTGTCAGGTTGAAATGATAATCGCCGACAATGATGAAGTTTGGATCGGTTGTATTGAAGTAGGGATCTGTCCAGTCTAGGTCGACTTTATAGACGCTGCTGAGCGACGTCAGCGTCATCGTGTCCGTCGGACGAAAATTCATTTCCAGCGATGACAGAAGCTGACCCTGCTGAAGATCGGGTTCTCCGTCGCGGATGCCCAGGCCGAACTGCTTTAAATCCGGTCCATAGCCCGAATAGGACAAGCGGTCGTCCGCCTTGCAATTTTCACCCGAACCACCCACGCCAATGGGAAGCTGGGGGGCGCCGAGCGGGCAATAGATATATTGCCGGATTTCGGATGGACCCGCCGTTTTGAGTTTGCCGTAATTCAGCTTGAACCGCGCATCGAACTGTTCGGAAGGCTCGAATTTGAGCGTCAGCCGCCCCGCTATTTCCCGGTCATGCGGCAACCGCTCGCGCGTGGAACCGAAACGCAGGTCCGAAGGATAGATATTCTTGGCCCAGCCTTCCATGTGCGAACCCATGACCGCGACGCGGACACCCAGCGTATCGGTGATCGGGCCTGATACGAAGCCGTCGAAAGACGCTTCCCGTCCGACAAATTCATACAGAGCCGATGCTTTCGCCTCGAACTGGCTCGTGGGGTCAGCCGTGCGGATGGAAATCACACCGCCAGGGCTGTTCTTGCCGAAGAAAAGCCCTTGTGGCCCCTTGAGCACTTCGATCTGGGCAAGATCCATCTGACCGATGCGACGAATGCTCGACCGCGCGACCTGCGCGCCGTCAACGTTAAAGGTGACGCCCTGATCGGCGGTGGTGGTGTTGGCATTTGCACCGATACCGCGCAGGACGACGCTGCCGCCCTGGATCGTCCCCTGCCCGATCTGAAGTTGCGGGATGACATTGTTCAACTGATCGATGCGCGTCAGATAACGGCGCTTGATTTCGCTTTCGCTGATCCCGGTGACGACAACCGGCACGGAAATGGAGGTTTCATTACGGCGGCGGGCAGTGACGACGATGTCGCCTTCGGGGGCGTTGCTCGAATCATCCTGGCTCAGCGTCGCGGGAGGGGCAGCCTGGGTCGCGGGAAGCGGCGATGCGCGCCTGATGGTGATGATCTCGCTCGCGTCGCTCGGACGCCTGGCGACAAGCCCCGTGCCGGCCAAAAGCCGCTTGAGCGCATCCTCGACATCCAGCCTGCCGATAACGGCATTGGCGCGCTTGCCGCGAACGAGCTTTTCGCTCGCAAGGATCTGAAGGCCCGACTGCTTGGCGAAGACGGCGATGGCGGACTCGGCGGGCTGGGCCGGAATGGCGAAATGACGGACTTCGGCAAACGCCGGCTGCGCGGAAACGGCGGCAATAATCGCGGTCGAGACTATCATAAATTTCCCCCATGTCGGCGGCGCGCGATCGCGCCCGTCCTGAATGTTTTGATGCACGGCACGGACCTTTCCGACGCGGGGAACCATATTTTTTCATTTTTCTGTAAGAATGGCTATCTCCGCATTCGTTTCACCTCGATGCGTCTTTCGGGCGGCAGCCATGGCGCAGCGCGCCGATAAGCACCGGCCCGCTGATGATATGACACAATTCGCGCAAGCGAGCGGTGGCAGCGCGGCGCGCCCTATCGCATCAGCAGGATTTCGCCGTCCTGCACCGCGACATGCGCGCCGGTCATGTCGGCCACGGCGCGGGCGAACCTGCCGGGATCGCTCGTGCGGAAATAGCCGACCAGCCGTTCCTGCCCAAGCGCCTCATCGACCACGACGATCCGCTGGCGGTTATAGCGGTTGAGTTCGGCGACCGCATAATCGACCGTCTGGCCGTCGAGCACGATTGCCCCGCCGCGCCACGCCAAAGCGCGTTCCACATCCTGCGGTTTGCTTTCGGCGCTCGACGCGGGCGGTTGCGATCCGGGCGAAACATAGGATCGGGTGCCCGCGACCAGGCGGCGAAGGCTGCCCTCGCGCCCCTCGATCCATGTTTCCACCACGCCTTCGGTGACCAGCACGTCCGCACCCTCGGGTCGCCGCCGCACGGCGAAGGCGGTGCCGACCGCGCGCACGCGCACCGCGCCGGCTTCGACAATGAACGGGCGCGCCTTGTCATGCGCCACCTGGAACCAGGCTTCCCCTTCCTCAAGGCGAATGGCGCGCTGCTCGGGCTGCAGCGCCACGGCGATCCGGCTGGCGGTGTTGATGACTGCGACCGATCCGTCGGCCAGCGGCACCCGGCGCACTTCGCCGATGTCGGTGCGGATTTCATCGCGTCCGAAGCGCGGCAGAATGAAAATCGTGCCCAGGCCCGCCGCCAGCACCGCCGTGCCGCCGACCGCGAATTGCAGGAACCGGCGTCGAGCAGCACCCGCCGCGGCTTCGACCGGCGCAGGATCGTCGGCGCATGCGCCATTGGCGAGCAGGGCGCGGCCGCGATCGAGATAGGCCAGCGTCGCCTGCGCGCGCAACAGCGCGCCCTGGTGGAGCGGGTCCGCCGCCAACCAGGTCGCCAGATCGGCTTCCTCCGTGGCGGAAAGGGCGCCGAAGTCGATCTTCGTTGCCCAGTGCGCCGCGCTGTCGTCAATCATCTCGGCGCGCGGCCGGCTGTTGCTCATGTCGCTTTCCCTGATGTTGGTCCCAACCCCCTTCGTCCTTGTCTTCTTCCGCAATGGCTTTCATGATCAGTTTAAGGCCGCGTGCCGCCTGCGCCTCTACAATATGTTCCGCAAGACCCAAACGTTCCGCGATCTCGCGCTGGGGCACGCCTTCTATGCGGCGCAGCAGGAAAACCTCCCGGCATCTATCGGGGAGCGAAGCGATCAGCCGCTGGATGCGCGCCAGTTCCTGCCGCGCGCTTGCCCGCCGTTCGGGGCCGGGGTCGGCATCCTGAAGGGTCATCGCCTCGATCTCGGTCAGACTTTCGATACGAACGATCCGATCGCGCCGAACCCGCCGCAGCATCACCGATCGCGCGGTGGTGAACAGATAGGCGCGCCCGTTTCGGATATGCCCCACGCCCGATAGTTGAGCGATGCAAAGATAGGAATCGTGCACGATGTCGTCTATATCCTGGGCAGGCAGCAATCGTCGGCGGAGCCATGCGCGCAGTTCGGCTTCGTAGGGAACGATATTGCTCCCGACCCAAGCGACGATATCGCTGCGGCACCCCACCACGCGCTACGCTCCTCCCGAAATTTCTCCTGCCATATCCACTAAGATGTACGGCGGCCGCATTTCCGACGATAGCCGCAAAATTCTGTCGTTTTTTGGAGTAGTGTTCGATCCATCTGGATCACCCCATGCCCGATCGGGCCGAGCCGGGGCGAAACCCTTCAACAAGCCTCCGCCGCGACCGGCAGTCGAAGGGGCTAAGGGCAAACGGATATGAGGAGAGGCTCGAAACTCAAGCGGGGGATGACCGGGTGGGGCAAGACATTGAACTCGCCTTCCTCCCGATGCTGGCCAATAGCTGGCCGATAGCTGGCCAATAGCTGGGAGGTGGCTGCGGCCTTGTCGACCGCAGGATCACGTCCCCTTCCCCGCAAACCAGCCGTAAACTGGCTAGCGGATCAATTGGCGGCCTTGCTGGTATCGACCTTGTCCACCCACTCAGGGTAGAAGGTCGGCTCGCGATTGGACCAGCCCGCCGCGGTCGCCGCCGCTTCGCTGATCGACTGCAACAATAGCCGGCGCTTGTCGGGATGAAGGTGCGGAAGGCTCGCCGCCGCGCAAAATGCACCGGGTAGCCACGGCCGCGCGCCCGCGCCGATCAAACGCTCATAAAGGAAGCGATAGGCCGAAAAGGTGCCAAGCCTGTCCTGGCCGAGGTCGAATGCGGAAACCGTCACCAGAGGCGCCATGAACGGTTCCACCTGTTCCAGGCCGCTGTCGTCGGGCACATGCAGCTTGATTTCGTCGAGCCGGCCATAGATGCGCGCCTGCGCCCGGATGCTGGCTTCTTCCACCAGGTCGCGCGACCATAATTTCATCGCGTCGCGGCGATGAAGCCCGATGTCGAGCGAGCGCCGGATATAGCGCTGCGTGGCAGCAGGGAAACTGGCGAACTCACGTAGTTCGGCAAAGGTAACGGCGCCGTCCGCCGGTTTTGCACTCGTGCCCATGATCTTGCCCTCCGACTAGCCGTCGATCAAACTAACATGCGCTCATCGTGGTTACCAAAGGCTTAAGCGCTTGTTCGGTCAACATTCACAAGGGACCAGATTTTTTTGTGCGGTGCAACATGAAAATTCGGACTTTGCGACAGGTCGATGACAATGCCCCTTCCGCCCCCTCGCCGCCGTCATGCTGCGGCCGACGTCCCCGCTGGCGTCGGCCGCTGATTTCAGGCGGATATAGCCGCGAAGCGCGACTTATTTCGCCAGTTCGGCTTCGATCGTCGCGATCAGTTCGGCGTCGTCCGGCGCGGTTGTCGGGGCAAATCGAGCCGCGACGGAGCCATCCCTGGCGATCACGAATTTCTCGAAATTCCACAATATTTCCGGTTCGGGATTAGGCGTCATGCCATAGCCGGCCAGCTTTTCGCGAAAGCCGGCGCCGTCGCCCTTCGCTTGCGGCGCCGCGCTGGTCAGCGCCGCATACAAGGGATGCTTGTCCGGGCCGGACACCACGATTTTTTCGAACATCGGGAAATCCACGCCGAAATTGGTGGTGCAAAACGCCGCGATCTCGTCATTGTCGCCCGGTTCCTGCGCGCCGAAATCATTGGCCGGGAAGCCTGCGACCACCAGGCCCTTGTCGCGATAGTCGGCATAGAGCTTTTCCAGCCCCTCATATTGGGGGGTCAGGCCGCATTTGGACGCGACGTTGACGGCCAGCACGACCTTGCCCGCATAATCCGCCAGGCTCGTGTCCGCGCCCTTGATCGTCTTGAGCGGGATGGATTGAATTTCAGTGGTCATGGGGTCGGTCTCCTTTGTCGGATTTCGGTGCTACCGGCCCCCGGCGATCAATACCAGCCTCTTCCCGGCCAAAGGCGAAGCGCAGGGCCTGACATGTCGACTCAGGACACGCCGGCATCGCCGTCCGGCGTCGCCTTTGCGTCATTCGCCGTCCCGACGGCTGCCCAATCGATATGCCGGGTCGCCCACATCACCGACGCCAGCGCCACGAACAGCAGCACCGAACCGATCAGCAGCGAATAGGCCTCAAGATTGAGCAGGACGAACAGCGTCGCGTACAGCCCAACCAGCAGCCCGGCGATGATGCGGGCGCGCATCCAGCTTTTCAGCACGGCGGCGGAATAGGCCGTCAGCAACGCGGTGATCGCGCCCGCCGCCAGCAGATAGGACCAGGTAAATCCGATCACCTCGGCAAAGGCGAGCAACAGCACGAAGAATAATATCAGCCCGCTGCCCGCCAGCACATATTCCGCGCTCGCCACGCGCGCGCCGCCGACAATGTCGAACATCAGGAAGGCGAGGAAGGTGAAGCCGACGAACAGGAAGCCATATTTGATGGCCCGATTGACCTGTGCATAGGGATCGACCAGTTCGACAAGGCCGATTGTCGCTGCCGTGGACCCGCCGTCCGATGTGACCGCCGGTCCGCCATAGGGCTCGGTGGCGATCATCGGCGCACGTCTGTCCTCGGTCAGCACCAGCGCCTCTCCCAGCGCCAGGTTGCTGATGGAATAGCGCGCGCTGAAGCCCTTGTCCGTGACATCGCGATCGGTGGGCAGGAAATCGCCACCAAAGCCGGGATGCGGCCAGGATGACGTTACCGACCAGTCGGTGCGGCCGCCGCGCGGCACCAGGCTGACCTGGCCATTGCCGCGCACCGCATAGGCATAATCGATCGTCAGGGCGGATGCAGCGGTCCAGTCGATAAAGGCGAAAAAGCCGTTATTGCCGGTGGCGAGCAGACCCTTGCCGGGCTGAAGCGATATGGCGCGGCCATTCACCTTGAGCATGTTGCGCGACAACAGGCCGCGCGGGTCGGAAACCCCCATGCGGATTTCTGCCCGGTCCAGGTGAAGCTGATCCGGGGTCACGCCATGACGGGCAAGGTCGGTTGGCAGGATGAAGGCGGCGCGGCCCGATATGCGCGCTTCGAACAGCACGGTCTCATAGATCGCCTTGCGACGCCGCTCGGGCATGATCGCCGTGTCGACCGCATTGGTCGTGGGCGACAGGAACAGTTCGCGCTCCACATTGGTCATCCGGCTGATCTGCCGCCCGTTCTCGGTGACGGTTTCCGTTTCTGGCCGGGTGTAGGGAATGACGAGAACCGGGCCGGCGATCACCTGCGGCCCGCCCCATCCCTGCGCGATGGATGCTCGGGCGGCGCTCGATTGCGATTGGCGCTCCCAGACCAGCAGGTAAACCGCGAACAGCGGAATGGAGAGCATCAGCCCGATAAGAATGCAGAACAGAAGTTTTCCGCCCGCTGTTCTGCTTTTGGCCGCCACGTTCCGCCCCCATTTTACCTGATCGGCCGATGTTAACAAAAAAGGGCTCCCCTGGGGGAGCCCTTTTCGAATCATTCCGATCGCGCGTTCAATATACCCGCGCCTTGGGCTTTATATATTCTGCCTCATCGGTCATCGTATAGTCATGCACCGGCCGGTAATCCAGGCTGACCTTGCCGCCCGATCCACCCCAGCCTTCGAACCAGCTGACGGTGTGCTTCATCCAGTTGACGTCGTCGCGGTCGGGGAAATCCTCGTGCGCGTGCGCGCCGCGCGATTCCTTGCGCGCGTGCGCGCCTTCCATCGTGCAGATCGCCTGCGACATGAGGTTGTCGAGTTCCAGCGTCTCGATAAGGTCGGTGTTCCAGATCAGCGAACGATCGGTCACCTTGACGTCCTGCAACCGCTTGTTGACGACCTGCATCCGCTCGACACCCTCGGCCAGCAAGGCGCTGTCGCGGAACACCGCGGCGTGCTTCTGCATCGTGCGCTGCATGTCGAGCCGGATTTCCGCCGTCGGCGTGCCACCCTTGGCGTTGCGATAATGGTCGAGCCGGCCAAGCGCGAGATCGGCCGAATCCTTGGGCAACGCCTTGTGCGAGCTGTTGGGCTTCACATTGTCCTTGAGGAACAGGCCGGTGGCGCGACCGAAGACGACGAGGTCGATCAGCGAGTTGGAACCGAGACGGTTGGCGCCATGGACCGACACGCACGCCGCTTCGCCCACCGCGAACAGGCCGGGTACGATGACTTCGGGATCGTCGCCGACCTTGGTCACGACCTGGCCATGATAGTTACAGGGGACGCCGCCCATATTATAATGGACGGTCGGCGTGACGGGCAGCGGCTGGCGGGTCAGGTCGACGCCCGCGAAGATCTTGCCGCTTTCGGTAATGCCGGGCAGGCGCTCGGCCAGCACCTTGGGATCGATATGGTCGAGGTGCAGGAAGATATGATCCTTGTGCTCGCCAACGCCACGCCCTTCGCGCATTTCCATCGCCATCGAACGCGACACGACGTCGCGCGACGCCAGGTCCTTGGCGGACGGGGCATAGCGTTCCATGAAACGCTCGCCTTCGGAATTGGTGAGGTAGCCGCCCTCGCCGCGCGCGCCTTCGGTGATGAGCACGCCCGCGCCATAGATGCCGGTCGGGTGGAACTGCACGAATTCCAGGTCCTGCAACGGCAGGCCCGCGCGCAGCACCATGCCGCCGCCGTCGCCGGTGCAGGTGTGCGCCGACGTCGCCGAGAAATAGGCACGACCATAGCCACCCGTCGCCAGCACGACGGCATGGCTGCGGAAGCGGTGGATCGATCCGTCTTCCATGCAGATGGCGATCACGCCACGGCATTCGCCATTTTCCATGATCAGGTCGATGGCGAAATATTCGATGTAGAAGTCCGCGTCATATTTCAGCGACTGCTGATAGAGCGCGTGCAGCATGGCGTGGCCGGTGCGGTCGGCGGCGGCGCAGGTGCGCTGCACCGGCGGGCCGGCGCCCATATTCTGCATATGGCCGCCGAACGGCCGCTGATAGATTGTCCCTTCGGCATTGCGGCTGAACGGCACGCCGGCATGTTCCAGCTCGTAAACCGCCGCCGGCGCCTCGCGCACCATATATTCGATCGCATCCTGGTCGCCCAGCCAGTCCGACCCCTTGACGGTGTCGTACATGTGCCAGGTCCAGTGATCGGGCGAATTATTGCCAAGCGACGCGGCGATGCCGCCCTGCGCGGCAACGGTGTGCGACCGGGTCGGAAACACCTTGGTGATGCACGCGGTCTTGAGGCCCGCTTCGGCGCTGCCCATGGTCGCGCGCAGGCCAGATCCGCCGGCACCCACGACCACCGTGTCATAGGTGTGATCGATGATCTTATATGCTTCGGTCGACATCAGTCAGCGGCCCCCATGAATGCGATCTTCGCGATCGCAAAGATACCGGCGGCCGCGCCACCGATGGCGTAGAAGTTCAGAAGCAGGATCGAGAGGAAGGCCAGTCCCTTGTCATGGACATAATCTTCCAACATCACCTGCATGCCCAGGCGCAGGTGCCAGAAAATGCTGACGATCATGAGCATCAGCGGAACGGCGACCAGCGGCTGCGCGACCCAGGTCACAACGCTTTCATGGTCGAGGCCGGGCAAGCTCACCAGGCTGAACAGCAGCCACAGCACCAGCAGCAGGTTGCCCACCGCCGTATAGCGTTGCGCCAGCCAGTGATGCGCGCCGTGCTTGGCAGAGCCCAGGCCCCGGACGCGGCCGATACCAGTACCGTTGCCCATCAGACTGTCTTTCCAAAGATAAAGAGCCAAAAAGCAATCGTCAGCGCGGTGGAGATGACCGGCACGATCAGCGACCAGCGCTTGTTCGTGGCCAGCTCATATCCCGCGCCCATGTCCAGAACGAAATGGCGCAGGCCCGACGTCATATGCTGGAAGAAGAACCAGCTCAGGCCGATCATCACCAGATAGCCAAGGGGATGAGTCGCGCACGCGACGAAAGTTGCATAGGCATCCGGCCCGCTGGCAGCCGCCATCAGCCACCAGACGAGGCCCAGCGCGCCAGCGGTGGCGAGGCCGTTTCCGGTGACGCGATGAAGAATGGAGATCGCCATGTGCGGCCCCCATTTCCAGATCGTCAAATGCGGCGAGAGCGGCCGGCTTTTGGATCGCGCCATTGTGTCTCCGTCCCTGGAATAATCTGTGATTCCGCTCCCCTTAGGATCGAAAATGGTCGAGGGCAAGCGACGCGGAGCCGTCAATTGCGGTCATATCGTCGAGCGCGCGCATAAGAACTGGTTAACCAAGCCGCACTATAGAGGTCCTGAAGAAGTACGAGCCAGCAAAGAAGGGCCTGTCCGACCATGACCTCCCAAGACAGCAACAATATGATGATCGACGCTCTTCGGTGCTGCGATCCGCAGGGAGAGATTGCGGCGGGCGCGCTGGAGATCGGAATGCTGCTGGGCGATGAGTCATCCATCGCCGCACGCGCGTTTTTCGACCGATATATGGATGACACGGGACTGCGCACCAAGCTGGATGCGAACATCATCGCCCGAATCGATGAAGACAGCCGCCGCTATATTCGCGAAAAGCTGAAGAATTTCAGCGCCGGCATCTGGATCGAAGCCGCAACCGACTGCGTTCGTCATGCCCGCAAGCATGGCGTCCCGGTCGAAGCCGTGCTCAAGGCGGTCAGCAAATCCAATCAGGAACTGACGACGCTGATCTGGGATCGCTGCGCCGATCCGGTGGCCCTGCGCAACATGATCGGCATGATGATGAAGATATCGATGCTGGATGCCGCGATAATGAGCAGCGTCGTTGCGAACGACAATGCCGAGCAGCGGAGAATCGAACGCCAGCAATTTGGCCAGTTGTTCGAGCAGCGAATCGTCGGCGAGATCGACGGTGCCTCGCAATTGGGCGAATCCCTGCGGGAGCAGGCCAAGGACGCCTCTGCCGCGACTCGCGGCATGCTGGGCAAGGCATCGGAAGTCGCGGCGGCGGCGGAACAGTCCGCGCTCGCAATGCGCGAAGCCGCGCGGACCTCCGCCGGCCTGATCCGCGCCATCGAAGACGCCCGGACAGAGGTTGAAAGCGCCGCCGAGGTAGCCCAGCGGGCCGCCGACCAGTCCGGCGACGCCGTTTCCATGTCCGCCACCCTGTCCGACCATGCCAAGTCGATCGAATCGATCCTCGGCCTCATTCGCGACATTGCCGGGCAAACCAATCTGCTCGCGCTCAACGCCACCATCGAAGCGGCGCGCGCGGGCGATGCCGGCCGCGGCTTCGCCGTCGTGGCGCAGGAGGTGAAAAGCCTGGCCAACCAGACGGCGCGCGCCACCGATGAGATTGCCGGCAAGATCGCCGATATCCAGGCGTCCACCCGCCAGTCCGTTCAGACCAACGAGCGCATCCGCGACACGGTGGGCGAGGTTCAGGCGAGCGCCGATCGGATTCGCCACGCAATGGACGCGCAGGCGCAAACCGTCACGATGATCACCGCCGCCGTCGACCAGACGGCGCTGGCCGCCGATTCGATGTCGACCACCATCTCGGCGATCCGCCAGGACACCGAAATCGTCGCGTCGGAAATCGACCAGCTCGAACGCGGCTTCATGAGCGTCGAAGGCAAGCTTGCCAGCCTGCGCCACGCCTCATCCGACTTCGGCCGGCAGGTCGCCTGACCCCAACGGCCTTTTCCTCGTGCATCCCGCCGCTATAAGGCGGGATCATGACAGACCCCGCCACGACCGCACCTGAAAGCTGGAAAGTGACGCTTCCCTGCACGCGCGCAGAAGCCGAAGCGCTGGACGGCGACATTGCCGCCTTCGCGCTGCTCGACCGTCCGCCCGTGTTGATGACCAGCGAAACCGAACCGGACGATGACGACGCTTGGCGGCTGGACGCCTATTTCGAGGGCAAGCCCGGCGCTGCCGCGCTGCGCCTTCTGAAGGCGCTGGTGCCCAGCGCCGCCACCGCCAAACCGGTCGTGCAGGCGCTACAGGCTCAGGACTGGGTGACGGTGAGCCAGCAGGGGCTGGTGCCGGTGACGGCGGGCCGTTTCCATATCCGCAATCTTGAAAGCGATCCGGTCCAACCGGGCTATCGCAATTTTCTGATCGGGGCGGGCCGCGCCTTTGGCACCGGGCAGCATGAAACGACGTCCGGCTGCCTGGAAATGCTCGACCGGATGCGCACGGCGGGAATGCGCTTTTGCAATATCGCCGATATCGGCACGGGGACAGGGCTGCTTGCCTTTGCCGCCCTGCACCTGTGGCCGCGCGCCCGCGCCACCGCATCTGATATCGACCCCGTATCGGTCGACGTGACGGCGGCGAATGCGGTGATCAACGATGTCCCGACCGGCGGCGGCACCGGATCGCTCGCCCTGTTCGCGGCGGCCGGGGTCGATCATCCGGGCCTGCTGGGTCGCGCACCTTATGACCTTCTCATCGCCAACATCCTCGCCGGGCCGCTGATCGAGCTTGCGCCGTCCTTGTGCGCCTGCGTGGAAGATGGCGGGACGATCATTCTCGCCGGGCTTCTGGACGATCAGGCCGACCGGGTACTGGCCGCCTATCGGGCGCAGGGCATGCGCCTTGCCGAACGGATCGATACCGGTCAGTGGCCGTGCCTGCGCCTGCGCAAGCGGCCGCGCATCGGCTGGCGCCGCCCGCGCCGCTGGAATGTCGACAGCCGCGGCGAAGCGCCCGGCTATGGCAGCTGGTAGCCAGGAGGAGCGCTCGTGACGATCTCGCGCCGCCCGGTGCTTCACGATGGCTTCGACAGCCTGGCGGTGGTTGACGTCAGCGCTGCCTGCCCCCTGCCCGGGATAATATTGTTCCCCAACGTGCTTGGAACCAAGGAACAGGACTTCGTCCGCGCCGAACGGGTCGCCGCGCTTGGCTATGCCGTGCTGGTCGCCGATGTCTATGGCGCGGGCAAGCGCACCACGCGCGAAGACCCCGAAATGGGCCGCTACATGGCAGAATTGAACGGCGACCGCCTTATGATGCGCGAACGATTGCTGGGCGCGCACGCGGCGCTCAAGGCCCTGCCGGAAGTCGACGCCGCGCGGACGGCGGCCATCGGCTACTGCTTTGGCGGCAAATGCATGCTCGATCTGGCGCGATCGGGCGCGGACCTTGCCGGTGGCGTCAGCTTCCACGGCGTTTACGACCCGCCGCCGTTCGCCAGTGCGACGATCGGCGCAAAGCTGCTGATCTGCCATGGCTGGGACGATCCCATCGCCCCGCCCGAAGCCACGGTCGCGCTGGCGGACGAACTCACCCGGGCGGGGTGCGACTGGCAAATCCATGCCTATGGCGGCACCGGGCACGCCTTTACCGATGTGACGGTCGCCATGCCCGAACGCGGCATGGCCTATGATGCGCGCGCCGACCGGCGCAGCTGGAACGCCATGGTCGATTTTCTGGACGAATTGTTCGGTTGATCCGCGACCGCCGGCGTCAGGTCAAAGATCGTCGATGATTTCGGCCAGCACCCCCAGGCAGTCTTTCGCAAGCTGCTTGGAACGGGCGGGCGACCAGCCGAAGTCCGCGTCGGGCAGGTCGTCATTATCCTTGAACGGCATTTCCAGCGTCATCGAAACCGCGCCATAACGTTCCGCCAGTTGCGCGGTGGACATGGACAGATTGGCCTTGCCGGGCGCGGAGACGGGATAGCCGAGCCGCGTCTGGAAATCGGGCGTGCGCGCTGCCAGCGTGTCGCAATACCGCCGATACAGCGCCAGTTGTCGATCCGCCAGCGAAGGAATGCCCTCGAAGCCTGCCATGAACACCGCCGGGATCGATTCGTCGCCATGGACGTCGATGGCGAAATCGACGCCGCTTTCATCCATCGCCGCCCGGACCAGGAAGACTTCAGGACTGCGCTCCATCGACGGCGCATGCCATTCGCGGTTGAGGTTCACGCCCACGGCGTTGGTGCGCAGGTGCCCGCGGCGGCTGCCGTCCGGGTTCATATTGGGCACGATGTGGAACGTCGCCTTCTGGCGCAGCAGGCGCGCAACCGCATCCTCTTCGTCGGTCAGCCGCTCCAGCGCGCCTTCGGCCCACCATTGCGCCATGCTTTCGCCCGGATGCTGGCGCGCATAGAGCCACACCTGCTTGTCCCCGTCGCCGATCGTCAGCAGGTCGATGGGCTGGCCATCGAGCGTCAGACCCAGTTCGCGGCTGGCGACGCCCGGCTGGCTCGCGGCCCATGCGATCAGGTCATGGTGCCGCTCCATCGAATAGGGCGCGAAATACGCGACCCACAGCGCATTGCCTTGCGGTTCGACCCGGATGGTCAGCGTTCCGTCGGCATAGTCCGTATCGGCCAGCAGCCAGGCGTCGCGGTCCTCGCTGATTCGCGCGCTGTAGCCCGGCCAACCGGCCGGATAGGCCGACGCCCCGGCGTTGACGATCGCCAGTTCCACCTGTCGCCCCGCGGCGCCGGCGATGCGAAAATGAAACCATTGAAAAAATTCGCTGGCGTGATCCTCGATGATCTCCAGCTCCGCGCGGAAGCCCGCTGGCGTGTCGGTTGTGGAAAGAACGCGGATATTGCCGCTGTCGAAAGCGCTGGTGATCGAAATGGTCATCGCACCGTTATAGTGCGCCCCGATTCCCCCGGATAGCCCCCGATCAGCGCGCTCGCCAGTTTGGCGGCGGCAATACCCGGCTGCGCGGCGGGCGTGCCCTCGCGCGCCTCGCCGATGGCGCGCCCTTCCCATATCGTCGCCGAATCGCTGCGCCGGCGGATCTGGACGTGCAATTGGGTCGTCACGATGTCCTTGGGCCTGCCCGACAGGTTGATGCCGATGCCCACGCCCGCGCCAGAAAAGCCGCCGCTGCCCACTCCGCCGCCTACGCCGACGCTGACGGGCCGGTCGGTCCCCTGCCCGCCCGGCCGGAAGCCGCGCCGAAAACCGACATAGGCGACATAGGCGCTCGCGGCATCCGGCGCTTCGGTGAAGCCGACCCCCTGAAGTTCACGGGCGACCGCGTTCGCATAGGTCCGAAATTCAAGGCCGACATCGGGATTGTCGGGCATTTCGCGCACCGCGACCGTGCCGGTGCGCGCGGGATCGCCCAGATGAAAGCGCGTCACTTCGACCGGCGGCACCGCCGTCGCGCAGGCGGAAAGGGCGGCCGTGGACAAGGCGATGGCGATGACGTGCTTCAACATGATCTCTTCTCCCGAATCGGCCGTTTTCGCATTTGCAACCCGTGCCGCCATAGGGTTCAGCGTACAGCCTAGTCCAACAAACGCATGGAGCCATGCTTTTGCTGCACACCGAATGAATGGCCGGCGCCCGGTTTCCCGGCCTTGACTTTCGACCACGCCGCCCATAGGGGCAGCGCTTCGATTTTCCGACCAAAGCAGACAATTCACCAAGGGCTAAGCCATGAAGATCCGCAACTCGCTCAAGTCGCTCAAGGACCGTCACCGGGACAATCGCGTGATCCGTCGTCGCGGCCGCACCTATGTGATCAACAAGACCAATCGCCGCTTCAAGGCCCGCCAGGGCTGAAGTCAGCGTGACAGGTATCGCCGCCGTCATATTCGACGTCGGCCGGGTCCTGTATCACTGGAATCCCCGGATTCTCTACGAGCGCCTGATCCCTGACGATCAGGCGCTCGATGCGTTCCTGCGCGATGTTGTCAGCGAACAATGGCATTTCCAGCATGATCTGGGCCGGCCGTTCAGCGACACCAGCGCAGAACTGATCGCCCGCTTCCCCGATGACGCCCCCCTGATCCGGCTGTGGGGGCAACGGTTCAACGACAGCGTGGGTCCGGCGATCGACGGCATGGCCGACCTGGTGGCGGACCTCGACGACGCCGGCGTCCCGCTGTTTGCCATCACCAATTACAGCCATGAATTCTGGCCGCCCTTCGTGGAGCGGGAGGCAGCGATGTTCGCGCCGTTCCGCGATATCGTCGTGTCCGGCGTGGAACGGCTGGCCAAGCCCGATCCGGCGATCTTTCACCTCGCGCTGGATCGCTTCGGCCTGACCGCGAAGGAAGCGATATTCATCGACGACCGCGCCGATAATGTGGATGGCGCGCGGGCTGTCGGCATGCGGGGGCATGTCTTTACCGACGCCCCCACGCTGCGGGCCGAACTGGAATCGCTCGGCCTGCTCGCCTGATCTACTCGCGTCCTTTCAGCTCGTCGCCACGGATGGCGGCGACATGCAGCACATTGGTCGAACCGGGCGTGCCAAACGGCACCCCCGCCAGCACCACGATCTTGCGCCCCTTTTCGGTCAGATGATGGCGCAGCGCCATCCGCCGCGCCTTGCCCACCATTTCTTCGAACGTCCCGATATCCTTGGTGCGAACGGCATGGACGCCCCAGGTCAGGCCCAGCCTGCGCGCGGTGTCCTGCCGGGGGGTCAGCGCCAGGATCGGCGCGCTCGGCCGCTCTCGCGCCACCCGGCGAACCGTGCTGCCCGATGATGTGAAGCAGGTGATCGTGCTGGCCCCGACCACCGGAACGATGCCCGCCGCCGCCTCGGCCAGCGCATCGGCGGTGGTGGAATCGGGATCGGTCTGGGTGAAGTGCAACCGGCCGAGATAGCCCGGATCGCGCTCGACGCTCTGGGCGATGCTGTCCATCATCGCCACCGCCTGTTCGGGCCAGTCGCCGGCCGCGGTTTCGGCCGACAGCATGATCGCGTCGGCGCCGTCATAGACCGCGGTCGCGACATCGGACACTTCGGCTCGCGTCGGCGTGGGTGCCTTGATCATCGATTCGAGCATCTGCGTCGCCACCACCACCGGGCGCCCCATGCGCCGCGCCGTCTCCACGATCTGCTTTTGCAGCGGTGGCACCGTATGCGGCGGCAATTCGACGCCCAGGTCACCGCGCGCCACCATCACCGCGTCGGCCAGTTCGAGTATCTCCTCCAGCCGCTCGACCGCCGATGGCTTTTCGATCTTGGCCATCAACGCGCCATAGCCGCCCATCAGCTTGCGCGCCTCGGCCAGATCCTCGGGCCGCTGGACGAAGCTGAGCGCGATCCAGTCCATGCCCTGCTGCATGGCGAAGCTGAGGTCGCGCCGGTCCTTTTGCGTCAGCGCCGCCATCGGCACCACCACGTCGGGGACGTTGACACCCTTGCGGTTGGACAGCGTGCCGCCGACCTCGACCACCGTGTCGATCCGGTCCTCGGCCACGTTCATCACCCTGAGCACCAGCTTGCCATCGTCGAGCAGCAGGCGCGCGCCCGGCACCAGCGCCTGATAGATTTCGGGGTGGGGCAGATTGACGCGCGTCGCGTCGCCGGGCGCTTCGTCGCGATCCAGCATGAAGGACGCCCCGGTTTCGAGCACCGCCAGCCCTTGCGCAAAGGTGCCAACGCGCAGCTTGGGGCCCTGGAGGTCGCCCAATATCGTCATCGGCCGCCCGAATTCCTTTTCCAGCCCCCGGATCGCGGCCACCCGCGCCGCATGATCCTCATGCGTGCCATGGCTCAGGTTGATGCGGAATGCGTCCGCGCCCGCAAGGTAGAGCTTGCGGATCATTTCGACCGTGTCGCTCGCTGGCCCCAGCGTCGCCAATATGCGGACCTTGCGCGAACGCGGCGTTATCTTCGTCATCACCATCTCCTGGCAGTAGGAATGCGCCGGGCAGCAGGGGCTGGCTTGCCTGGGCTTCGATTTCAATTATCGATGATACACGTCAGGATCATGTATAAATGCGAGAGGATCACCCATGGCCAACAGCATAGTCGACGACGCGGTCGCCGCAATCGCCTTCCGTCGGCTTGTCGCCCATTTGCAGCATCGCACCGATGTCGAGAATATCGACCTGATGGGGCTGGCGGGCTTTTGCCGTAATTGCCTGGCCGACTGGATTGCCGAGGCGGACGGCACGATGACCCGCGATCAAGCGCGCGAGATCATCCATGGCATGCCCTTTGCCGACTGGAAGGCGCGCTATCAGGGCGAAGCGAGCCCGCAACAGATCGCCCGGATGAAAGAGAGTGTGGCGAAGAACGCCGACAGCCACTAGGAGCGTCGCCAACCCGATTCACAGACTGGAGATTATCATGAGCGAGGGCAACGTCGCCGCCGATCAGCTACGCCTTCTCATCGAGCGCATCGAACGGCTCGAAGAAGAGAAAAAGGGCATCGGCGACGACATCAAGGACGTCTATCTGGAAGCCAAGGCGACCGGTTACGATCCCAAGATCATGCGCCAGATCGTCCGCCTGCGGAAGATGCAGCCGCACGACCGGCAGGAAATGGAGGCGATCCTCCAGACCTACCTGTCCGCGCTGGGGATGGAGTAGGCCGAAGCGTTCGCCTGACTGCCCATGACCCGGAAAGGAACGCCATCATGTCCGAAATCATCGTCAGCACCACCAGCCGGCTGGAGGGCCGCCCCGCCAAGGAATATCTTGGTATCGTCACCGGCGAAGTGATCGTGGGGGCCAACCTGTTCCGCGATCTGTTCGCCAGCGTGCGCGATATCGTCGGTGGCCGGTCGGGCGCCTATGAGGATGTGCTCCAGCGCGCGCGAGACCAGGCGATCGGAGAAATGCGGATGCGCGCGGCGACGCTGGGCGCGAACGCCATCGTTGGCGTCGACCTCGACTATGAGGTGCTGGGATCCAACGGGTCGATGCTGATGGTGTCGGCGTCGGGCACCGCAATTCTCGTCTAGTTGCAGGAAAGGCGAGCGGTCGCTAGAGAGCGCGCTTGCCTTTCCACTATCATGTCAGGAGCAGGCCGTGGCCGGCCATAGCAAATTCAAGAACATCATGCATCGCAAGGGCGCGCAGGACAAAAAGCGCTCGTCCATGTTCTCCAAGCTCAGCCGCGAAATCACCGTGGCGGCAAAGATGGGCATGCCCGACCCGGACATGAATCCGCGCCTGCGCCTGGCCGTCAACGCCGCCAAGGCGCAGTCGATGCCCAAGGACAATATCCAGCGCGCGATCGACAAGGCGTCGAAGGGCGACGGCGAAAATTACGAAGAGGTGCGCTATGAGGGCTATGGTCCCGGCGGCATCGCCATCATCGTCGAGGCGCTGACCGACAATCGCAACCGCACCGCGACCAATGTGCGAACCGCTTTCTCCAAGAATGGCGGCAATCTGGGCGCGAGCGGGGCGGTCAGCCACGGCTTCGACCGCATGGGGCTGATCACCTATCCCGCCGCCGCCGGCGACCCCGACGCCATCTTCGAAGCGGCGCTCGACGCGGGCGCCGAGGATGTATCGTCGAGCGAAGACGAGCATGAGATCTGGACGGCGATGGACGCGCTGCACGAAGTAGCCAAAACGCTCGAAGCCAGGCTGGGTCCGGCAGAAGGCGCCAAGCTTGCCTGGAAGCCGCAGACCACGGTCGAGGTCGACGAGGCCAATGCCGCGACGCTGATGAAGCTGGTCGACACGCTGGAGGACGATGACGACGTCCAGACGGTGTGGGGCAATTACGACGTGTCCGACGATGTGATGGAGAAGCTGGGTTAGGCGGCGACGCATCTTTCGCCTTGGGCGAAGCCGGGGGGCGGGCAGATGATCATCCTGGGCCTTGATCCTGGCCTGGCCACCACCGGCTGGGGCCTGATCGCGGCGGACGGCAATCGCCTCAGCCACCTCGCCAACGGGCAGATCAGGACGCAGACGACGATGCCGCTGGGCGCGCGGCTGCTCGCGCTCGACGCCGCGCTCACTGACCTGATCCTGGAATATCGCCCCGGTGGCGCGGCGGTCGAGGAAGTGTTCGTCAACGTCAATCCGCAATCGACGCTCAAGCTGGGGCAGGCGCGCGGCGTGGTGCTGCTCAACGCCGCGCGATCAGGGATCGACGTCGGCGAATATGCCGCGCGCCTGGTCAAGAAATCGGTGGTGGGCGTCGGCAATGCGTCCAAGGAGCAGGTTCACGCCATGGTCGCGCGGCTGCTGCCCGGCGCGAAGATCGCGGGCGCGGACGCCGCCGATGCGCTGGCGGTGGCGATCACCCATGCCCATCATGTCGCCAGCGCGCGACGCATACCGAAATAGGCCGCACGGACGGCCCGGCTCAGCCGACGAAGGCGCGCTCGATCACGAAAGCGCCGGGCGCGGCGTTCGATCCTTCGGGAAACCCGCTGCCTTCGAACAGCGCGCCGAACTGCTTGATCATGTCCATGCTGCCGCACATCATGATCCGGTCGGTTTCGGGATCGAATTTCGCCGGACCCGGAATGCCTTCGAACAGCGACCCGTCCCCGATCAGCTTGTCGATGCGGCGGTTGGTGCGAAAGGGTTCGCGCGTGACCGTGGGCACATAATGAAATTGCGTCGCCGCCTGCTCGGCGACCAACGGATCGTCGGCCAGCTTGGATTCAAGCTCGTCGTGGAACGCAAGGTCGCTGACCCGGCGCACCGAATGCACCACGACGACCTGCTCGTAAAATTCATACACGTCGGGGTCGCGGGCCAGGCTGAGGAACGGTGCAAGGCCCGTGCCGGTGGACAGCATGAACAGCCGCTTGCCCGGCAACAGCGCGTCGGTGACGAGCGTGCCGGTGGGCTTGCGGCCAAGATAGATCTGGTCGCCCGGCTGGATCAGCTGCAACTTGCTGGTAAGCGGGCCGTCCTGCACCTTGATCGACAGGAACTCCAGTTCTTCGTCCCATGCGGGGCTGGCGACCGAATAGGCGCGCAGCAGCGGCTTGCCGTTGTCGCCTTTGAGGCCGATCATGACGAACTCGCCCGACCGGAAGCGGAAGCTGGCGGGGCGCGTGATGCGGAAGCTGAACAGATGTTCGTTCCAATGCCTCACCGACAGAACGGTTTCCACCGACAACGCGCCGGTGGGTTCCAACACGGCCTCTTCATCGGCACGTTTGATCGACACGTCGTTCAAGTGCATTTCCCTCATCGCCCATTGCGCAACGTCCGCAATATGCTGGCGCGAATGGCCCTTCACCCTGATGAAGGCAAGGCCAAAAAATCTATCCTGCCCAAAAGCTGACGGCGGGACATGCCCGCCGTCGCCCTTGATCGGGAAAGATCGGCGCGCCTGTCGCCGCCCTGCCTGATCGTTCAGAAGCGATAGCCTATGAACAGGTGGCCGCTCTTGTAATGATCGCCCAGCTTGCCGATCAGTCCGACGCGGATCACTTCATAGCTGTTGCGGATATCGCTGCCGCGCGTCCGCACGCCCAGCGACAGCGTGGCCTCGTGCAGCGTTTGCGTATAAAGATCGTCGCCCAGATAGTTGGTCATCGCATAGCTGGTGCGAACCGACGCCTGCCGACCCAGGGTGCGGCCCGACAGCGGCAGTTCATAGGCCAGGCCATTGCGCAGAACGACATTGTCGGTCCGGTTGCCGACATCATAATCGTACAGCTGCGCCTTCAACACCTTGGTATAGCCGATCATGTTGCCGATGGTCAGCGCGCCCGGCCCGATATTGTCGAGCATCAGCAGGCTGGCGACCGATCCCATGGCGAGCTGGCCCTTCAGCCCCTGATCATGGGCATAGACATAGCCGTAGGACACGCGCGGCTCGATGCTCCACTGCCGCGACAGGCCGATGCGTGCGGCGACGGCAGCGTTTGCGCGCAGCGTCCGCACGCCCTTCACATCTTCATAGCTGACTGGCAGGTCGACGATCAGCAGATTGCGGCTGCCCTCGCTCAACCGGAACGCACGGCTGATGCGCGCTTCATAGGTGGTGCCCACCGCGCCCTGGCGGTTGGTGCGGCCGATGCGCAGGCCGATGCCCCAGGGCGCTTCGTCCGGGCCGAACATCGGCTGCGTGAAATCAAGCCCGGATTCGACCATCTGGTGCTGAAGGCTCTGGGCATTGCCGACCAGCGGATTGACGCCCGCGCCGTTGACCGAACAGCCATAGACCGCGCCGAGAAACTCGTTGGCGGTGAAGCGTTCGGACCCGGTATATTGCCAGGGTCCGTTGGTGGTTTCGCCTTCCAGAAACTGGTCGTAAGCGGCAAAGGCCTCATCGGCGGCAAAATTGGGATCGACGCCGGTAAATCGCACCGCATAGGGATTTTGATACCGGGTTTCGATATTGTCGAAGGCGGCGTCGCTGATGCCATCGGGCGCGGGCGCATATTGCGAGCCCTGGATCAGATTGCCTTCGAAATTGACGACTGAAAGCCCGCCGACATTCTGCCGGATGCTGGTTGCCCCTTCGCTACGGCACGGCAGCGTGACAGTGAGCCGGCCCACACCGTTATTTTCGAAAAAGCGCGCGAGCACCTGGGTTCCCAGAATGTTCGACGTGGCCGTTACCAGGCCGAAGCTGCCGGTATCGTTGACGCCGTCAAAGCCATAACGATCCGGGATCTCGCGCAGGTGGAAGAGGTCCAAACCCGCGTCACGCTGGACGAAGCTGCTGTCGAGCGGCAGATTGAGAAGCGCCGTATCGTTTGCGTTGCTGAAAGCCATGCGGACATAGACGCGGCCCGGCCCGTTGGGCGCGTTCACGTCATCGACCTGCGCAAGGGCTGCCGTCCCCGTCGCGGCGAAAGCGCACAGCGCGGCGCCGCGCAAAATCAACCTGTTCATAATTCCCCCAAATGCGTCTTAATTCAATGCGTTGACCGGCCTCCCCAGGCCAGCGCGAAAGAATTAGAGATGCAGGGGGAAATTACATACCCCGCAGGGGGTATGACCGATGCAACCACGACCGTTTTTTGACAATAGCCGCCGACGGCGTGGCCTAGCCGAACAACCCCTTGGCGATCGCGCCCAGTTCACCCAGCGGATTGCCGTCGCCGTCGCGGTCGAACATGCCGCCGATCTTGCTCATGATCGCTTCGGGGCCACCAAACTGCCCCATCATTTCCTGAAGGCTGTCGGCCGACACGCCATATTCGGCGGCCGTCGCCGCCAGCGCGGAAATATCGGTTTCGCCATGCGCGATGCGACGGCCGATTTCCGTCATCAGGCCCTGCATCTGTTCCGGCGATACGCCGAGCCTGGCGGCAATGTCGGCCAAACCGCCCGCATTGCCCAATAGTTCGTCGAACATGCCCATGCCGCGCCTTTCGATCATCGTTCAATCACTGGCCACAGGATAACACCGCATCGTGCGCGCGCGAAACGAAAAGGGGCCGGGCAGTCCCCTGCCCGGCCCCTTTTGCCGATATGTGCGTCGATCAGGCGGCGGTGAGCGCGGCCTGGCGGACCGAAGCGTCGACATGCTCCTCGAACTGGGCGAAATTGTCGACGAACTGCTTGACCAGCTTCGCCGCCGTGGCGTCATAGTCGGCCTTGTCGGCCCAGGTCGCGCGCGGATCCAGAATGGTGGCATCGACGCCGCTGACCGCGGTCGGGACTTCGAAGCCGAAATTGGGATCGGTGCGGAACGTCGCGCTGTTGAGGCTGCCGTCCAGCGCGGCATTGAGCAGCGCGCGAGTCGCCTTGATCGGCATGCGCTTGCCCACGCCATATTTGCCGCCGGTCCAGCCGGTGTTGACCAGCCAGCAGGTCACGCCGCCCTTGGCGATCCGCTCTTTCAACAGATTGCCATAGACGCTGGGATGACGCGGCATGAAGGGCGCGCCAAAACAGGTGGAGAAGGTGGCGGTCGGTTCGGTTACGCCGATTTCCGTGCCCGCGACGCGCGCGGTATAGCCCGACAGGAAATGATACATGGCCTGGTCGGGGGTCAGCCGCGAGATCGGGGGCAGCACGCCATAGGCGTCGGCGGTCAGGAAAATGATGTTCTTGGGCACCGGACCCAGATTCTTTTCCGATGCATTGGGGATGAACTCGATCGGATAGGAACCGCGGCTGTTTTCCGCGAGGCTGTTATCGTCGAGGTCGATCTCGCGCGTGACCGGATCGATCACCACATTTTCCAGCACCGTGCCGAAACGCTTGGTGGTGGCGAAAATTTCCGGTTCCGCCTCGGCCGACAGGTTGATCATCTTGGCGTAGCAGCCGCCTTCGAAATTGAAGACCGCGGTGTCCGACCAGCCATGTTCATCGTCGCCGATCAGCGTGCGGCTGGCGTCGGCCGACAGCGTGGTCTTGCCCGTGCCCGACAGGCCGAAGAAGACGGCGGTGTCGCCGTTGGGGCCGATATTGGCGGAGCAATGCATCGGCATCACGCCCTTGGTCGGCAACAGATAGTTGAGGATGCCGAATACCGACTTCTTCATTTCGCCGGCATAGGCGGTGCCGCCGATCAGGATCAGCTTTTCCGAGAAATTCACCGCCACCACGGTTTCCGAACGGCTGCCATGGCGCGCCGGATCGGCACGGAAGCTGGGCAGGTCGACGATCGTATATTCGGGCGCAAAGTCGGCCAGTTCTTCCGCCTTGGGCCGCACCAGCAGCGTGCGGATGAACAGATTGTGCCAGGCCAGTTCGTTGATCACGCGCACGCGGACGCGATGTTCGGGCTGCGATCCGCCGAACAGGTCGGCGACATAGAGCGTGTCCTTCTGCCCCAGGGCCGCGAAGAAATCAGCCTTCAGATTGGCGAAATGCTCCGGCGTCATGGGAACGTTGGTCTTGCCCCACCAGACCGTGTTTTCGGTCTCGGCATCCTTGACGATGAACTTGTCATTCGCCGACCGGCCCGTGTGCTTGCCGGTCTGGACGACCAGCGGACCGTCCTTGGCCAGCATGCCTTCGCCATTGGCGAGCGATGCTTCGACCAGCGGCGCGGTGCCCAGATTCCAGTGTTGGGTCGCGGTGGTGGATATACCCTGTTGGTCCAGGGTGATTGAAGATTGGGCCTGCACGCACATAACTCCTGATAAAAATTCGGGTCGCTGGCGACCGATCCGCCCCTACGTGTCGCTCCTTTCGTGCGGGCGACATCGATTGCTGCAGACATGCCGCGCATAAGCATTCGCGGCCAAAACGTCAAATTGGTCCCGCTTCGCTGTGACTTGCGCCGCTTCCAGGCCCGCTTTGCCCTCGACGATGGCGATGCGATTGCTTGCGAGCGCGAGAAGGTTGGTCTAGGCACGACAGCTTCCGACGACATGGATGATCGCATGACCGCAACCATCGCGCTGGTGGACGACGACAAGAACATCCTGACATCGGTGTCGATCGCGCTTCAGGCCGAAGGCTTCATCACGCGCATCTATTCCGATCCCGATGCTGCATTGAAGGCGCTGCTCGACAATCCCGCCGACCTGGCCGTTTTCGATATCAAGATGCCCCGCATGGACGGCATCGAACTGCTGCGCCGCCTGCGCGAAAAGACGCAGATGCCGGTCATTTTCCTGACATCCAAGGCGGACGAGCTGGACGAAGCGCTGGGCCTGGCGATGGGCGCGGACGATTATATCGCCAAGCCATTTTCGCAGCGCCTGCTGATCGCGCGCATCCGCGCGATATTGCGTCGCGCCGAAGCGAGTCGCACTCCGGCGACCGCCGACGAGCCGGCCGCCGAGCCGATCCTGCGCGGGCGGCTGGAAATGGACCCGGCGCGCCATCGCGTCAAATGGAACGGGCAGGACGTGACGCTGACCGTAACCGAATTCCTGATTCTCGAAACGCTCGCTATCCGGCCCGATGTCGTCAAAAGCCGCAACCAGCTGATGGACGCCGCCTATCAGGACGACGTCTATGTCGATGATCGCACCATCGACAGCCACATCAAGCGCCTGCGCCGCAAGTTCCGCGAGGTTGATCCCGAATTCAATGCGATCGATACGCTCTATGGCGCTGGCTACCGTTTTTCCGAAGCGTGAGGGCGGCGACGAGCCGGGCCTGCAATGGTCGGGCCGGGTCAGCCTGACGCCGCGCATCCTGGCGGTCAACGTCTTCGCGCTCGCCTTGCTGGCCGGCGGATTCTTCTATCTCGACAGTTATCGTACCCGCATCGTCGATGCCCGGTTGGAACAGTCGGCACGCGAATTGTCGCTGCTGGCCGTTGGCCTCCAGCACGCCCATAGCGACGGGCGGGACGCGCTGATCGCTGCCTATGCGCGGCGCACCGGCGATCGCGTCCGCCGCTATCACCGCGATGGCCGGCTCATGAGCGACAGTTTCACCATGGATGCGCCGCGTTACCGGCTGCGCCAGCCTTCGGAAGAAGGCTGGCGGCGGCATGTCGCGCGCTTCCTCGACAAGGCCGTCGACCGCATCGTTTCGGCTGACCGTCCACCCGATTTCGCCGAACCGACGGTGGACCGCGCCGAAGCCTGGCCCGAAATCATGGCGGCGCGCCGCACCAACGCGCCGCAGTCGATGAGCCGTTATGCGCCGGATCGCACGCTGGTCATCTCCTCCGCCACGCCGCTGGCCGATGGCGATATGTTGCTGGCGACCGAAAATGCGCGCGACATCACGCGCATCGTCCGCGCCGAACGGCTGCGCCTGGGCCTGGTGCTGGGCGTGGCGGTGATGGCGTCGGTGCTGCTATCGCTGTTCCTGGCCCGCACCATCGTTCTTCCGCTCCAGCGACTCGCACGGGCGGCGGTGCGCGTGCGCCTTGGCCGCGCGCGGGAGGTCACCGTGCCGCGCCTGCCCGAACGGCGCGATGAAATCGGGATGCTGGCGCGGGCGCTGTCGGACATGAGCCATGCGCTGCGCCAGCGTATCGACGCGACCGACGCCTTTGCCGCCGATGTGAGCCACGAACTCAAGAACCCGATCGCGTCGCTCCGCTCGGCGCTCGATTCGCTCGAACGCATCGACGCGGTCGCCCGGCCCGATCTGCGCGATCAGCTCATGGCCATCGCTCGCGACGATGTGCGCCGGCTCGACCGGCTGGTCACCGACATCGCCGAAGCATCGCGCATCGACGCGCAGCTTTCGCGCACCCGGTTCGAACCGATCGACCTTGGCCAGCTGATCGAGCGACTGATCGTCGCGCGTGAGGCGCGTGGGGTGGCGCGCGGGGTGCGGCTCGCATTCGCCCGCCCGCGCAAGGACGTGGCGGTGGTGCTGGGCGAGGAACAGCGGCTGGTGCGCGTGCTCGAAAACCTGATCGACAACGCGATTTCTTTCTCGCCCGACGACGGACTGGTGCAGGTGGTGGCGACCGTCGCGCAAAATGAAGTGCTGGTCAGCGTCGAGGATGAAGGGCCAGGCGTGCCCGAATCCGAGCGCGAGCATGTGTTCCGCCGCTTTCACAGCGTCCGGCCCGAGGGCGAGGCGTTCGGCAAGCATTCGGGTCTTGGCCTCGCGATCGCGCGGTCGATCGTCGAGGGGCATCAGGGACGGATCAGCATCGGCGACCGACAGGACGCGCAAAGCGGCGCCTGCTTCGTCGTCCGCCTGCCGATGGCGGTGGAAAAGGACCCCGGCATCGCGTCGGAGTGATCGGCGGGGCGGGGCGCGTAATATCGTTTCACCTGTGCCAGATAAGGTCTAAGTAAGAGCGTTCGGGGAACGAGCATGGCGCGCGCACTATCATCGGAGACGGTTCATGCGACGGCGGTGGCGATCGGCGGGCGCGCGGTGCTGCTCGCGGGTCCGAGCGGCGCTGGCAAGTCCGACCTGGGGCTGCGGCTCATTGATCGGGGCGCGCAACTGATCAGCGACGATTATACCCTGCTCAAGCGGCAGGACGGCGTGCTCGTCGCGACAGCGCCCGACACCATCGCCGGGCGGATGGAGGTGCGCGGCATCGGCCTTGTCACCCTCGCCCATGTCAGCGACGTACCGGTCGCGCTGTTGATCGACCTGTTCGACATCGTCGACCGGATGCCGCAAGAACCGCTGTGGCGCACGCTGGCGGGGGTCGATGTGCCGGTGATCAAGCTCGCCCCGCGCGAACCGTCCGCGCCGATCAAGGTCGAACTGGCGTTGCGTGTCGTCGACGGGACTGCCGGCCAGTCATGAGCGAGATCGCGCCCAAGACGATATTGCTGGTGTCGGGCCTGTCGGGCGCTGGCAAGACGACGGCGCTCAAGACGCTGGAGGATATGGGCTGGGAAGTGGTGGACAACCTGCCGCTGATGCTGCTCGACCGATTGCTGCACAGCCCCCTGCCGGCCGGGCATGCGGGCGACGACGAGCGGCCTCTGGCGCTGGGCATCGACGCGCGGACGCGGGGGTTCGACGCCAATGCCATCGTTCAGCGGATCAAGGCGCTGCGCGAAACGCACGGGCATGATATCGACACGCTGTTCCTCGATTGCGCGGGTGCCGAACTGGAGCGGCGCTTTGCCGAAACGCGGCGGCGGCATCCGCTGGCGATGGATCGCCCGGCGGCCGACGGCATCGCCCGCGAACGGGAAATGACCGAACCGTTGCGGCGCTGGGCCAGCCATATCGTCGATACCACCAGCTTTTCGAGCAATGCGCTGCAACAGGAAATTCGCGGCCGCTTTTCGCGCGAACGCCTGTCCGATCCGGTGCTGACGATCCTGTCCTTCGGCTTTTCGCGCGGGGTGCCGCGCAATGCCGACCTGATGTTCGACATGCGCTTCCTGCGCAATCCGCACTGGGACGATGCGCTGCGGCCGCTGACCGGGCAGGACCCGCGCGTCGCGGCCTATATCGCGCTCGATCCGGCCTATGAGGACGCGGTCGGCAAGATCGAGGAACTGCTCGTTTCGCTGGTGCCGCGCTATGCGGAAGCCGGCAAGGCCTATATCACCGTGGCGTTCGGTTGCACCGGCGGGCGGCATCGTTCGGTACATGTTGCCGAACGTGTCGCCAAACGCTTGCAAGGCGCCGGCTTTTCGCCCACGGTATCGCACCGCAATATGGAATCAGCGCCGCAGGACGCCCTGGAGAAGCGCGACCGGGAGGCCCGAAAAGCAATATCATGAAGCAGGTGGGCCAGACACGCAGATGATCGGACTAGTCCTTGTCACCCATGGGTCGCTGGCGACGGAATTCGTCGTGGCGATGGAGCATGTCGTCGGGCCGCAACAGGCGATCGCGACCATCTGTATCGGTCCCGAAGACGATATGGAACTGCGCCGCGCCGACATCGCGGCGGCGGTGGAGCGGGTCAATGACGGGTCGGGCGTGATCCTCCTGACCGACCTGTTCGGCGGCACGCCGTCCAACCTTGCCATATCGCTGCTCAAGGCCGGCGAGATCGAAGTGATCGCGGGCATCAACCTGCCGATGCTGATCCGCCTGGAAAGCGCGCGCAAGGTGATGGACGTGCGTGCGGCGGTTGCAGCAGCGCGCGAAGCAGGGCAGAAATATATCAGCGTCGCATCGGAATTATTGGGCAGCACCCCATGACGGATATCAGTCGGGAAGTACGGATCAGCAACAAGCGCGGCCTGCATGCCCGCGCCAGCGCGAAATTCGTTACGCTGGCAAGCGGCCTGCCCGCGCAGGTCACCGTGCGCAAGGACGGATCGGAAGTCACCGGCACGTCGATCATGGGCCTGATGATGCTGGGCGCGGCAATGGGGGACCATATCACCATCAGCGCCAAAGGCCCCGAAGCCGAACATGCGGTCGGCCAGCTGGTCGCCCTGGTCGAGGAAAAGTTCGGCGAGGAATAGGGGCGCGCGCGGCGCGCAACCGCTGCCGATATCGTGTCGGCGCCAGAAATCCCAAGCGCCTGCCGCCGACCCGAACGGGATGTGCGTACCTGTCAGGGGTGGGCTGTTTCCTGCTCCACCTCGATGAAACGAATCTCGCCGTCGCGATAATCAATCTGGCTATAGATCAGCCAGGTGTTCATGAACACCGGCCCATGGCGCTCCCGTACCAGCAGACGTTCTGACCATGAGCCGGCCGGATGAACGGACTCCCACAGCGGGCTGATCTCAAAACCCTTCGCTTCCAGTTTTTCTTTATGCGCATCGAGATCCTCCACACCGTAAATGACGGCAAGCACCCCTTCCCCACGGTTGTCGAGCAGGTCGTGCAGGCTTTCATTCTGTTCGGTCCGCTCGGGCATGGGCGCGACGATTTCCAGACCGGCGGACCAGTCAATGTACAATACGACCCCCACATGAGGTCGATCGGTACGCTGCAACTTCGCATCCGTGAGCGCCTCCAGTCGAGCCGCATTTGCTTCGACCGTTTCCCATCTGGAAATATACGCGACATGATCGACATGATTGATAAAGCGCTTCATGAATCCGCTCCAAAGGCTGTTCGCATCAGCCGGTGCGGCATTGCCATCCGCGGCGGCGCCTGACCGGCCATGCGTGCCAAATCAGCAACCATGCCATTGACCGGGACCAGCCGACTGTCGGGCTCGCAGGTCATCCAATTCTCCTGAGACTATTATGATATTCTATCGTCAGAACCAAAGCCAACGGCAAGTTGGCGCCTATCGCAAACGACAGGCGAGCCGCTGACAATGGCGAAGCGCGCCGTGGCTCAACGCTGCCCCTTTTACAGCCCCTGACCGCGCCTTGCCCCCTACCCCTGCGGCGGCGTGGTTTCGCCGATTTCCTCGCTGTCGAGCTTTGCGCCGATGTCTAGCCCGTGACGCATCAGCATCGGGATATTGGCCGCGGCGAAAAGGACCGACACGATCGTTACACCCCACACCTTGATCGCAAGCCAGGTGTCGAAGGTCATCGTGGCGCGCATGGCTTCGTTGGCGATGGCCATGAACAGAAAAAACACCGCCCAGTTGCGCGACAGCTTGCGCCAGCCTTCATCGGTCAGCCCGTCATAGGCGGCCTGCAACAGATATTTGAGCAAAGACTTGCCGCGCAGCAGCCCGGCGAACAGCATCAGCGCGAAGAAGCTGTAGATGATCGTGGGCTTGAGCTGGATGAATTTTTCGTCGCGGAAATAGATGGTCAGGCTGCCGAAGAACAGCACCAGCATGGCCGAAAGCCACAGCATCGGCGACACCTTGCCAAGCTTCACTTTCGACACGATGACGGCAACGGCGATGGCCGCCATGAACACCGCGGTCCCCGCGATCATGCCAAGGAATTTATAGGACAGGAAGAACGCCAGCAGCGGCCCGAAATCGAGCGCCAGGCTGAGCGTGCCGTTATGGGCGGGTTTGGTTTGCGCCATGTTCACTCCGTCTTGCCCGCGCGTCGGGGAACAGCGGGCCGACGGGCATCAGCGCGCATAAGCGGTTCCGGCGATGGCGCGGGCCATGTCGCCCGCGTCGAAGGGGCGCAGGTCCTCGATCTTTTCGCCAACGCCGATGGCGTGGATCGGCAGGCGGTATTTTTCCGCCGCCGCGACCAGCACGCCGCCGCGCGCGGTGCCGTCCAGCTTGGTCATGACAAGGCCGGTGACCTGCGCGACATCCTTGAACACTTCGATCTGCGACAAGCCATTCTGTCCCGTGGTGGCATCCAGCACCAGCACAACGTCGTGCGGGGCCGCCGGGTTCAATCGCCCAAGCACGCGGCGGATCTTGGCAAGCTCGTCCATCAATTCGGTGCGGTTCTGCAAGCGCCCGGCGGTATCGACGATCAGCACGTCGATGCCGGTGGCGGTCGCCTGCTTGACCGCCTCATAGACGATGCCGGCGGCATCGCCCCCTTCCTTGCCCGACACGATCGGCACGCCCAGCCGCTCGGCCCAGATCTTGAGCTGGCCGATGGCGGCGGCGCGGAATGTGTCGCCCGCCGCCAGCATCACGCCATAATCCTGTTCCAGGAAATTATGGGCGAGCTTGGCGATGGTCGTCGTCTTGCCAGAGCCGTTGACGCCGATCACCAATATCACCTGGGGCCGGGGAAAGGCTTCGATCTCCAGCGGGCGGGCGACCGGGGCGAGCGTCTTTTCGATCTCCTCGGCGATGATCTCGCGCAGATATTCCTCGGTCAGTTCCTTGTTGAACCGCCCTTCGGCCAGGCGCTGGCGGATGCGCGCGGCCATGGCGGGGCCAAGGTCGCTGACGATCAACGCCTCCTCGATCTCGTCCAGCGTCTGGTCGTCGAGCGCGGCCTTGCCGAACAGGCCGGTCAGGTTTTCGCCCAATTTGTCGGATGTGCGCCGAAGCCCGCCGAACAGGCGGTCGCGCCAGGAGATTTCACTCATGGCCAGCCTCTTGCGCGATCAGCGTGCCATTCTCAAGGCCCGTGATGCGGGCGGAGGCGATGGTTGACGCGCGCTGCGGCGCGGCAAAGCGCACGGGCGCGAAATTTTCGGCATGGCCGTTCATGCCGTCGCGTTCGACCAGCACCGACTGGACGGTGCCAATCAGGCTGGCGAGCCAGGCGGCACGGCTCGCTTCGCAGGCGGCACGCAGGCGGGCGGCGCGGGCCTTGATCGTCGCACTGTCGACCTGCGGCATGCGCGCGGCGGGCGTGCCGGCACGCGGCGAATAGGGAAAGACATGGCCGTGGACGATCGCGCAGTCGGCGACCAGCGCCACGCTGCGCGCGAACATCGCCTCGTCCTCGGTCGGAAAGCCGGCGATGATGTCCGCGCCGATGCTGATGTCCGGGCGCGCCGCTCGCAACCGCTCGACGATCCGCACCGCGTCGGCGCGGGTGTGGCGGCGCATCATCCGCTTGAGGATCATGTCGTCGCCCGACTGGAGCGACAGGTGCAGATGCGGCATCAGGCGCGGTTCGTGGGCGATCAGGTCGAACATCCGCTCATCGATCTCGACACTGTCGAGCGATGACAGGCGCAGGCGCGGCAGGGCGGGCGCGCCCTTCAATATGCGTTGGATCAGCAGGCCCAGGCTGGGCTGGCCGGGCAGATCGGGACCATAGCTGGTGACGTCGACGCCGGTCAGCACGACCTCGCGATACCCCGCATCGACCAGTTCACGCACCTTGTCCACCACCGCTCCTGCGGGCACCGATCGGCTGTTGCCCCGGCCATAGGGAATGACGCAGAAGGTGCAGCGATGGTCGCAGCCATTTTGCACCTCGACAAAGGCGCGGGCATGATCGGCAAAGGCGCTCGCCATGTGGGGCGCTGTGTCCCGGACGGCCATGATGTCGGCGACGCGCACGCGCGCCTCGCCGCCGTAGGAGGCCGCTTCCATCTTCTCGCGATTGCCGATCACGGCATCGACTTCGGGCATCTCCGCGAACATGGCGGGGTCGGTCTGGGCGGCGCAGCCCGTCACCATGATGCGCGCCTCCGGCCGGGCGCGGCGCGCGCGGCGGATCGCCTGGCGGGTCTGGCGCACGGCCTGCGCGGTGACGGCGCAGCTGTTGACGACGATCAGGTCGTGCGCGTCCATCGTCATCTCGCGGATCGCCGCGCTTTCGGCGATGTTGAGGCGACAGCCCAGGGTGATGATCTCGGGCGGCATCGTCAGAAGCGCGCCCAGTCGGCCTCGCCATCGAACACATGGGTGGCGGGGCCGGTCATGCGGATGGGGCCGCCGGGCGTCCAGTCGATCAGCAGGTCGCCTCCGGGCAGGCTGACGGTGACGGGACCGGCCACCAGGCCCCGGCGGACGGCGGCGACCGCGGTGGCGCATGCCCCGGTGCCGCAGGCGCGCGTAAGGCCCGCGCCGCGCTCCCAGACGATCAGGCGGATATGATGGTCCCCCAGGATCTGCGCGAAATTGACGTTCACGCGCGCGGGGAACAATGCGTCCTGCTCGATCATCGGGCCAAGGCGCCCGGCGTCGAAGCCATCCAGATCGTCGCAGAAAAAGATGACATGCGGGTTGCCGACATTGACCGCGGCGGGTGCGGGCAGATCTTCCCAACCCACCGGCAGCGTCAGCGTATCCATGGCATAGGCGAGCGGAATCTCGTCCCAGCCAAAGCGCGGCGCGCCCATGTCGACGCTCGCCCCGCCATCGACCGCCCTGGCGTCGAGCAGCCCCGCGCGGGTTTCGATCAGCACGTCGCGCCCGACGAACAGCGGCACGCAGCGGGTGGCGTTGCCGCACGCCTCGACCTCGCTGCCGTCGGCGTTGAAAATCCGCATCGACACATCGGCGCGATCCGAAGGACCGATCAGGATGAGCTGGTCGCAGCCGATGCCGGCATGGCGATCGGCAATTGCCCGCACCTGGCCGCTGGTGAGTTCGACCGCGCCATCGCGCGCGTCGATCACCACGAAGTCGTTGCCCAGCCCATGCATCTTGGAAAAGCGGCTCATCATCGGCGCGCATGTAGAGTGTGCGGGAGCAAAAGGCCAGTGGGTGGACGGCGCGTCAGGGCAGCAGCAGCGAGGAATCGCCATAGCTGTAGAAGCGATAATCCTGCGCGATCGCATGCGCGTAGACCGCCTGCATCTTTTCCGTGCCCATCAGCGCGCTGACCAGCATGAACAGGGTCGATTTGGGCAGGTGAAAATTGGTCATCAGCCCGTCGATGGCGCGAAAGCGGTAGCCGGGCGTGATGAAGATGCGGGTTTCGTCCTCGAACGGCTGGATGACGCCATCCTCCCGCGCCGCGCTTTCGAGCAGGCGCAGGCTGGTGGTGCCGACCGCGATCAGGCGGCCGCCATTGGCGCGCACGGCGTTGAGGCGCGCGGCGGCGGCCGATCCGATCCGGCCCCATTCGGCGTGCATCCGGTGCGCGTCGGTGTCTTCGGCCTTGACCGGCAGGAATGTGCCCGCGCCGACATGCAGCGTCAGCGTTTCGCGCCCGATGCCCGCCGCGTCGAGCGCGGCGATCAGTCCGGGCGTGAAGTGCAGCGCGGCGGTGGGCGCGGCGACCGCGCCGTCCTCGCGCGCGAACATCGTCTGGTAATCGGTGCGGTCGCGCGCGTCGGTCGCGCGCTTGCTGGCGATATAGGGCGGCAGCGGCATCCGCCCTGCCCGCTCCAACAGCAGTTCGACCGGCTCGTCGCCTTCGAAACGCAGCGTGACGCCGCCCTCGTCGTCGCGCGGTCCGGCAATGGCCGTCACGTCGGCGCCGAAATCGATGCGGTCGCCTGCGCGCACCCGCTTGGCGTTGCGCAGGAACGCCTGCCATTCGCGCAGCGAAAGCCGCTTGTGCAGCGTTGCGCCGATGCGCGCGTCGCCGCGCCGGCCCTCAAGCTGGGCGGGGATGACGCGGGTGTCGTTGAATATCAGGCAATCGCCGGCGCGCAGCAGCGACGGCAGATCGCTGACGATGCGGTCCTCAAGCTGCGCATCGCCCGCGACCAGCAGCAACCGTGCGCTATCGCGCGGCGACGCGGGGCGCAACGCGATCCGCTCGGGCGGCAGGTCGAAATCGAACAGGTCAACGCGCATGACGGCGGCCCCGTCGCCGGGGATCGGGTCCTATTGCGCCGGCGCGGATTCGGGCGCCGGCGCGGGTTCCGCGACGGGCGCAGAGTCGGCGACCGGCGGGACGATGCCGGCCACGCCGTCCGATTCGATCGACGCGCGCACGATGGTCGTCGGGTTGGCTGGCGGCTCACCCGGCGCGATGGCATCGACATAGGCCATGCCTTCGATCACCCGGCCCAGCACGGTATATTTCTTGTCGAGCTGCATACGCGGCAACAGCACGATGAAGAACTGGCTGTTAGCACTGTCCTCGCCCGCCGCGCGCGCCATCGACAGCGTGCCGCGCAGATGCGGCAACTGGTTGAATTCGGCCTTGAGGTCGGGCAGCGGCGAACCGCCGGTGCCATCGCCCTTGGGGTCGCCGCCCTGCGCCATGAAACCGGGGATGACACGATGGAATTTCAGGCCATTGTAAAATCCCTGGCGCGTCAGTTCCTTGATCCGGTCGACATGCGCGGGCGCGACGTCGGGACGCAACTGGATGCGCACGCGCCCGCCGGTCGACAGGTCCAGGTCCCACACATTGGCGGGGTCGATCGGCACGGTGGCGGGCGGCAGCTTGGCAGCGGTGTCGCCGCTCAGCGCCTTGGCCGTTTCCTCGGCGCGCGCGGCGGCTTCTGCCTTTTTAAGGTCTTCGCCCTTGCCGCCCTGGGCCATCGCCGGCCCGGCCGCGGCCATCATCGCGCAACCGATCGCCAAAGCCTTCAGCGCCGAAGTCAAACCCATAAACTGATCGCCTTTTACCAAATGTCGTCCGACAAGCGGAATGCCCTGATAGCGTGCTCTTCGCGATTGGCAACTGAACCGGGGATGAGCGGCGCGGTCAACCGCCCTTGCGGCCCAGTTTCTCGACCCGCGCCACGACTTCATCGCGCACCATAGGCCCGACGAACTTGTCGATCGGCCCGCCATACAGGGCGATTTCCTTGACCAGCCGGCTGGCGATCGGTTGCAGGCACACGTCCGCCATCAGGAAGACGGTTTCGACCCGGCCGTTGATCTGCTGGTTCATGCCCGCCATCTGATATTCATATTCGAAGTCGGCGACCGCGCGCAGGCCGCGAACGATGATGCTGGCCCCCTGCGCCTCGGCAAAATCCATCAACAGCGAATTGAAGCCGGTGACGACGATCTCGGCGTCGATCCCGGCGCATTCGCGCCTTACCATCTCCAGCCGCTCTTCATCGCTGAACATCGGCGATTTGGCGATGTTGGTGGTGACCCCGATCACCAGCTTGTCGACCAGCTTCGCGCCGCGCCGGATGATGTCCATATGGCCGAGCGTTATCGGATCGAACGTGCCTGGATAGACACCTATGCGCGCCTTGACTTCCCCCATGATCAGCGGTCCCTCTCCACGATATAGTCGGCGATCGCGCGCAACAGGTCCGCTTCCGCGCCAAAGCCGTGCAGGTGCGCCTTGGCCTGGTCGACCAGCAGCAGCGCCTGTTCGCGTGCGCGCTCCGCCCCGAGCAGCGACACGAATGTTTCCTTGCCCGCGTCCGCATCCTTGCCCAGCGCCTTGCCCGCGAGCGCGGCGTCCCCCTCCACGTCCAGCAGGTCGTCGGCGATCTGGAAGGCAAGGCCGATATCGCGGGCATAGCCGTGCAGGCCGGTGCGCGCCTCGGGCGGGATCCGCGCCAGGATCGCGCCCGCCTCGATGCAAAAGCCGATCAGCGCGCCGGTCTTGAGCTGTTGCAGCCGCGTGACGGTGGCCAGGTCGAAGCTCGCCTTTCCTGCTTCCAGGTCCATCATCTGCCCGCCGGCCATGCCCGCCGGGCCGCTGGCGGCGGCCAGCGCGCGGACCAGGTCGCATCGGACGAACGGGTCGCCATGGGTCGCTTCGTCCACCAATATCTCGAACGCCAGGTCGTGCAGGCAATCGCCGGCCAGGATCGCGGTGGCTTCGTCGAACGCCTTGTGAACGGTCGGCTTGCCCCGGCGCATGTCGTCATCGTCCATCGCGGGTAGGTCGTCATGCACCAGCGAATAGACGTGGATGCATTCGACCGCGAGGCCGACGCGCAACGCCGATTCCTCCGCGATGTTGAACAATTCGGCGGTCGCTTCGACCAGCAGGGGGCGCAGCCGCTTGCCGCCGCCCATCGCCGCATGACGCATCGCTTCATACAGGCGGCGGCGCGGGTCGTCGGGAAGCGGCAACAGGTCGGCAAAGGCACGGTCGATCGCCGCCGCGGTGGCCCCGGCACGCTTGCCTACCAGCGCGCTTGCCGTGCCTTGTCCCTTCATGCGCCTCAGTCCACGCCGAACGGCTGCGTGCCGCTGATCGCGCCGCTGGCGTCGATGGTCAGCTTGGCGATCCGCGCCTCGGCATCCGCCAGCCGCTGGGCGCATTGCTTGCGCAGCGCTTCGCCCTCCGCATAGAGGCTGATCGATTCATCGAGCGGCACATCGCCGCTTTCCAGCCGCCGCACGATGGTTTCGAGCGCGCGCAGCGCATCCTCGAACGACAGGGTGGCCAGATCGGGAGCGGCACCATCGGCGCTGGGTGTCGGTTGGTCGGTCATTAATGCCTGCATTGGCCCCGGTGGCTGCCCCGGTCAAGCCGGGACGCGCGGCGTACGGCGGATTGTGCGACACAGGATCGTCACACGCTGATGGCACGCCGCAAGGCAAAGTCAGGCGCAGTTAACCATTGACGCGTCATGCTGCACATGCACATAGAAGGACCGCTATGAAATATTGTCTCCCCATGCTCGCCGCCGCATCGCTCGGCCTCTTGTCCGCCTGCGGCTCTTCCAATGACGAACCCGAAGTCGTGGGCGGCCCCGCCGACCCGATGGCCAAGGAACTGGCGAACGCCGCCGCGGTCGAACTGCCGCCTTCGGTCAAGAACAGCTTCCAGTATCGCTGCAAGGACAACAGCCTGCTGTTCATCGACTTCATGAGCGATGACAAGACGGCGCTGCTGCGGACCGAAAAGTCGGGCACGCCGACCCGCCTGACCGCCGCCGAACCCGGCAAGCCCTTCACCGCCGAGGGCGGTTATGAAGTGACCGGCAACGGCAAGCAGATCACCGCCGCCGTCGCAGGCAAGCCGGCCCTGAGCTGCAAGGCCTGATCCCTACCGTCTTTCCTGTTCCGGGGCCGGACGTCACACGACGCCCGGCCCTTTTTCCATGGCGTGCCGACCGACGCGGAACTGGAAAAGCGCCGACCCGCATAAAAGGAGCATCGCCGTCAGGAGTATCGCCGGATTGAGCATGACCTGCCAGGACAAAACGCCGTCGAAAAGATAGTTTTTGGGGCTGAGTACGAGCAGCGATGCCACGAGCGCGACCGTCCGGTCAAATTCGCGTCGGGGTAGCATGGCGCCATCGTTGGCCGGCGCCAGCGTGATTGCGATCGGGACCAGCAGGAATGGTAGCAGATGGTAATCGGCGAAAACGGTGGAAGCGAGGGCATAGGTCGCACAGCTCGCGAACAGCAGGATCGCCGGATCGACTCGATGGCGAACATGTTCAGCCAGAACGATCAGAAAGGGCGCAACCGACAGAAGCAGAGCCAATCGATCCAGCCCTGGTCGATGCGAAAACAAGAATGCCAATGCGCCGGACAACGAAGATCCGTACGCGACGCCCCCGCCTTCGACGACATATCTCTGGTAATAATTTTGGAGCCCACCGAAAAAATGCGGCAAATCATAGTCGGGATAAATCCAGCCCGACAGAAACATGCATACCGTGAAGAGGCCCATCGTGGCGGTCGCCCCCACGAGCATCGCCTGATTGCGCCTTGGCCAATGCAGCAACAGGAAAATGAGCGCAAAAATTGCGGCATTGGGGCGGATATTGATGGCAACAGCCAGCAGAAGCGCGCCGGCGACGCGTCCCCGTCCCTGCAAGGCCAACGCCAGTGCATGAATGATGGCGAGGCCGGCGAAAGCCGCGAATAAATTGCCTCGAGCCACCATCATGAGTGCTGGATAGCTGATCAGCCCGAATATGAACCACAGCAGCGCCGCGCGCCTAACGGCGACCGCGCCATGCACGATATGCCACCAATAGCACAGGATACCGATCAGCTGGATGCAGAACAGCAGCAGCGGATCGACCCATCGCATCGCCCACAGGTTGGCCAGCGAATATAGCGTCGACAAAGGGGGCACATGCAGATGGGTAATATACGGCCCTCCCAGCCCTTGCGCCCCGCGATAGGGATTATCGATCAGGTACGGGGCGATCTGTTCGCGCACGATCCACCAATCGGGCAGTTCCACGGCGCTGCCGCCAGGATAGGACAGGACGAACTTGAAATAGTCGGCAAAATAATCCCCTTGGCAGCACAGAAAATTGGCGAAGGGTCGTGGCCAGCCAAGGCAAGCGGCAGCGATGTTGAAAATAAGCTGGTAAGCCAGCAGGCCGCCGACCGCGATCAAACTGGTTCGAGCAACGGCGATCGTCTCCTCTCGCCTGACCTTCGACGTCATGGCCACAAGCGCGCGTGCGGCGACGCGTCGGCGACGCTGACTGGATCGTCCGCACGTGTAGAAGCGAAGGGCCGACCGGTATCACGCGCCACGATGTAAAGCGGCCGACCCTTGGTTTCCCGGTGTATCCTGCCAACATAGAGACCCACGGTGCCGATCATCAACAGATTGAGCCCCGACAGCAGCGATGTCAGCACTGCGAGCGAAGCCCAGCCGCTGACCAGCCGCACGCCCAGAAGAGCAATCGTCAAAACATAAGTTCCGTAGAGAATCGCGGCGAGCGATACGCCCGCGCCCGCCCATAACGCCCATCGCAAAGGCGCGTCCGAAAACCCGATGATCCCGTCCAGCGCAAGACGGAGCATTTTGAACAGCGAATATTTGGTCTTGCCCGCGGCCCGCTCGTCGCGCATGAATTCGACGATTGTCTGCCGATAGCCCATCCAGCCGAACATGCCCCTGACGTAGCGATCCTGTTCGGGCATAGCCCTGAACGTTTCTATCGCCCGACGATCGATCAACCGAAAATCGCCGACGTCGACGGGAATATCTATGTCGGACAAACGGTTGAGCAATCGGTAGAACAGATTTGCCGATAGTCTTTTGAAGCGGGTTTCACCTTGACGTGACCGCCTGCGGGCATGGACGATGTCGAAACCCTGCTGCCATTGATCGATCAGATCATGAACCAGTTCCGGCGGATCCTGAAGATCGGCATCCATCACAATCACAGCGCTACCGCCAGCCAGCTCCATGCCTGCCGTGATCGCGCTCTGATGCCCGAAATTTCGCGACAGGCCGATATAGCGATAGCGAGCGTCCGTGGCTGCCTTGGCGCAGATCATGGCCGCCGATGAATCCCGGCTGCCATCGTCCACCATCAGCACTTCGACCGGGCCTTCTATCTGATCCATCAGGCGGTCCAGCCGCCCGAACAGGCGTTGCAGCACCGCTTCCTCGTTATAGACCGGAATGACCAGGCTGATCGATTTGAATTCGGCGCACGGCTTCATCTGCATTCGCATTGCTCCCGGACGCCCTCGCCCGCCCAGCCGACATGCCGAAGGATGGTTAACAAGCGATGAGGATCGGCGCGGCGGCGCTCAGTTCGCCGCCGCGCTCTGCACGATGGCGAACAGTCCGGCAGCGATCAACAATGCGCCCAGGATCGCCTGCGGCGGCATCTGTTCCTTCAGCAGCAATGCCGAGCCGAGATAGACGAAAGCGAAAGTCAGCATGGTGAAGGGATAGACTGTCACCAGCGACGCGCGCGAAAGCGCCCATATCCAAAGCAAGGTGCTCAATCCGTAGCAAAACAGACCGCTCACAACGGTCCAACTGACGAAATCGACCAGTTCAATTCTGCCGCGCGCGCCGTGCCGAAATAGCAACTGCCCCCCTGCCGCAAGGCTGGTTGACAGGAGCAGGACAGCGGCAAGAAGCGGATTCATGGCGTGCATCTATGCCGGACCTCGACGGACGGGGAAAGTCTAACCCGCTTGCATGATCAGGATATCCGCATCGACGTGATCATTGCCCAAATCGAGCCGCCTCGCTAAAGGCGCGGGCATGTCCAGCACCACCAGCCCCATCACCCCGGAAATCGTCGCCGAGCACGGCCTTTCCACGGAAGAATATGACCGCGTCCTGCACGCCTTGGGGCGAGAGCCGAACTTGACGGAATTGGGCATATTTTCGGTCATGTGGTCGGAACATTGTTCGTATAAATCCTCCAAGATCCACCTGATGAAGCTGCCGACCACCGGTCCGCAGGTCATTTGCGGCCCCGGCGAAAATGCCGGCGTCGTCGATATCGGTGACGGGCAGGCGGCGATCTTCAAGATGGAAAGCCACAACCACCCCAGCTATATCGAACCCTATCAGGGTGCGGCAACCGGCGTCGGCGGCATTTTGCGCGACGTGTTCACCATGGGCGCGCGTCCCATCGCCAATATGAACGCACTGCGCTTTGGCCGGCCCGATCACCCCAGGATGCGCCACCTGATCAGCGGCGTGGTGCGCGGCATCGGCGGCTATGGCAATTGCGTCGGCGTGCCGACCGTGGGCGGCGAGGTGAATTTCCACCCCGCCTATGACGGCAACATCCTGGTCAATGCCATGACCGTGGGCATCGCCGACACCGACAAGATTTTCTATTCGGCGGCGTCGGGCGTTGGCAACTCCATCGTCTATGTCGGATCAAAGACCGGCCGCGACGGCATCCATGGCGCGACCATGGCCAGCGCCGATTTCGGCGAGGACAGCGACGCCAAGCGCCCCACGGTTCAGGTCGGAGATCCCTTCACCGAAAAGCTGCTGATCGAGGCGTGCCTGGAACTCATGGCGTCCGACGCGATCGTCGCGATTCAGGATATGGGCGCGGCGGGCCTGACCTCCTCCAGCGTCGAGATGGCGTCCAAGGGCGGCGTCGGCCTCCTCCTCAACATGGACGCCGTGCCCCAGCGCGAAAGCGGCATGACCGCCTATGAAATGATGCTCTCCGAATCGCAGGAGCGCATGTTGATGGTTCTCAAGCCCGGCCGCGAAGCCTTTGCCGAGGCCATTTTCCATAAATGGGAACTGGATTTCGCGGTGATCGGCGAAGTCACCGATACAGGCCGCATGGTCCTCGTCCACCATGGCGAAACCGTGTGCGACATTCCCCTCGCCCCGCTTGCCGACGATGCCCCGCTCTATGATCGACCCGCCGCCAGCAGGGATGATTACCGGGCATGGGCCAATGTCGCGCCGCTGGGCGACATCCCCCAATCGACCGATATTGGCGCGGACCTCATCAAGCTGATGGGCAGCCCCGACATCGCCAGCCGCCGCTGGATCTGGGAACAATATGATCACATGGTCGGCGCCGACACCGTCCAGCGCCCCGGCGGCGACGCGGCGGTGGTCCGGGTCCATGGATCGAGCAGGGGACTGGCGATCAGCACCGATTGCACCCCGCGCTATTGCTATGCCGACCCCTATGAAGGCGGCAAGCAGGCGATCGCCGAATGTTATCGCAACCTGAGCGCCGTCGGCGCGACCCCGCTCGCCGTCACCAACTGCCTCAACTTCGCCAATCCCCAGCGGCCCGAAATCATGGCCCAGCTGACCGGCTGCCTCGAAGGCATGGGCGACGCCTGCCGCGCGCTCGACTTCCCGATCGTGAGCGGCAACGTGTCGCTTTACAATGAGAGCAAGGCGACCGGCGGCGGCAGCGCGATTCTGCCGACCCCGGCAATCGGCGGCATCGGCTTGCTGGCCGACGTGGACAGGATGGCGACGGTTGCCTTCAGGAATGAAGGCGACGCCATCTGGCTGATCGGCGGCGAAGGCACGCATCTTGGCCAGTCGATCTGGCTGCGCGAAATCGCGGGCCGCGAAGCCGGCGATGCGCCCAGGGTCGACCTGGCCGCCGAACGCGCCAATGCAGATGCCGTTCGCGCCCTGGTGGCGGCGGGCGCCGTCACCGCCGTGCATGACATCAGCGATGGCGGGTTGATCGTCGCGCTCGCCGAAATGGCTCTGGCCGGCAATATCGGCTGCGAACTGACCGCGTCGCTGGATGCGGCCAAGGCTTTTGGCGAAGATCAGGGCCGATACGTCCTGACCGGCCCAGCAGGCAGCGCCCCTGCACATGCGGTCCGCATCGGCACGGTCGGCGGATCTGCCGTTGCCGGCGTTCCCCTCACCGACCTGCGCGCCGCGCACGAAGGCTTCTTTCCCAAGCTGATGGACGCCGAGCTGTAATCCCCGTCGTCCCCGCGCAGGCGGGGACCCATGTTTCGCATGCGGCCTGGCTTCGAACGCCTCCCCGACTAATCCCTCGTAATCGCCCTAGCCCGCCGCGATGATATCGGCGATCCGCTCCGCCGCCTTGCCGTCGCCGAAGGGGTTGTGCGCCCGCGCCATCGCCGCATAGGCCGCGTCATCGTCCAGCAGCGCCAGCGTCTTAGCGACGATCCGCGCCCTGTCCGCGCCGACCAGCTTCGCCGTCCCCGCCGCCACGCCTTCGGGCCGCTCGGTGGTTTCGCGCATCACCAGCACCGGCTTGCCGAGCGAGGGCGCCTCTTCCTGCACGCCGCCGCTGTCGGTCAGCACCAGGTGGCACATGTCGAGCAGCCGCACGAAATGGGGATAGTCGAGCGGGTCGATCATCGCGACGTTCGGCAACCCGCCCAGCACCGCATCCATGACCGGGCGGACATTGGGGTTGGGATGGACCGGAAAGATCACGGCGACATCGGGCCGCGCGGCGATGTCGGCGATCGACCGGGCGATCGATTCCATGCCGCCGCCGAAATTTTCGCGCCTGTGGCTGGTGACGGCGATGATCCGCTTGCCGGCAAAGCGCGCGGCGAGATCGTCAAGCCCGCTCGCCAGCGAGGCGTCGGCCCGAACCCGGTCGCGCGTCGCCAACAGCGCGTCGATCACGGTGTTGCCGGTGACATGGATGCCCGCCGCGTCCCGGCTTTCGGCGAGCAGCGCATCGGCCGCCCCCTGCGTCGGCGCGAAATTCATGTCGGCGATGCACGCGACGACGCGGCGGTTGACCTCTTCGGGCCATGGGTGGTGGATGTCGCCGCTGCGCAGCCCCGCCTCGACATGGGCGACCGGAATCTTGCGATAATAGGCGGCAAGGCTCGCGACCATGGTGGTCAGCGTGTCGCCGTGGACGACGATGCGGTCGGGCCGTTCGGCGTCGAACGCCTTGCCCAGTTCGACGATCAGCGTCGCGGTCAGGCCGTCGAGCGTCTGGTCGGGCGTCATGACGTCAAGGTCGATATCGGGGACGATCCCGGCCATGTTGAGCACCTGGTCGAGCAGGCCGCGATGCTGGGCGGTCACGATGACGCGTGCGTCGACCCCCGCCCGCGCGCGCAGCGCATGGACGACAGGGAACATCTTGATCGCTTCGGGCCGCGTCCCGAACACCAGCGCAACCTTCATCGTCATCCTTCGTTTCTGCCGCTCTTGCCCGCCGACATGCCAGCAAATGGTAACGATGCCCTGAACGATCGCACGCCCGAACATGCTTTACGCACGCTTTTGCAACCTTATGCGGCTATGCTAGAGGCTCGATCCCGGCTTCATCCGCGCAAAGGCATTACGAACGTTATGAAGATCACGATGATCGGCACAGGTTATGTTGGCCTGGTGTCGGGGGCCTGCTTTGCCGATTTCGGCCATGACGTGGTCTGTGTGGACAAGGATGCGGGCAAGATCGCGGCAATCGAATCGGGACGGATACCGATCTTCGAACCGGGGCTTGACCAGCTCGTGGGCAACAATGCCGCCGCAGGGCGCCTGACCTTCACCACCGATCTGGCCCAAGGGGTGCAGGGCGCGGACGCCATCTTCATCGCGGTCGGCACGCCTTCGCGTCGTGGCGACGGCCATGCCGACCTGTCCTACGTCTATGCCGCCGCGACGGAGATTGCGGGCGCGCTGGCCGGCCCGGCGGTGATCGTCACCAAATCGACCGTGCCGGTCGGCACCGGCGACGAAGTCGAACGAATCGTGCGGCATGCGCGCCCCGACATCGACATCGCCGTCGTATCCAACCCTGAATTCCTGCGCGAAGGCGCGGCAATCGGCGATTTCAAGCGGCCCGACCGCATCGTCGTTGGCACCGAGGATGAACGCGCGATGGCGGTGATGCGGCAAATCTATCGGCCGCTCTACCTCAACCAGGCGCCGTTGCTGTTCACCGGGCGGCGCACCGCCGAGCTGATCAAATATGCCGCCAATGCGTTTCTGGCGACCAAGATCACCTTCATCAACGAACTGGCGGACCTGTGCGAAGCGGTCGGCGCGGAGGTGCAGGAAGTGTCGCGCGGCATCGGCCTCGACAACCGCATCGGCTCCAAATTCCTCCATGCCGGTCCCGGCTATGGCGGCTCCTGCTTTCCCAAGGATACGCTGGCGCTGGTCAAGACCGGGCAGGATTATGACGCGCCGCTGCGAATCGTCGAAACGGTGGTGCAGGTCAATGACCTGCGCAAGCGGGCGATGGGGCGCAAGATCGTCAAGGCGATGGGCGGCGACGCGCGCGGCAGGACGGTCGCGCTGCTTGGCCTGACCTTCAAGCCCAATACCGACGACATGCGCGACGCCCCCAGCCTGGCGATCGTCCAGGCGCTGGAGGATGCGGGCGCGAACGTCGTCGCCTATGATCCCGAAGGCATGGCCGTCGCCGCGCCGATGATGGCGGGCGTAACCATGGCAAGCGACGCCTATGCCGCGGCGCAGGGCGCCGACGCGCTGGTGCTGGTCACCGAATGGGATATTTTCCGTGCGCTCGACTTGAAGCGCCTTGCCCAGTCGATGGCGCAGCCGGTGCTGGTCGACCTGCGCAACATCTATCCGCCGGCCGAAGCGGCAGCGGCAGGCTTTGCGCTGACCCGCGTCGGCGGCGCGGGCAGCGCCGGCTGATCATGGGTGCGGATCGCCCGCGCCTGCGCCACTGGTTGCTGGCGGCGGGCATGCTGACCCTGCTGATGCTGGTCGTACCGGTGGTCGCGGGACTGACCTGAGAACGGTCAGGCCTTGATCTTCCAGCCCCGGCGCAACAGCGCATAGCACAGGATCGCCAGCGCGACGTTGAGCGTCAGCAGCACCAGGCTGCCCGTCGCCACATCGGTATCCGCCGCCGCGACGAAGCCGTAGCGAAAACCCGAAATCGCGTAGAAGAACGGGTTGGCATGGCTGATCGTCTGGAAAAATGGCGACAGCCGGTCGATCGAATAGAATGTGCCCGACAACAGCGTCATCGGCCCGATGACGAAATTGGTGACGGCGGCGGCATGATCGAACTTGTCCGCCCAGATCGACGTCAGCACGCCGATGAACGCGACGAAGGTCGACCCGGCCATCCCGAACCACACGATCGCCCACAGATGGGCCGGCGCGACATGCACGCCCGGCCACAGCGCCATGGCGATCCACAACGCTCCGCCCACGGCGCACGCCCGCGTCACCGATGCCGCAACCAGCGCGAACAGCATTTCGCCCGTGGATATCGGCGGCATCAGATAGTCGATCAGCGTGCCCTGGATCTTGCCCACCAGCAGCGAAAAGCTGGCGTTGGCGAAGCTGCTGTTCATCATGCCCATGACCATCAGGCCCGGCGCGATGAAATCGGCGAACGGCACGCCCAGAACCTGGCGGCCCGCCCCGCCTTCGCCGCCGCCCAGCGCAATGGTGAAGATGATGAGGAACATCAGCGTCGTCGCCGCCGGCGCCCAGATCGTCTGCAACTGCACTTTCATGAAGCGGCGCACTTCCTTGGCATAGAGCGCGCGGGTGCCCGGCCAGTTGACGTTGCGGATCATGGCGACCCCCGGTTCGGGAAATGAGGCGCGGTCCGCGCTGGTGGCCGCAATTTTGGACTGGTCGTTCATGGTGGGATCGACTATCGGCTGGGGGTTCATGCTGCAAGGGCGTCGTCGCGAATTTGAACCCGCGCCGCCCCGTCCCCATATAGGGGTGCATCTTAGCGATTGTGAGGAGTCATTCATTGTCCTGGACCGACGAGCGTATCGACCTGCTCAAGGCGATGTGGGAAAAGGGCCTGACCGCCAGTCAGATTGCCGATGAACTGGGCGGGGTCAGCCGCAATGCCGTGATCGGCAAGGCCCATCGGCTGGGGCTGCAATCGCGCCCCTCGCCGGTGAAGGCGAACGACACGGCCAAGAAACCCGCTGCCGCCGCGCCGCGCAAGCCATCCGCGCCCGAGGCCGAAGCGGTTCGCGCCGCCGCGCCGGTGGCGACGCCTGCGCCGCAACGGCCCGCGCCCCCCGCGCCCGAACCCGTCGCCGCAACCGCTGCCGCCACGGCTGCCCCGCCGGTCGAAGCCCCTGCCCCGCCGCCCCAGCCGCGCATCGTGTCGGTCGGCCCCGGCGGCTTCCTGCGCCAGGGCCCCGGCGATCAGCAGGCGCCGATCCCGCCCGCGCCGCCGCGCCGGCTGGTTCCGGCCAAGCCCAGCCCCGAAATGGCGGGCAAGACCAGCCTGCTCGACCTGACCGAACGGATCTGCAAATGGCCGATGGGCCATCCGGGCGAAGCGGATTTCCATTTTTGCGGCGTCGCCGTCAATCCGGGCTTCCCCTATTGCGTCGAACATTGCGGCCGCGCCTATCAGGCGCAATTGCCGCGCGGCACCCGCCGCCCGCCGCCGCCCCTGCCCTTTGGCGGTCCGCGCGTGCGTTGATGTTATTTCACAAGAAAGGGCCGGAAGCATTTTGCTTCCGGCCCTTTTCTTTCACTGCCTGACGGCATTTCGTCAGAAGCGATATGCCGCCGTGAAGCGGACGCTCTGCGTCGTATATTGCTCGTTGGTCCGCATGATCACCGTCGACCCGTTGGTCAGCCCGTTGATGAACGGATTGCCGGCGGGCGCCGTGCCCTGGCCTACGGTCACGCGATAATCGTTCGGATTGAACCGGGTATAGCGATACAGCACGCCGACCGAAAAATGGTCGTCGACCTTATGTTCGATGCCGCCGCCAAAGGTGTATCCCCAATCATCTTCCGTCCGGTTGCTTTCGGTGAAGGTGTTTGCGCCGTTGTTCGTGGTGAAATTATTCTTGAACTTGCCATAGGCGAGGCCGCCCGTGGCATAGACCAGCGTGCGGTCGAACGCGAAACCGGCGCGCAGGCGGGCCGCCGCTTCCCAGTCGAGCCTGCGCGAAAAAGTGTAGTTCGCCGGGGTCGAGCTGAACCCGGTGACATAGTTGCTGCCATAGGACTGGCCGCCCTCGACCACCGCGCCGATCACGACATTGCCCATCTGCATGTCATAGCCGAGCATGCCCGAATAGGCGAACTTGCCGTCCCTGTCGCTGGTGCATCCGTCGGCGACCGTGCCGTTGGGGCGCTGGCGCGGTCGGCCGTCGCAATATCCCACGAACGCATTGGCGCCGGTCACGGCATTGCGCGGCTGGTCGTTGAAATTGCCGTCGCCGTTGGTGTCATATGCCAGCGTTTCGACGTCATTGGCCGTATTGTTGGGCAGCCAGTTATAGCCGAGCGACGCGCCGACATAGGGACCGCTGAAATGGTCCGTGCCGTCCTGTGCCATGGCCGGGCTGGCCAGGGCAATGATCGCGCCGAACGATGCGAGAGCGAGTGATTTCATGGGCTTCTCCTCCTGGGATGGTGACGTAAATCGGGCGGGTAACGATGGGCCGCGCGATTTTGTTTCATTCGCGATGGGTGGAGGCCGCAGTTTTCAACCTGAGGTTGCCTATATGCCACAGCCGACCCTATAGCTTGGGCCATGCCCGACGACCTTTTCGCCAGCCCGCAAACCCCTTCCACCGGCTATGACGCATCCGCCATCGAGGTGCTGGAGGGGCTGGAGCCGGTGCGCCGTCGTCCCGGCATGTATATCGGCGGCACCGACGAGCGCGCATTGCATCACCTCGCGAGCGAGGTGCTCGACAACAGCATGGATGAAGCGGTGGCTGGCCATGCGACGCGGATCGAAGTGACGCTGGAGCCGGGCAATCGCCTGACGATCACCGACAATGGCCGGGGCATCCCGGTCGACCCGCATCCCAAATTTCCGGGCAAGTCGGCGCTGGAGGTCATCATGACCACGCTCCATTCGGGCGGCAAGTTCAGCGACAAGGCCTATGCGACGTCCGGCGGCCTGCATGGCGTGGGCATCAGCGTCGTCAACGCCCTGTCGAGCAGTACGGTGGTGGAAGTCGCGCGCAACAAGGACCTGTTCCGCCAGGGTTTTTCGCAAGGCCTCCCGCTCGCTCCGCTCGAACGGGTGGGCGCCGCACCCAATCGCCGGGGGACCTCGGTCACCTTCATCCCCGACACGGAGATTTTCGGCGAACAGAGGTTCAAGCCCGCCCGGCTTCATCGCCTCGCCCGGTCCAAGGCCTATCTGTTCGCGGGCGTCGAGATTCGCTGGAAATGTGCGGCCGAACTCATCACGGACGACACGCCGACCGAAGCGGTGTTCCAGTTTCCCGGCGGCCTTGCCGATCATCTGAAGGAACAGGTGGGGACCCGCGAATGCGCCACCTCCAAATTCTTCACCGGTTCCCAGGATTTTCCCGGCACCGCCGGGCGGGTCGAATGGGCGGTCGCCTGGCCGCTATGGTCGGACGGCAGCTATAGCTGGTATTGCAACACCATCCCCACCCCCGACGGCGGCACCCATGAAGCCGGGATGCGCGCCGCGCTGGTCAAGGGCATCCGCGCCTTTGCCGATCTGGTCGGCCAGAAAAAGGCCAAGGACATCACCGCCGAGGATATCATGACCTCTTCGGAGATCATGCTGTCGGTCTTCATCCGCGATCCCCAGTTCCAGAGCCAGACCAAGGATCGGCTGACCAGCCCCGAAGCCGCGCGCCTCGTCGAAAATGCGGTGCGCGACCATTTCGACCATTTCCTGTCGGACAATATGGACCGGGGCAAGGCGCTGCTCGCCTATGTGCTCGACCGCATGGACGAACGCCTCAAGCGCAAGCAGGAAAAGGAGGTCAAGCGCAAGACCGCGACCAGCGCGCGCAAGCTGCGGCTGCCGGGCAAGCTAACCGACTGTTCGACCGACGACCCCGAAGGCACGGAGATTTTCCTGGTCGAAGGCGACAGCGCCGGCGGCTCGGCCAAGCAGGCGCGCGACCGCAAGACCCAGGCGATCCTGCCGCTGCGTGGCAAGATCCTCAACGTCGCCTCAGCGAACAACGCCAAGATACTGGCGAACCAGGAAATTGCCGACATGATCCTGGCGCTCGGCTGTGGCACGCGCAAGGATTGCAACCCTGACAGCCTGCGCTACGAACGCATCGTCATCATGACCGACGCCGATGTCGACGGCGCGCATATCGCGACGCTGCTCATGACCTTTTTCTTCCAGGAAATGCCCGAACTGGTGCGGCGCGGCCATCTCTACCTCGCCCAGCCGCCGCTCTACCGCATCGTTTCGGGCGGCAAGAGCGTCTATGCCAGGGACGATGCGCATCGCGAGGCGCTGATGGCCTCCGATTTCAAGGGCAAGAAGGTCGAGGTCAGCCGCTTCAAGGGGCTTGGCGAAATGAACCCGATGCAGCTGCGCGAAACCACCATGGATCCCAAGACCCGCAGCATGATCCGCATCACCCTGCCCCCCGATGTCGAGGATCGCGCGGCCGTGCGCGACCTGGTCGACCGGCTGATGGGCAACAACCCCGCGCATCGCTTCGCCTTCATTCAGGAAAATGCGGCGGCGGTGGATGAAGAAGCGATCGACGCATGATGTGCGCGGCACGGGTTCCTCTTCACTCCGTCATGCCGAACGCGCTTCAGCATCCATGGTGCTCAGGGAGCGGCGGCCCGAAAGGTGAAATGAACCCTGAAACGACGTCAGGGTGACGGTGGTGGTTTGCGCGCCGTCCCCGCCCGCGTTCGGAAAGCTCGGGAAAACCCTCACCCTGATCGCGATCCTCTATGCGGTAATCCTCACCTTCCTCCCCGCCCACGCCCAGCCCCCGCCCGACTATCGCGCCCGCGCGGCGCAACTGGTGGATGTTCTCGCGGCGCCCGGCAGGGAAGACCAGCTCTTCTCGCCCATATTCCTCAGCGCCGTGCCCGTCGCGCAATGGCGCGCGCTGGCCGCGCAATGGCGGGCGGCGCACGGGGCGCCGCAAAGCCTAGCGCATGTGCGGATGGAAAGCGCGACCATCGGCGCGGTTGAGGTCCGCTACGCCCGCGCGACGCTCGGCTTTCAGCTCGTCATCGCGCCGCGCGCGCCGCATCGCGTCATCGGCCTGCGCCTTGTCGGCGTGAAGCGGTCGGGCGACAGTGCCGGGGAGGTCATGGCAGAACTCAACGCGCTGCCCGGTGGCGTGGCGCTGGCGGCGATGCGGCTCACAGACAGCGGCCCGGTGCCGATCCATGTCATCGCGCCCGACGGGCAGATGGCGACCGGTTCCTCCTTCAAGCTTTATGTCCTTGCCGAACTTGCGCGCGCGACGGCGGCGGGCGAACGGGCGTGGAGCGACGTGACGCCGCTTGGCCCCAAAAGCTTTTCCGGGCGGCTGTCCACCTATCCGCAGGGCGCGCCGATGACGCTGCACAGCCTGGCGCTGGCGATGATCGCGGAAAGCGACAACAGCGCCAGCGATACGCTGCTGCGCGCGCTGGGGCGCGACCGGGTGGACGCGATGCTGCGCGCCACCGGCCATGCCGCGCCAGACGCTGCTCTGCCGCTGCTAACCACCGCCGAAGCGTTCGCGCTCAAGATGCCGGCGCAGGCGGCCCTGCGCGCCACCTACGCCGCCGCCACCCCGCAGGCGCGCGCCGACCTGATCCGCGCCAACGCCGATACGCTCACCGCCGCCAGCATCGACGTCGGCCAGGTCGCCGAAACGCCGACCGCGATCGACAGCATCGAATGGTTCGCCGCGCCGATGGACATGGTTCGCCTGCTCGACTGGCTGCGCGTTCGGGGCGGCGAGGCGCTGCCGATCATGGCGGTCAATCCCGGCATCGCCCCCGCCGATGCGGCGCGCTGGCGCTATCTTGGCTACAAGGGCGGATCGGAGCCGGGCGTGATCGCGATGAACCTGCTCGGCCAGCGGCAGGACGGGGAATGGATCGCGCTCAGCGCCAGCTGGAACAACCCCGCCGCACTGGTGGACGAGGGCCGTTTCGTGGCGCTGGTAACGCGCATGCTCAACCTGCTCGCCGAAGCGCCGCCCCCAAAACCCCGATCTTCAGAACCCCAGTCCTCAGAACCCCAGTCCTCAGAACCCCGGTCCTCAAAACCATAGCCTGACGCCAGTCACCATGCTCGTCCGCCGCGCATCGTCCCCCGCCGCGCGGGCATAGCGCGCGCTGTCGCCCAGCGCGCCTGCCCATTCGACCCCGACATAGGGCGCCAGGCGCGGGCTGAACGCATAATGGAGCCGCAACCCCAGCTCCAGTTCGGACAAGCCCGCGCCGATCCCCTGTTCGGCCACATCCTGCGCTGAAAATCGCGCTTCGATGCGCGGTGTCGCAATCACCCGCTGCGTCAGCCGCACATCATGGCTCGCCTCTACCCTGCCCATCAGATCGCCCTTGTCGGACAGGAAAGCGGTCGCCGTCACCTTGAACCAATAGGGCGCCAGCCCCTCGATCCCCGCCGCGACATAACTGCGCGCCGGGGCCGGCCGGATATCCTGCCGCACGCCCAGTTGCAGGTTCCACCAGGGGTCGACCGCGTGGCTCCACAGCGCCTGCACCTCGGCGTCGTCCAGCGGACCGCCGGCGATGCCCTCGCCCTCGCTCTTGATCGTCAGCCGGTCGATATCGCCGCCGACCCACATCTCGGCTTCCCAGGTATAGCCGTCCGCGCCCTTGCGCGCCTGCCACTCCAGCCGGTCGATCAGCAGCATCGCATGGGCCATACCGCCGCTTTCGCGCGCCAGCGACGCCCGCGCCCGCGCCATGGCGGCGCCGCCGAATATCGCGTCGGCGGCATGATCGCCCGGCGATGGCGGCGCGGGCGGCGCGGGCAGCATGGCATGGTCCTGATGGCCCGAATGATCCGGCTGAGCGGCCGGCGGCGCGCCATGGTCGTGCTGGGCCGCCGCCGGCATCGGCGCGCCCGCCAGCGTCAGCGCGATCAGCGCGCGCCTCATGCCGCATCCCCGCGCACGGTTACGACCCGGAACATGCCCGAATGCATGTGCAACAGCATGTGGCAGTGGAACGCCCAGTCGCCCGGCGCGTCGGCGGTCAGGTCGAAACTGACCTTCCCCCCCGGCAGCACATTGACCGTATGCTTGCGCGGCTTGGCCGCATCGTCCTGCGCCCCCGTCACCAGTTCGAAAAAATGGCCGTGCAGGTGGATGGGGTGCGGCATCATCGTGTCGTTGATCAACGTCATGCGCAACCGCTCGCCCAGCCGCATCGCGATCGGCTCTGCCCCGTCGCTATATTTGACGCCGTCGAACGACCACATATAGCGTTCCATGTTCGCCGTCAGGTGCAGCGCGATCTTTCGCGCGGGGCGTCGGACATCGGGATTGGGCGTCGCCGCGCGCAGATCGCGATAGGTCAGCACCCGATGCGACACCTGCTCCAGGCCGGTGGGCCGGTCGCCGGTGCGGTCCACCGGCATCGGCGACAGCATGGCGACCCCCGGCCCCAGCAGAACCTGCGGCGCGGCGGCGGGATCGCGCATCGTCATCGCGCCATGATCCATCGGCGCGGCGGCGGCGTGACCCATCGCGGCATGATCCATCCCGTCCATCGCCGGAGCGGCATGATCCATGCCCATGTCGCGCATCGTCAACAGCGGGCGCCTGCGGATCGGCGGCACCGCCGCGGCCATCCCCATGCGCGGCGCCAGCGTCGCGCGGCACTGTCCCGACCGGTCGACCGCTTCGGCCACAAGGGCATAGGCGCGATCCTCCACCGGATGCACGATGACGTCATAGGTTTCGGCGATCGCGATCTGCAATTCGTCGGTCTCGACCGGCGCGACATCCTGTCCGTCGGCCTGCACCACCGTCATCGCCAGCCCCGGCAGGCGGATGTTGAAATTGGTCATCGCGCTTGCATTGACGATGCGCAGCCGCACCCGCTCGCCCGGCGCGAACAGCCCGGTCCAGTTGCCCGCGCTGTCATGGCCGTTGACCAGGAAGCTGTAGACCGCGCCGGTGACGTCCGAAATATCGGTCGGGTCCATCCGCATCGCCGCCCAGTCGATCCGCTCCCCCAGCGGCTGGTCCCGCCCTTCGAGCAATCCGCCAACCGTCTGCCGCTGGCGATTATAATAGCCGCCCTGCTGCTTGAGCCGCCGCAACAGCCTGTGCGGATGGGCAAAGCTCCAGTCGGACAGCACCAGGATATGCTCGCGCTGCGCGCTCACCCGCTCGCCCCCGGCAGGATCGATGACGATGGCGCCATACAGGCCCATCGCTTCCTGCATGTTGCTGTGGCTGTGATACCAGTAGGTGCCGGCCTGCCGCACCGGAAAATCGTAGGTAAATGTCGCGCCCGGCGCGATGCCGGGAAAGCTGACGCCCGGCACGCCGTCATATTGAAATGGCACCAACAGGCCGTGCCAATGGATCGAACTGTCCTCGGCCAGGCTGTTGGTCACCGCGATTCGCGCGCGCTGCCCCTCGCGCAGCCGGATGAGCGGCGCGGGCAGCGATCCGTTCACCGTCACCGCATGGCCGACACGCTTGCCGATCCGAAACGGCGAATGGCCGATGGTCAGCGCGATCTCCTCGCCCGACAGCGCGTCGCCGCTGCCCGGCACGACACCTGCTGATCCGCTGCGCGCCCAGCCGGGCGCTATGCCGGGCAGGATCAGCCCCGCCGACGCGCCCGCCATGCCCGCTATCCACTGGCGGCGACTGACCGTCCACTCGCCGTTCCGCTCATGTCCTTCACTCATCTGCGTCACATAGGGTCACCGGCGCCATGGGAACAAGCCGGCGCGGCAAACGCTTGGATATTATTGTCCAATGTAAAGGGGCCGTCATGATCAAGCTTGCCATCATTTCCCTTGTCATCGCCGCCGTGCTGGCGCTGCTCGGCTTCGGCGGCGCGGCGGGCACGTTCGTGGGCATCGCCAAAATCCTGTTCTTCATCGCCATTGCGCTGTTCGTCCTGTTCCTGGTGATAGGCGTGCTGGCTGGCAAGGGGATCAAGAACAGGCTAGACTGAAGCCTATGGATATTGGCGCGCAAGTGGATGAAACCGGCAGGCTCCAGCGGGATGCCGCCGGCTTCTACCTTCAGCGCGACCATGGCGGCCGTTTCCGACTGGTGCTGCTGCGCGTTCCGGTCGATCATGTCGAAAAACGGGTGCGGGTGCGCGGCTATTATGCCGGTGACGATGTCGTCGAAGCAGACGGCGTGGCGGCGGTCTGACGCCTCCTTGCCGATGCTTTATGCCGTCAGTGCCTCCACCAGCGTCTTGACCTTCTTCTGGCGCCATTGCGGCAGCGGCGCGATCAGCCAATAGGATTGGCTGGCGGCGACAGGATTGCCCACGGCCCGGACGCGGCGATCGGCCAAGTCCGCTTCGACCAGCATCGCCGGCACGGTGGCGCGGCCAAAGCCGGTCGCGGCGGCTTCGATCGCAAGGCCTGCGTCGGCCACCCGCAAAACCGCCGGGCTGTCGCCCAAGGGGCATCCAGGCCAGTCGATCCGCTGGTCCGGCCCGCCATTCGCCGCTTCCACGGTCACGAACAGCGGCTCGCCCAGCGCAACCCCCTCATGCTCGCCCGCATCGCTCGCCAGCCGGATCGCGATGTCCAGATTGGCTTCGGTGAAATCGATCGCCTCGTCCGCCGCGACCAGCGCCAGCTTCAGGCCGGGGTGGCCCGACGCATAGGCCGCCAGGCGCGGCTGGAGCCATTTGCAGGTGATGTCGCGCGGCGCGGCGATGGTCAGCGACAGGCTGGACTGGCCCGCCTGCATCGCCCGCACCGCTTCCTCGAACTCCAGAAATCCGGCACGCAGGGCGTTCAGCCCCGCCTGCGTTTCGGGTGTCAGTTCCAGCCCCTTGGGGGTGCGACGGAACAGCACCACGCCCAGCATATCCTCCAGCGCGCGGATCTGCTGCCCCACGGCCGCGGGCGTCACCGCCAATTCGTCGGCGGCACGGGTGAAGGACAGGTGACGTGCCGCCGCATCGAGCACGCGCAGCCCGTTCAACGGCAAATGGGTCCGCTTCATTCGGCGACGGCCGGCGCGATCAGCGCGAAGCGCGGGATGGCGATATCGAACAACTCGCCGCGCACGCCGATCATCTGGTAACTGCCCTGCATCGACCCCGTGGGCGTCGCCAGCGGGCATCCCGATACATAATCATAGCTTTTCCCCGGCTGCACCACCGGCTGTTCGCCGACCACGCCGTCGCCCTGCACCTTGTGCTGGGCGCCGCGTCCGTCGGTGATGACCCAGCTGCGCGTCAACAGCTGCACCGGCTCTGTGCCCTGATTTTCGATGCGGATATGATAGGCCCAGAACCAGCGGCCCCGGTCAGGCTCCGATTGTTCGGGCAGATATGTGACGGCAACGTGCACGATGATGTCGCGCGTCGTCGCGTGGAAGGGGAATAGGGGGTTCACCGGAAAACTGATGCGCTCGAACCCCCGCTCCCGTCAACGCCCTATCGACGCCAACGCGCGATCAAGGTCCTCGATCACGTCGTCGGGATCTTCCAGGCCGACGTTGAGGCGCAACATATCCTCGGTAATGCCCACCTCCAGCCGCGCGTCTTCCGCCATGCCATAATGGGTGGTCGACGACGGATGCGTCATCAGCGATCGCGAATCGCCGATATTGTTGCTGATGTCGACCAGTTGCAGGCCGTTGAGCAGGCCGTGCGCCTCCGCGCGGCCACCGCCGACATAGAGCGAAAAGATCGGCCCGGCCATGACCATCTGGCTCATCGCCAGCCCATGTTGCGGATGACTCTCAAGGCCGGGGTACAAGACCCTGGAAACACGTCTTTCCAGGAATTTCGCGACCTTCAGCGCATTTTCGCTCTGGCGGCGTATGCGCAGGTCGAGCGTCTCCAGTCCCTTGAGCACCACCCAGGCGTTGAACGCGGCAATCGTCGGCCCGGTATTGCGATGGAAGGGCAGCAGGACATTGTCGATCCAGTCGCGCGTGCCACAGATCGCCCCGGCCAGCACGCGGCCCTGCCCGTCCATCATCTTGGTCGCGCTGTAGGCGACGACATCCGCGCCGAAATCCATCGGCCGTTGCAGCGCCGACGTCGCGAACGCATTGTCGACGACGGTGGTGATGCCATGCGCGCGCGCGATTACACAAACGGCTGCCAGATCAACGACATCCATGGTGGGGTTGGCAGGCGTTTCGAAGAAAAATACCTTGGTATTGGGCCGGATCGCCGCTTCCCACGCGCCTGTGTCGCGCGCGTCGATCGTCGTCGTTGCGATCCCGAATTTGGGCAGCAGCGTATCGACCAGCCAGCGGCACGACCCGAACAGCGCCTTGCCCGCAACGACATGATCGCCCGCCGACAACTGGCACAGCAGCGCCGCCGTCATCGCCGCCATGCCGGTGGTGGTGGCGCGGCACGCCTCCGCCCCCTCCAGCAACGCGATCCGCTGCTCCAGCATCTCGACGGTCGGGTTCTGCAAGCGGCTGTAGGTCATGCCCTGCTGCTCGCCGGCAAAGCGCATCGCCGCATCTTCGGCCCGGTCATAGCTGTAGCCGCTGGTCAGGAACAGCGCCTCTGACGTTTCGCCATATTCGGTGCGCGCGGTGCCGCCGCGCACCGCCAGCGTGGCGGGACGCCAATGTTTCGTGATGTCGGGGTCCTGCCCGCTTTTCCGCTTCATCGCGTCGTCCCTCAGTTCAGCGCCGCCAGCACGGCGTCGCCCATTTCCACTGTCGTCATGGTCCCGCCCAGGTCGGGGCTGCGCGCGCCGCCCGCCAGCGCCCTGGCCACGGCCGCCTCGATCCGGTCCGCCTGCATGGGCATGTCGAGCGAGTAGCGCAGCATCATCGCCGCCGACAGGACCGTTGCCAGCGGATTGGCCTTGCCGGTGCCGGCGATGTCGGGCGCGGACCCGTGGATCGGCTCATACAGCCCCTGTCCGCTGCCGTTCAGCGTCGCCGACGCCAGCATGCCGATGGAACCCACGCACATGCTCGCCTGGTCGGACAATATGTCGCCGAACAGGTTGCCGGTGACGATGACGTCGAACTGGCCCGGATTGCGCACCAGCTGCATGGCGGCATTGTCGACATACATGTGGCTGAGCGCCACGTCGGGATAGTCGGCGGCGACCTGCGTCACCACGTCGCGCCACAACTGGCTGGTTTCCAGCACATTGGCCTTGTCCACCGAACATAGCTTGCCCCGCCGCGCGCGCGCCGCCTGGAACCCGGCATGGGCGATGCGCCGCACTTCGGCCTCGTTATAGGACATGACGTCATAGCCTTCGCGCAGGCCATCGATGGTGGTGCGAAAGCCCTTTTCGCCGAAATAGACGTCGCCATTGGTCTCGCGCACGATCAACAGGTCGATGGCGCGCGCCACTTCGGGCTTCAGCGCGGATTCGTCGGCCAGTTCGGGGAAGACCTTGGCCGGGCGCAGGTTGGAAAACAGGCCCAGTTCCTTGCGCAGCCCCAATATCGCCTGCTCGGGCCGCAAATGCCGCTCCAGCGCGTCGCAATCGGGATCGCCCACCGCGCCGAACAGGATGGCGTCGGCGCGCCTGGCAAGGTCCAGCGTTTCGGGCGGCAGCGGATGACCGACCGCCTTGTAGGCCGCACCGCCGACCAGCGCTTCCTCATAGCGCAGCCCGTCGATCCCCAGCGCATCCAGCACGCGCTTGGCCTGGGCGACGATTTCGGGACCAATCCCGTCTCCGGGCAGCAGGGCGATCAACATGGGCGAAAACTCCATCGGACAAGTGGCGGCCGCCTTATGAAGCCCCGCCGCATCACGCAACCGCTCTTTTGAGCCGCTCGACCAGCCGCACCCGCGCCGCCAGCACATCGGCGCGCCTGTCGGTCAGCAGCGATCGTTCGAGGAAAAAGCCGGTCAGCCGCAATCCGTCGAATATGTCGCCCCAGTCCGCCTCGCCGCCTGCCAGCAGAAAGGGCGGCAGCGGCAACAGCCGCGCTTCATAGCCCTGTGCGCCTGCGCGACTGACCGCCGCGGCGCTGCGCGGGCTGACGAACGCCAGTTCCTCGGCCCGCCCGGTGGCGGCGCAGCGGGTCAGGTCCAGCCCGAAACCCAGCTCGGCCAGCATCAGCAGTTCGTACCGCACCAGCCCCACGGCCCAGCCGCGCGCCGCCGGCGCCGCCTCGACCGCGCCCAGCACGCCGTCCAGCGCTTCGTACAACCGGGGATAGGGCGTGGCGTCAGGCAGCGCCGCCGCCGTCAGCGCACAGGCCCAGTCGATGGCGGCCGCCGGCAGCGGCTCGCCCAGCAACGGCGCGCGACTGTGCGCCAGCTCGACGGTCAGCCCGGCCAGTTGCTCCTCGGTGCGGACGCGGAATTCGGCCTGCACCTGGTTGCCGGGCAACAGCACGGGCCGCATCGCGCGCGACCGTCCGCCCCGGACATAGCCTGCCATCAGGCCGTGCTCCGGCGTCAACAGCCGGGCGATCGCGCCATGTTCGCCATGATGGCGCAGCGCGCAGACGATGGCGGGCGTGGACAGGGCGGGCATCGCCCGTGTCTATCCGCTCGCGCCATTGATCGCCAGCCGCGCGTTCAGCTCTTGATCGTGACGATCCCGACTGGCGGCGGCTTGGTCGACGGGTTGGATGCGTTGGCCTTCTTGGGCTGTTCGGCCTTGGGCTTGCGCACTTCCTTGTTCGATTTCTTCTGGCTCTTGGCCATGGTCCGGTTCCTCTCGCGCGATAGCCGGCAAGCGGCGACATGCCGCTTTTCCGGCCTGCTTCACTTGGTCGAATATTGGCCCGGCTCGGCGCGGAAATGCTCGCGCGCGTGGGCACGGGCGGCATTCGCGGTCTTGAACTGTTCGTCCTGCAACGTCGCCGTCACGATCGGATAGCCTTGCGAATTGAAGCGGGTATGGCGCACGGTCAGGCGATAATGGCCCTCCTCGTCCTTGTTGATGAGGAAAGGCTTTACAGGTTCGCGGCTCATAGTCTGCTCCTTGGGCAAATGGCATTGAAAGGCCAGGCAAAGCCGATGCTCTGCCTGGCCGGGGTGGGTGAGTCAGCCGACCATTTCGGCTACGATCCGCTGCAATTCCTGGCTCGACAAGGTGCCCGATGGGCGGGGCCGGGCAAAGGCCGGCGACGAACGATCGAAGACAGGAGAGAGAAGCGGGCGAAACTGGGATTGATTGGTAAGTTGCATTGAGTCCTTGCGGCCATTCGCCGCCTAGTTGGTTGAAAGGTCGCGTCATCCGGTGACGACGCGAACCGCTGGCTCGGCCTGTGTGTGAGAACCATGATCGGAAAGGACGCTATCGCGTTCCCAGCAGACCTTTCCCGTGCGGCACCTTGAACGGCGGCCATGGAAAGGGCTCATAGATCGTCAATTGAGACGTCAGCGAGACGGTATATAGGCGCAATCGGTTAATTTTGCAACTGCGAGAGAATCGCCCCGATTCAGCGATGGCCGACCATGGCGCCGGCATATGCGAATGCGTGCCTTGCGAGCGGCGGCAGGCGCGCCGATTGGCCCCGCCGCGATCCCCTCAGCCGTGAAAATAATCGAATATCTGCTGCGCCACCGCCCTGGACACGCCCGGCGCGCGTTGCAGATCCTCCAGCGCCGCGCTCTTGACCGCCTTGGCCGTGCCGAAATGCATCAACAGCGCCTTCTTGCGCGACGGGCCGATGCCCGGCACCTCGTCCAGCGTGCTGACCGTGATCGCCTTGCTGCGCTTGGCCCGGTGCGCGCCGATGGCGAAGCGATGCGCTTCGTCGCGCAGCCGCTGCATGTAGAACAGCACCGGATGATTGACCGGCAACGATATTTCGCGCCCGTCCATCAGGTGGAACACCTCCCGCCCGTCGCGGCCATGATGCGGCCCCTTGGCGATGCCGATCATGCAGACATCCTCGATGCCCATATCCTCCAGCATCGCGCGCGCCGCCGACAATTGCCCCTTGCCGCCGTCGATCAGCACCAGGTCGGGCCATTCGCCGCCGTCGCGGTCCGGGTCCTCGCGCGCCGCGCGCCCGAACCGCCGCTCGAACATCTCGCGCATCATCGCGAAATCGTCGTTCGACGTCTCCGGGTTCTTCATGTTGAACTTGCGATAGCCGCTCTTGCGGAACCCCTCCGGCCCCGCCACCACCATCGCGCCCAGCGCATGCGCGCCCTGGATATGGCTGTTGTCGTAGATTTCGATCCGGTCGGGCACGCCGTCCAGCGCGAACAGCTCGACCATGTCGTCCAGCACGCGCGCCTGCGTCGTCGTTTCCGCCAGCCGCCGGTCGAGCGCCTCGATCGCGTTGCGCTGCGCCTGTTTGATCAGCCGCGTGCGCTCGCCGCGCCGGGGCACCTCGATCCGCACCTTCACGCCGATCCGCTCGCTCAGCGCTTGCGCCATCAACTCGCATTCGGCGGGTTGGCGGTCGGCCAGCACCAGCCGGGGCGGCGGCACTTCCTCGTAGAATTGCGCCATGAAACTCGCCAGCACCTCATCCTCGGCGACCTCTGCGGTGTGGACCGGGAAAAAGCTGCGATGCCCCCAATTCTGCCCGCCGCGAATGAAGAAGGCCTGGATGCACATCGCCCCATTTTTCGCCGCCAGCGCAAAAATGTCGGCGTCGCCCAGCCCCTCGGCATTGATCGCCTGGCTCCCCTGGATGAAGGTCAGCGCCTTCAACCGGTCGCGGATCACCGCCGCCTGCTCGAAATCCTGCCGCTCGGACGCGGCCTGCATCTGCGCGCCCAGCTTCTTCTGCACGGCGGTCGACTTGCCCCCCAGAAAATCCTGCGCGTCGCGCACCAGCTCGCCATAGGCCGCCTCGTCGATCCGCCCCACGCAGGGCGCGGAACAGCGCTTGATCTGATAAAGCAGGCAGGGCCGCGAGCGGTTGGCGAAGAAGCTGTCGGTACAGCTTCGCAACAGGAACAGCTTTTGCAGTGCGTTGATCGTCTGCGTCACCGACCCGGCGCTGGCGAACGGCCCATAATAGCGCCCCTGCGCCTTGCGCGCGCCGCGATGCTTCTGCACGCGCGGGAATGGATGATCCTCGCGCAGCAGGATGAAGGGAAAGCTTTTGTCGTCGCGCAGCAGCACATTATAGGGCGGGCGGAACCGCTTGATCAGTTGCGCTTCCAGCAGCAGCGCCTCCGCCTCGCTGTTGGTGGTGACGATCGTCATGCTGCGCGTCTGCGACACCATCCGCTGCAACCGGCGCGGCAGTCGGTCGACCTGGGTATAATTGCCGACGCGATTGCGCAGCGCCCGCGCCTTGCCGACATACAGCACGTCGCCGCGCGCATCCTGCATCCGGTAGACGCCGGGGCGCGTCGGCAGCGTCCTCAGCACATTGCGGATCGCCTCCACCCCGGCGTCGATGTCGGGCGTTCCGGCCCCGCGCACGGTATAGCTGGCCTTGTCCTCGTTGAAACGATCGGGGGATTGCGGCGTGGACATGGCGTGGATTTAGAGGCGCGCGCAGCCTATCACAAGCCGATCCGCATGAAACGCGCAGGAGGCCCCGGCGATACCGCCGGAACCTCCCGTGCCTGGTCCGTCAATGCCGGCTCAGTGCGCCGGCATCCGTGCGTCGGTGCCGGCGTCGGCATAGCGCTCGCCGGACTGCGCCCGTGCGATGGCGGCCTCGACGGGTGCCTTGATATTGGCGATCGCCAGCTTGCGGCAGGCATTGGATTCGTTCAGGCTGGCGGTCGAACAGACCCGCGACGCTGCCTTGTTGATGCGCTGTTGCAGCTGCTTCTGGCCCTCGGCCTTCGACAGGTCGAGATCGCCGAAGCGGACTGCCGCGGTGCGGCCGTTGGACTGGAACTCCCCGGCGGAAGCGGCGCTGCCGGCGGCCAGCGCGGCGATGGCGGTCAGGGCGGAAATGGTCTTGATGGCGGTAAACATGGCATGGTCTCCTCGAACTGAACAAGCTGGGTGCCCGACAGTCGTCGCGACGATGCGAAACCCTGTCGGTGCGGTCGGGCGAGTGGCGCTGTCTTCAAGGAAGCGTGCCGCTCTTTCCGTCCTGCCCATTCTTTCTACGCCGCCCTTGCCGCCGCCGCGCGCCCGCTTCGACCGGCGGCCCGTCGCGTCGGCGAACGGCAGCGGCGTCGACCAACGGCGGCGGCGGGCATGACGAACGACGGGATGAACGACATGAAGCTGCCGACAAGCGACATTGCCGTAGGGTAAATTGTCGTTGCGCGGGGGAATGCGGACATGAAAACGCCCCCGGCGCAAGGGAGGGCCGGGGGCGTATCCTGGATGCTGTCGGGCATTTCAGGATCTCATAAAACTGTCGAGGACCGGGGCCGCTTTGGTATCCCCTTTCCCGTCGTCGCGGCCGGCGAAACGCAGGCCGTCTTGTCGCGGCGGATCATAACATGCGTCGCCTGCGCGTTTCGCGGCGTTCGACCATCGGCAAACGTGCGGAGGCGGACGGCATGATCCGACGACGAACGGCCCATAGCGACCGACGAACGACAGCGCCAGTCTTTTTACGCTACGGCAACCAACGGTTGGCTGGCTGCCGCACGACGGCGGGTTGCGGCGACCGCGACTCGCGCCCATATCCCGCCGATCGACTTGCCGCCACAGAACAAATATGGAACAACCGCAGCCATGAGTCTCCTTCCCACCAAGCAGAGGTTTACCGAATGCTGACCCACATCAGCGTCCGTGGCGCGCGTGAACATAATCTCAAGGGGGTCGATGTCGATCTGCCCCGCGATTCGCTGATCGTCATCACCGGCCTGTCGGGATCGGGCAAAAGCTCGCTCGCCTTCGACACCATCTATGCAGAAGGGCAGCGGCGCTATGTCGAATCGCTCTCCGCCTATGCCCGCCAGTTTCTGGAGATGATGCAAAAGCCCGATGTCGAACATATCGAGGGCCTGTCCCCCGCCATCAGCATCGAGCAGAAGACGACCAGCCGCAATCCCCGCTCCACCGTCGCGACGGTGACGGAAATCTACGATTATATGCGCCTGCTCTGGGCGCGCGTCGGCGTCCCCTATTCGCCCGCCACCGGCCTGCCGATCAGCGCCCAGACCGTCAGCCAGATGGTCGACCGCGTGATGCTCCTGCCCGAAGGCACCCGTTTCTACCTGCTCGCGCCGGTCGTGCGCGGTCGCAAGGGCGAATATCGCAAGGAACTCGCCGAATGGCAGCGCGCCGGCTACACCCGCGTCCGCATCGACGGCGAAATGATGCTGATCGAGGACGCGCCCGCGCTCGACAAGAAATACAAGCATGACATCGAAGTCGTGGTCGACCGCCTGGCCGTCGCCCCCGACATGGGCGCCCGCCTCGCCGACAGTTTCGAACAGGCGCTGAAACTGGCGGATGGGTTGGCGTTTGTCGATCTGGCGGACGGCGTCGTCCCCGGCCGCGAGGACGAAGCCGCCGCCCCCGACAAGAAGATGAAAGGCGCCGGCATCCCCGCCAACCGCATCGTGTTCAGCGAAAAATTCGCCTGCCCGGTCAGCGGCTTCACCATCGCGGAGATCGAGCCGCGCCTCTTCTCCTTCAACGCCCCGATGGGCGCCTGCCCGGCCTGCGACGGCCTCGGCGAAAAGCAGCTGTTCGATCCCGAACTGGTCGTCCCCAACGAAGCCCTCTCGCTCAGGAAGGGCGCGGTCGTCCCCTGGGCCAAGTCCAACCCGCCCAGCCCCTATTATATGCAGGTGCTTGGCAGCCTCGCGAAGGAATTCGGCTTCTCGCTCGACACCCCCTGGGCCGACCTGCCCGGCGAAGTGAAGCTCATCATCCTCCACGGCACCGGCGGCAAGCCGGTCACGCTCAAATTCATGGACGGCCGCAAAAGCTATGAGGTCAAAAAGGCGTTCGAGGGCGTCATCGGCAATTTGAACCGCCGCCGGCTCCAGACCGAATCCGCCTGGATGCGCGAGGAACTGAGCAAATATCAGCGCGCCCAGCCCTGCGAAACATGCCACGGCGCGCGGCTCAAGCCCGAAGCGCTCGCGGTCAGGATTGCGGGCGAGGATATTTCCCTCTCCACCCGCCGCTCGGTGGTGGACGCGCTCGCCTTCTTCACCGCGATGCCCGATCACCTCACTGACCAGCAGAACCAGATCGCCCGCGCCATCCTCAAGGAAATCGTCGAGCGCCTGGGGTTCCTCAACAATGTCGGCCTCGACTATCTGAACCTCGACCGCACCAGCGGCACCCTGTCGGGCGGCGAATCCCAGCGCATCCGCCTCGCCTCCCAGATCGGCAGCGGCCTGTCCGGCGTCCTCTACGTCCTCGACGAACCCTCGATCGGCCTGCACCAGCGCGACAATGACCGCCTGCTCGTGACGCTCAAAAGGCTGCGCGACCTCGGCAACAGCGTCATCGTCGTGGAACATGACGAGGATGCGATCCGCCACGCCGACTATATCGTCGATATGGGTCCGGGCGCGGGCGCCCATGGCGGACAGATCGTGGCGCAGGGCACGCTGCCCGAAATCCTCAAGGCCAAAAACTCGCTCACCGCCGATTATCTCAACGGCACCCGCCGCATCGACGTGCCGGCCAAGCGCCGCAAGGGCAATGGCAAGACAATCACCGTCCACAACGCCCGCGCCAACAACCTCACCGGCGTCACCGCGTCGATCCCCTTGGGCACCTTCACCTGCATCACCGGCGTCTCCGGCTCGGGCAAGTCCAGCTTCACCATCGACACGCTCTACGCCGCGTCGGCCCGCGCCCTCAACGGCGCGCGCATCCTCGCCGGCGCGCATGACAAGGTGACCGGCCTTGAACATTGCGACAAGGTGATCGACATCGACCAGTCGCCCATCGGCCGCACCCCGCGCTCCAACCCGGCGACCTACACCGGCGCCTTCACCAACATCCGCGACTGGTTCGCCGGCCTCCCCGAAGCCCAGGCGCGCGGCTACAAGCCCGGCCGTTTCAGCTTCAACGTCAAGGGCGGCCGCTGCGAAGCCTGCACCGGCGACGGCCTGCTCAAGATCGAGATGCACTTCCTCCCCGACGTCTACGTCACCTGCGACGTGTGCCACGGCGCGCGCTACAATCGCGAAACGCTGGAGGTGAAGTTCAAGGGGCGTTCCATCGCCGACGTGCTCGACATGACGGTCGAGGACGCGGTCGAATTCTTCAAGGCCGTCCCCCCCATCCGCGACAAGATGGCGATGCTCGCCGAAGTGGGCCTGGGTTACGTCAAGGTCGGCCAGCAGGCCACGACCCTGTCCGGCGGCGAAGCCCAGCGCGTCAAGCTCGCCAAGGAACTCGCCCGCCGCGCCACCGGCCAGACCCTCTACATATTGGACGAGCCCACCACCGGCCTCCACTTCGAAGACGTCCGCAAACTGCTCGAAGTCCTCCACGCCCTGGTCGACCAGGGCAACAGCGTGGTCGTGATCGAACATAATCTCGACGTCATCAAGACCGCCGACTGGATCATCGATCTCGGTCCAGAGGGTGGGGTAAAAGGGGGCGAGATCGTCGCGACTGGCACCCCGGAACAGGTCATCAAGGAGCCGCGCAGCTTTACCGGCCACTACCTCGCCCCCCTTTTGGCCCAGCCGAAGACCGAGGCCGCAGAATGACTGGATCCTCGACATTTGATCGGTGAAGCAGGCAAGTGACTGCGTAGCGAAACCGTCCGGGGGACGGTCGAACGCGATCAACCGGAAGGCGGCGTCAAGGGCAGCGAAGTCGTGGCGGAAGGCACGCCCGACAAGGTGGCGAAGGAGAAGCGGAGCTTTACCGGGCGGTATCTCGCGCCGTTGTTGGGGCTGGAGGCTGTGGCGGCGGAGTGACTATCGCGGTTTGTTCATGAAGGGCGGCGAAGTCGTGGCAGGTTTGAAAGTTTTCGTTTCATCTACGTGTCAAACGGCGTGCAAAAGCCCCGCTATCGGCGTCGAAGAGTGACCCCCTTTTCGAGTTTGAGCGGACGGTTGTGGGTGACGCCCTTCGCTGAGCGCGCGAACGGCAGATGTCCAAGCTCATCGAGCACTACCAGGTCGAGCCGCGAGAGCTGTCCCGCCAGGGCCCCGCCCTTGCCGATCCGGGCCTCCTCTTCGAGGCGTATCACCAGACACCGGCGGCGACCGCTATCCCCTCGCACCACCGTTCCCACTTCGTTCTGTCCTACAGCCCCTCACTCCTGATATCCTCCCGGACAAACCCTCCCCTAAGCCGGAGCTTTGCCCATGTCCTGCCACTTCCCCCCTCTCCCCCATGGCCTCCCCGCGCCCGCCGAGCAAATCCGCGCCGATGGCTGGAGCCCCGCGCGGCAGCGGCTCTTCATCGAAACCCTCGCCGCCACCGGGGTCATCGCCACGGCCTGCGACGCGGTCGACATCTCCCCCCGCGCCGCCTATGCCTTGCGCATCCGCCGCGACGGCGCGGCCTTTCGCCTTGGCTGGGACGCGGCCATCCTCATCGCCCGCGCGCGCCTCGCCGACGAACTGCTCGCCCGCGCCCTCACCGGCCATGAGGAAGTGATCCGCAAGGACGAGGACAGCATCACCCGCCGCCGCCACGACAATCGCCTCGCCATGTCGATGCTCTCCCGCCTCGACCGCATGGCCGACAGCCCTCCGCAAGGCTCCGACGCCGCGCTCGCCCGCGTCGTCGCGCAGGATTTCGCCGCCTATTGCGACATGCTCTGCCCGCCCGACGAGGCGCGCGACGAGGCCGACCGGCTGGACCTGCCCCACCCCGGCGCCGAACCGATCGCCCGCGACATGGACGATGCGCGCCTGCTCGACGGGGCCATGCCCGACCTGCCCGAACCGGTCGAGGCCGTCGCCACCGCGCTGTCGCCCGGCGCGTCCGCCGCCTTGTTCCTCGCCGTGCGGATGGCGCTCGCGCGCCCGCAAAACCGGCGGTTTTCCGTGGCCGATGAACGGTGTGAACTTCGCCCGGCCGGGGCCGCATCGCCGGTCGATCTGGCCACCCTGCCGCCGGAGGAAGCCGCCGCCCGGCTGCGCGGCATCTGGTGGGATGAAGACAGGCAGGCCCTGCGCACCGATTTTCCCGCCCCGCCCGGCTTTCGCGGAGCACAGAGCGACGAGGTCTACGATATCGACATCTATGAACGCGACCTGGCGGGGCATGAGCAAGACATCGTCGCCGCGCGCGATGCCACCGCGCGCCGCCCGTTCGAAGAGGCCGCCGCCCGCGCCCGCGACGCCTTTTTCGGCCTCTGCCCCGTCCCGCCGCCAACCCGGCCGCCCGCCCCCTGCAATGGCTCTGGTCAGCCGGCCGAAACCTGTTAAGTCGTTCGTTCCACGCGACATACCGCTCGCATCTCTGGGGATGACCGTCCATGAAACCATTTATCGCCACCCTGTTCGCCGCCGCCGCGTTCGGCCTCTCGCCCGCCGCCCATGCCGCCGACGATGGCGACGACAATGCGTTCGTGCTGGTCAACAAATCCACCGTCGACGCGGTGCAGTTCTTCACCATGAACAAGAACGGCAACTGGTCGAACGACTGGCTCAAGCTGCCGATCAAGCCGGGCGCAACGCGGCCGCTCAAATTCTTCGCCGGCGACGAACGCTGCGAAATCCGCACCCGCATCGTCTTTTCCGACGCCAGCGAGTTCGACACCGCCATCGACTATTGCGGCATCGCCAATGTCGTCGTCACCGACAAGACCATGTTCACCCAGTAAGGCGCGCGCGCGATCGTCACGCGGGAACCGCTCGCGCCCCCGCCCGTTACCCTTCGCGTTGCCTTTCCCCAATGCGAAGGAAGATTGTCATGATCCGTACCCTGATTTTCGGCGCCATCGCCGGCTATGTCGGCAAGAAACTGTATGACGAGGGCAAGCTGACCAGCTTCAAGGACGATCTGGTCAAGCGCGTCGACACGCTCAAGGCCGACTATGCCGCTGACAGGCCCGCCCCGTCGCGCCCGGCTCCGTCCGGTACGGTCGTCACGCCCGCGTCGCCGCCGGTCGGCGCGACCGCGACTCACTGATCCCCCCCCGCCGCGCCCTATCGTGGGGCGCGGCGGATTTGTGCGACCAACGCTCGCCGATCCGCGCCGGATGGAGCGCGACACGGCCCCGACTTTCTGCTATCATCCCTCCGTCACGACCCGAACTCGACCGATGATGGAGGCGGAGTATGGAGAGGAATGCGGATTTCGACGTCAATTATCTGCTGCACCGGCAGCAGGTGTCTTTGATCCGTGCCGAACGCGCCGACAGCGCCGAAGGGCGCGCTGCGTATGAGGGACTGGCGCGGGGCTACACCGACCGCATCGTCGCTTACCGCCGCGAAAATCAAAAGGGTATGGCCCTCGCGCATTAGCCCGTTTATGCGGCCCTCCATGGCCCGCCCCGTCCCATTCCTCCTCGCTGCTGCGCTCGTCCTCGCCGGTTGCGCGACGGTTTCCCCCGTATCGCGCTTGCGCGCCGGACTGATGGACGCCGGCCTGTCCCCGCGTCTCGCCACCTGCATGGCCCAACGCATGGCCGACAGGTTGAGCCTGGTTCAATTGCGCCGCCTCCAGTCGCTCGCTTCGCTCCGCAAGGCCGATGTCGGCAGCCTGTCGGTCGACCGCTTCCTCTACAAGGTGCGCGCGCTGGAGGACCCGGAGATCTTCGTCGTGACCAGCAAGGCCGCGATCAATTGCGCATTCTGAGCCGATTTCGCAACAAGGGATCGCTCGACGGGGTAAAAGTTTTGCAATTTTGCAAAGTCGAGTTGCGAAACGCTTCTGGCAAATCCGTTTCCCCTGTGCTTTAGCGGCTCCCATAACGACCGCATCGGAAAGGACGGGCCACCCCATGAACATCCACGAATATCAGGCGAAGGAATTGCTCGCGAAGTACGGCGCGCCCATCGCCGCCGGTTACGCCGCCTTTTCGGTCGATGAAGCCGTCGAGGCCGCCAAGAAGCTCCCCGGACCGCTTTATGTCGTAAAGTCGCAGATTCATGCCGGTGGCCGCGGCAAGGGCAAGTTCAAGGAACTGGCGCCCGAAGCCAAGGGCGGCGTCCGCCTCGCCTTCAACCTGGATGAGGTCAAGGCTCACGCGACCGACATGCTGGGCAACACCCTGGTGACGATCCAGACCGGTGACGCCGGCAAGCAGGTCAATCGCCTGTACATCACCGACGGCGCAGACATCGCCAAGGAATTCTACCTGGCGCTGCTGGTCGATCGCGCATCGAGCCGGGTCGCCTTCGTCGTGTCGACCGAAGGCGGCATGGATATCGAGGAAGTCGCGCATTCGACGCCGGAGAAGATCCACAGCTTCTCCGTCGATCCCGCGACCGGTTTCATGGCCCATCACGGCCGCACCGTCGCCGCCGCGCTGGGCCTGACCGGCGATCTTGCCAAGCAGGCAGCGAAGGTCGCGGAATCGCTGTATAACGCTTTCCTCGCAACCGATGCCGAGCAGATCGAAGTCAATCCGCTGGCGCTGACCGAACAGGGCAATCTGCTCGTGCTCGACGCCAAGGTCGGTTTCGATGGCAACGCCATGTTCCGCCACAAGGACCTGGCCGAATTGCGTGACGAGAGCGAAGAGGACCCGGCCGAGCTGGAAGCGTCCAAATATGACCTCGCCTACATCAAGCTGGATGGCGACATCGGCTGCATGGTCAACGGCGCCGGCCTGGCCATGGCGACGATGGACATCATCAAGCTGAACGGCATGTTCCCCGCCAACTTCCTGGATGTCGGCGGCGGCGCGAGCAAGGAAAAGGTGACGGCGGCGTTCAAGATCATCCTGAGCGATCCTGCGGTCAAGGGCATCCTTGTCAACATTTTCGGCGGCATCATGAAGTGCGATATCATCGCCGACGGCATCGTCGCCGCCGCCAAGGAAGTGAACCTTTCGGTTCCGCTCGTCGTCCGTCTGGAAGGCACCAACGTCCAGCAGGGCAAGGACATCCTTGCCGGTTCGGGCCTGGCGATCGTTCCCGCGGACGACCTGGGCGATGCCGCTCGCAAGATCGTGGCTGAGGTGAAGAAGGCGGCCTGACGCACCTGAACCACAGATTGAATACGCCATGGGACGTGGCGGCCCGAAGCGCGGGTCGCCGCGTCCCTGTCGGCATATCGGCCGATATTAAGTCCAACCGGAGGATGTTGAAATGAAGATCCTTGTCCCCGTAAAGCGGGTGATCGATTATAATGTGAAACCACGGGTGAAAGCCGACGGCACGGGCGTCGATCTGGCGAACGTCAAGATGAGCATGAACCCGTTTGACGAGATCGCGGTCGAAGAAGCGATCCGCCTGAAGGAAAAGGGCGTCGCGACCGAAGTGATCGCGGTGTCCATCGGCGTCGCCAAGGCGCAGGAAACGCTGCGCACCAGCCTTGCCATGGGCGCGGACCGGGCGATCCTGATCCAGACCGATGAAGAGGTCGAGCCGCTGGGCGTCGCCAAGCTTCTCGCCAAGGTTCAGGAAGAAGAGCAGGCTGGCCTGATCATCCTGGGCAAGCAGGCGATCGACGATGACAGCAACCAGACCGGACAGATGCTGGCCGCGCTGCTGGGCCTGCCGCAGGGCACCTTTGCATCGAAGGTCGAAGTCGTCGACGGCAGCGTCAACGTGACCCGCGAAGTCGATGGCGGCCTGGAGACGGTCAAGCTGTCCACGCCGGCGATCATCACCACCGACCTGCGCCTGAACGAGCCGCGCTACGCCTCGCTGCCCAACATCATGAAGGCCAAGTCCAAGCCGCTCGCGCAAAAGACGCCGGCCGATTACGGCGTCGACATCTCGCCGCGCCTGGAAACGCTCAAGGTGGTCGAACCGCCCAAGCGGACCGCGGGTATCAAGGTCGCCGATGTCGATGAACTGGTTGCCAAGCTCAAGGCGATGGGAGTTGCAGCATGAAGACGCTTGTCTGGGTTGAACATGAGGGCGGCGCGGTCAAGGACGCGACTCTTTCGGCCGTCACCGCCGCTGCAAAGCTGGGCGAAGTGCATCTGCTGGTCGCGGGATCGGGCGTCGCGGGCATTGCGGCGCTCGCAGCGAAGATCGCGGGCGTCGGCAAGGTCCATGTCGCCGACGACGCGGCCTATGACCATGCATTGCCCGAAAATGTCGCGCCGCTGATCGTCGAGCTGATGGGGCATCACGATGCCTTCGTCGCGCCCGCCACCAGCAACGGCAAGAACATCGCGCCGCGCGTTGCCGCGCTGCTCGACGTCATGCAATTGTCGGACATCCTGTCGGTCGAAAGCGAAGACACGTTCACGCGCCCGACCTATGCCGGCAATGCGATCGCGACCGTGCGCTCGAAGGACGCAAAGAAGGTCATCACCGTTCGCGGCACCGCGTTCGAAAAGGCCGCGAGCGAAGGCGGCGCAGCGACGGTCGAAGCGGTCGCCACCACCGGCGACAAGGGGCTGTCGAGCTTCGTCGGGGCAGAGATCGCCAAGCTGGAACGTCCCGAGCTGACCAGCGCCAAGATCATCGTTTCGGGCGGCCGTGCGCTCAAGGACGGCCCGACGTTCGAAGAAGTGATCTATCCCCTGGCCGACAAGCTAAGCGCCGCGGTGGGCGCCAGCCGCGCGGCGGTCGACGCGGGCTATGTGCCCAACGACTATCAGGTCGGACAGACGGGCAAGATCGTTGCTCCCGAAGTCTATGTCGCCATCGGCATTTCCGGCGCGATCCAGCATCTTGCCGGCATGAAGGATTCAAAGACCATCATCGCCATCAACAAGGACGAGGACGCACCTATCTTTCAGGTGGCGGACATCGGCCTGGTCGGCGACCTCTTCAAGCTGGTGCCGGAGCTGACGTCCAAGCTCTAAGGTAAGATATACCGATATCTATGGCCCCGGCAGTCATGCCGGGGCTATTTTTTTGGGCGCTTGTCTCGATTGACTCCTCCCAAGATACGAGCGCGCGCCTGCAAGTCGGCAACTCAACATCCGGTCGGATACGCGAACCGATTTCAAGCATTGCCGGCTTTTTTATTTGCCTCGTCCCGGCAGCGACATTTTTATTGGTGAACGGGCCTTGAAACAGGCTGCGAAACCGGATCAGTGTCCACAGTAAAGAATCCGGGGGCGAAATTCGTGGCATGGGCGATCGGCCTGCTGGTTATCGTCCAGCATGAATTGCTGCTGTTTGCGGCGGCGGGCATCATCATCGGCGGCATCGATGATGTCGTGATGGACATCCTCTTCCTTATCCGGCGCGGCTGGCGAAAGGTCATTATCTATTCGCGCCATGCCCGGATGACCACCGCCACACTTCCTCCCTCACCCGCGCGCGGCACAATCGCGATCTTCGTGCCGGCCTGGCACGAAGCGGAGGTCATCGGTCCCATGCTGCGCAATGCGCTGCTACGCTGGGGAACAGCCGACTACCGCATCTTCGTGGGGGCGTATCCAAATGACCCCGGAACATTGCAAGCCATCGCGCGGGCCGCGGCGGGCGACGAACATGTGGTGCTGGGGATCAACCCGCGTCCTGGTCCGACGACCAAGGCGGATTGCCTCAACACGCTGTGGCAAGTGATGCTGCGCGAAGAAGATCGCATGGGCGCGCGCTTCAAGGCCGTCGTGCTGCATGATGCCGAAGACGTCGTCCATGCCGACGAAATCGCTTTGTTCGACCTGCTGATCGACCGGTTCGACCTGGTGCAGTTGCCGGTATTGCCTTATCTTGGCCAAGGGTCGGTCTGGGCGCGATGCATCGCCGATCATTATTGCGACGAGTTCGCCGAAGCGCATGGAAAGTTTCTGACGATCCGCGAGGCGCTGGGCGGGTCGATACCGTCCGCCGGGGTGGGATGCGCATTTTCGCGCAACGCGCTCGCCACTCTGGCCGATTCCAGGACGGATGGCCCGTTCGATATCGCATCCTTGACCGAAGATTATGAGACCGGGCTACGTATTGCAGAGCAAGGCGGCAAGGGGGTGTTCGTTCGGATCCGCGACGGGCGCGGCGACCTTGTCTGTACCCGCGAGCATTTTCCCGACAGTCTCGACGCGGCGGTGCGCCAGAAGGCGCGCTGGATGGTCGGCATCGCCCTGGCCGGCTGGGACAGGATGGGCTGGCGGGGCGGGCCGGTCGAAATATGGATGCGCTTCCGGGACCGCAGGGCCGCTCTGGCCGCGCTGGTGCTTTGTGCAGCATATCTGGCCTTGCTGCTGTGGGGCATTCTGTGCCTGCTCGACCTTGCGACGATTGTCCCCTGGCGGCAGATGACGCCGATGCTGCGGACGATGCTCGAAACCAATCTCGCATTGATGCTGTGGCGGTTCGGCATGCGCGCGATCTGCGTGGGCCGCAGCTATGGCTGGCGACAGGGACTGGCCGCGTTACCGCGCACGTTCGTCGGCAATTTCATTACGATCCTTGCTGCCCGGCGGGCGCTTTCAATCTATGTCCGGTCGCTGTTCGGACGCCCATTGACATGGGACAAGACCCCGCATCGCTTTCCTAATCTTGAGGCAGGCTCTTGAGCGCACAAACGGGCAATGGCAAACCCCTTCGCTTCTTTGCATTGGTGCTTTCGTGCTGGATTCTCGGCCGGGTGGCCTTGCCGCACCAACAGCACCCCGCGCCCGATGCCCATCTTTTCAAGACTGCGGCCAGCGTCGAGGCAGTGGCCGGTTCTCCCACGACCGCGCTTCGTCGGGCGGCGGCCCGGCCAGGGATCAGGGCTGCGAGCCATGTCGCCATCGTCGGCAAGCCGCCGGTCCTCTCGACCTGGCCAGTCAAAGCGCTGGTCGCGCCCGCCCTGCCGAACATCGCGGGCGCGCCGACACGTCCGCCCGACGTCACTCATTCCATCGGCGCGATTTCCCGTTCGGCGCCGCCCAAAGGCGCGGAGCTTGCGGAATCTCGCATGGTCGGAAGCGCTATGTCGCCGATGCCGCCCGCTTTCCCCGATCGCCCCTTCGCCGATCGCTGGCGCGCCAGCGGCTGGTTGTTGTGGAGACCCGACAATGGCAGCGCTTCAGCGGTCGCGGCTCTCGGTCAGCTGGGCGCATCGCAGGCCGGCGTCAGAATGGAAGTCGACCTCGCGCCAGCGGCACCGCCTCGGCTCTCCACTTATGCGCGATTCACGCGGGCGCTCGTCCAGCCGGCACAGCCGGAGGCGGCACTGGGCGTCAGCATCCAGCCCAGCCGGGCAACACCCATGACCGTGGCCATCGAACGCCGGATCGGATTGGGCGATGGCGGTCGAAATGCCATGGCGCTCACGCTTGCGGGCGGCTTTGGCCCCTCCCCGGTGCTGCCGGGCCTGCTCGGCGAAGGCTATGCCCAGGCGGGCATCGTCGGCATGCGGAGCGGCGATCGCTTCGTCGATGGCCGATTCTCGCTGCTCAAACCGCTGGCAGGAACGCTGCTTCAGGCCGGTGCCACCCTGTCGGGCGGAGCGCAGCCGCAGGTTCATCGGATGGACGTGGGTCCGGCTGTCCACGCAAGGCTGCCCAGCCCCCTGACCGCACGCCTCATGCTGGAATGGCGGCAACGGATCGCGGGTCGCGCCTATCCGCGTTCGGGCATCGCGCTCACGCTTGCAGCCGATTTTTAGGCGGGTTGCTTTCCAAGTCTTTATGTTGAGACGCTTTGGGTCTAGCCCTGATCGGGCATGGATCTTTACCTGCCTATCGCCAACCTGTCGGTCAACGCGCTCGTCATCATCTGTCTGGGCGGCGTGGTCGGCCTGCTGTCGGGCATGTTCGGGGTGGGGGGCGGCTTCCTCACCACCCCGCTTCTGATATTCTACGGCATCCCCCCGACCGTCGCCGCCGCTTCCGCCGCGTCGCAGGTCACGGGCGCCAGCGTGTCGGGCGTGGTCGCCCATATAGCGCGGGGCACGGTCGACTATCGCATGGGTGGCCTCCTCATCGCCGGCGGCGTGGCGGGCGCGGGGATCGGCGTCGGGCTGTTCAGGCTGCTCCAGGCAGTCGGGCAGATCGATACGGTGATCGCCCTTCTCTATGTGCTCATGCTGGGGTCGATCGGCACGCTGATGGCGCGGGAGTCGGTTGAGGCGCTGATCGCGGTCAAGACGGGGCGGCGCAAGCCCGCGCGCAAGCGGCGTCACCATCCGCTGGTCGCCGCACTGCCGATGCGCTGGCGCTTCTATCGCTCCGGCCTTTATATTTCGCCGCTCGCCCCGCTGCTCCTGGGTGTGCTCACAGGCATATTGACGATGCTTCTGGGCGTGGGCGGCGGCTTCATCATGGTTCCGGCGATGCTGTACCTGCTTGGCATGACGGCGCAGTCGGTCGTGGGAACGTCGCTGTTCCAGATCCTGTTCGTCACCATGGCGACGACGATGATGCATGCGCTGACGACCAAGGCCGTCGACTTGGTGCTCGCGCTGCTGCTCCTGATCGGCAGTGTGACCGGCGCTCAGGTCGGCACGCGCATCTCGATGGCGGCTCGGCCCGAATATCTGCGCATCCTCCTCGCCTTCATCGTGCTGGTCGTGGCGATGCGGATGGCGCTGGGCCTGGGATGGCGGCCCGATGAAATCTATTCGGTCCAGTTGCAATGACGCGCGCTCGCCTGGCATGGCTCGCGGCGCTGGCCTGGCCGCTGCTGGCCGGAGCCGCCTCCCCGGTGCTGGTGCCAGATGTGTCCCAGCGCGAAGTGGAGATACAATACAGCTTCACCGGCGCGGAACTGCTGCTGTTCGGCGCGATCGTCTATCCCGGCGGCCGCCAGCCCGAAAGGCCCGCCGATATCGTCGTCGTGCTCAAGGGACCCGACCAGTCGATCCTGATGCGCGAAAAACAAAAGGTCGCCGGCATGTGGATCAATGCCGACAGCGCGCGCTTTCGGTCGGCTCCCAGCTTCTATGCGATGGCCTCGTCGCGCCCCATTCCCCTGCTCGTCGACGAACGGACCGCCGCGATATACGAACTGGGCGTGGACAAGCTCCAATTGTCGCCATCGTCGCTGAACGATAGCGCGGAACTGGATCGATTCCAGGCCGGGCTGATCGATCTGCGCCGCCGGTTCGGCATGTTCGTCGAGCGGCCAGGTACGGTCGAGATCACCGATGGCGTGCTGTACCGCGTTCGGCTGCCTTTGCCGGCGCGGGTGATCGTGGGCGACTATACCGCCGAGACATTTCTGGTGCAGGACGGACGGGTGGTTGCGGCGGCGGTGCGCGACATCACCATTCGCAAGTCGGGTTTCGAACAATTCATCGCGACGGCGGCGCAGGACTGGTCCTTCGCCTATGGATTGGTGGCGATCCTGATGGCCGTCGGCATGGGCTGGACCGCAGGGGCGATAGCGCGGCGGATCTAGAATTTTGCCAGGCGGATCTGGCCGTCCTTTCGTCAGGACGGTGATCGCCAATGGCGTGCCTATGACATGAAGGATCGTCGACCGCCGACGAAATGATGACTGAGCCTTGCCGATCGCGGGCCGGCCCTTGACGTTGCTGGTGCGGGTGACGACATCAGCGGGCCAATCCGCCCCTGCGAAAGACGATGACCGTGACCAACCCCCTGCTCGCCGACAGCGACCTGCCCGCGTTCGACGCGATCCGGCCGATCCATGTGATTCCGGCGATGGAGGAAGCGATCGCCGCTCATCGGGCGGCGATGGAGGTGATCGGCCAGTCGGGCGCGGACGATTTCGACACCATCATGCTGGCGGCCGAGCGCGCCGATTTCGCGCTGTCTCGGACCTGGTCGCCGATCGGTCATCTCGCTTCGGTCGCCGACACGCCCGACTTGCGCGAAGCCCATGCCGCCGCGCAGGCGATGATGACGGCCTATCTGATGGAAGCGGGCCAGAACCGCATCCAGCATGAAGCGGTGCAGCGCGTGGCGCAGAGCGCGGCTTTTGCGACGTTGCCGGTCGCCCAACGCCGCGCCGTCGAACTGGCCTTGCGTGGCTTCCGGCTGTCGGGCGTCGCGCTGGAGGGGGACGCGCGGCAACGATTCCTTGAGATCGGCGTGGCATTGAGCGACCTTGGCACCCAGTTCAGCAATGCCGTGCTGGATGCGACCGAGGCGTGGACCGAGCATGTGACCGATGAGGCCGCGCTCGACGGGGTGCCGCCCGGCGACAAGGCGATACTGGCCGCCTATGCGCAGGAAAAGGGGCTTTCGGGCTGGCTGATCACGCTGCGGCAGCCCAGCGTGCTGGCGATCCTGCTGCATGCGAAAGACCGGGCGTTGCGCGAGCGTGTCTACCGCGCCAACGCCACGCGCGCCTCCGATCAGGCCCAGGACAGGAGTTTCGACAATAGCGCGCGCATCGAAGCGATCATGAAGCTGCGGCACGAAGCCGCGCAGATATTGGGCTTTGCCGACGCGGCGGCGCATTCGCTGGAAACCAAGATGGCCGCCGATGCAGCGCTGGCGCTGGCGTTCCTGCACAATCTCGCCGAGCGCGCCCGCCCCGTCGCCGAGCGCGAACTGGCCGAGGCAAGAGCCTTCGCCGCCGCCGAACTGGGGCTTGTCGACCTTCAGTCGTGGGACATGAACCATGTCGCCGAAGCGATGCGGCGCACCTTGCACGGCGTCGATCAACAGGCGCTCAAGCCCTATTTCCCCCTGCCCCGCGTGCTGGCGGGGACGCAGGCGCTGATCGAAAAGCTGTTCGGCGTGCGGATGGTCGCGCGGGATGACGTCGCGCGCTGGCACGGGGACGTCATCTTCTACGATCTGGTGGACGGTAACGGCGCGGTGGTCGCGGGCGTCTATCTCGACCTGTTCGCGCGGGCGGGCAAGCGTGGCGGCGCATGGATGGACGTGTGCCGGTCGCGCTTCCGCGACGCCGACCGCTTCCATCGCCCCATCGCATACCTGACCACCAATTTCGCGCCGCCGGCGGGCGAGCGCCCATCGCTGCTGACGCATGACGATGTGGTGACGCTGTTCCACGAATTCGGCCACGTCCTGCACCATCTGCTCACCGAAGTGGACCTGCCGTCGATTGGCGGCATTTCCGGGGTGGAATGGGACGCGGTCGAATTGCCCAGCCAGTTCATGGAAAATTTCGCGTGGCAGCGCGATACGCTGATCGGCCTGTCGGGGCATGTGGACAGCGGCGAGCCGCTGCCGGGGGCAATGTTCGACCGGTTGCTGGCCGCGCGCCAGTTTCAGGCCGGGCTGGCGATCCTGCGCCAGATCGAATTCGCCACCTTCGACCTTTCGCTGCACCGCGATTATGACCCGGCGGCCGGCGCGCGCGTCAATGAAACGCTGGCGCGGGTGCGCGAGGCGGTGGCGGTGATCCGCCCGCCCGAATGGAACCGTTTTGCCCATAGTTTCGGCCACATCTTCGCGGGTGGCTATGCGGCGGGCTATTACAGCTATTTATGGGCCGAACTGTTGTCGGCCGATGCGTTCGAACTGTTCGCGCGCCGCGACCTGCCGGGCGGCGGGGCGAGCGCGTTCCGGCGCGAGATACTGGCCGTGGGCGCGAGCCGGCCGGCGGCGGAAAGCTTCCACGCCTTTGCCGGGCGCGCGCCGGAACTGGATGCGCTGCTGCGGCTGCGCGGGCTGGCGGCATGACCGGGTCGCCACGCGCGCACGGGACTTAGGCGTCAGCTTTTTCGATTCTCGCGAGCAGCGCGCCTTCGCTGACCTGCCCGCCTTCGCTGGCGTTGAGTTCGGCCACGATGCCCTCGAACGGGGCGATGAGGCTATGTTCCATTTTCATCGCTTCGAGTGTGAGGAGCTTCTGGCCCCTGGCCACGCGCTCCCCCGCCGCCACCGCCACCGCGATGATACGGCCGGGCATGGGCGAAAGGATCGCGCCGTCCGACGCGGCGGCGGATGCGCCGCCTTCGGTCCGGTGCGCGGCGATCACGAAGCTCGCCCCTTCGTCGAAATAGATGGTGTTGCGTCCGTCGCTCACGCCGGTCCACGTCCGGCCGTGACCCGGCGCCCGATCTTTGACCACGATGTCGGTCGCGACCCCGTCGACACACAGGCGCACCGTGCGGTTGGCCGCAGCGTTCAGGCGAAAGCCAAAGCACGCCCGGCCAAGGTCATGTTTCGGGCTTCCCGGCCCGTCGGGCATGTGCACCGCAGAAAAGGCGAGGTCGACAGCGGCATATTGGAGCAAGCCGTCGGACGCCATGGGTGGGGCGCACAGCGTTTCGATATGATCGCCGATAAAGGCCGTCGTGACGTCGCCCGCTTCGAACGCCCGCTCGGCCAACAGGCGACGCAGGAACCAGGCGTTGGTCTTTACCGGTTCGCATTCGACCGCTCCACAGGCCGCTCGCAACGCGGCGAGCGCTTCCGCCCGGTCATTCCCACAGCTGACAATCTTTGCGATCATCGGGTCATAGAAAGCTGAAATAACATCGCTTTCCTCTACACCCGTTTCGATCCGTCCCGTTTTCGGAAGGGATAGATGGTGCAGCGGCCCGGTGGAGGGCAGGAAACCGGTCGCGGGATTTTCCGCATAAAGCCGCGCCTCCATCGCCCACCCGTTGATCGACAGCTCGCCCTGCTTCTTGGGCAGCGGCTCTCCGCTTGCGACGCGCAACTGCCACTCCACCAGGTCGACGCCGGTAATCTCCTCGGTCACCGGATGTTCCACCTGAAGCCGCGTGTTCATTTCCATGAACCAGATGCGGTCGGCGCGCAGGCCTTCCGATCCGTCGGCGATGAACTCGATCGTCCCCGCGCCCGTATAGTCGACCGCCTTGGCGGCGCGGACGGCGGCGGCACAGATCGCTTCGCGCGTCGCTTCGTCCATGCCCGGCGCGGGCGCTTCCTCGATCACCTTTTGATGGCGGCGCTGGAGCGAACAGTCGCGCTCGAACAGGTGGACGACATTGCCATGGCTGTCGCCGAATATCTGCACCTCGATATGGCGCGGGTTGGTGACCCATTTTTCGAGCAGGACATGGGCGTTGCCGAAGCTGGACGTCGCCTCGCGCTGGCACGAGGCGAGCGCCTCGGCGAAGTCGGCGGCGCTGTCGACCTTGCGCATCCCCTTGCCGCCGCCGCCCGCGACCGCCTTGATCAGCACGGGGTATCCGATCGCGTCAGCCTCTGCGGACAGTCGCTCGACCCTCTGGTCGTCGCCCATATAGCCCGGCGTCACCGGCACGCCGGCCGCCTGCATCAATGCCTTGGCGGCGTCCTTGAGGCCCATGGCAGTGATCGAGGCAGGGTCGGGACCCACCCAGATGAGGCCCGCGTCGATCACCGATTGGGCGAAGGCGGCATTTTCCGAGAGGAAGCCGTAGCCCGGATGGATCGCCTGGGCGCCGGTGGATCTGGCGGCGGCGATGATCTTTTCGCCCACCAGATAGGATTCGCGCGCCGGGGATGGGCCGATATGGACCGCTTCGTCGGCCTGGCGGACATGAAGCGCGCCGGCGTCGGCATCCGAATAGACCGCGACGGTGCGAATACCCATGCTCCGCGCGGTGCGGATGATGCGGCAGGCGATCTCGCCACGATTGGCGACAAGGAGGGACTGGATCATCGCCATCACATCCGAAAAAGGCCGAATTGCGCCCGATCGGGCACCCTTGCATTCAGGCAGGCTGCAAAGGCCATCCCCAGCACGTCCCGCGTCTGGGCGGGATCTATGATGCCGTCGTCCCACAGGCGCGCGGTGGCATAATAGGGATTGCCTTCCTCCTCATATTTCGCGCGAACCGGCGCCTTGAAGGCCTCGGCCTCCTCCGCCGTCCAGCGCGCCGCGTCGCGATGCACGGTGGCCAGCACCGAAGCCGCCTGCTCGCCGCCCATCACGCTGATCCGCGCATTGGGCCAGGTGAACAGGAAACGGGGCTGGTAGGCGCGCCCGCACATGCCGTAATTGCCCGCGCCGAAACTGCCGCCGATCAGGACGGTGATCTTGGGCACCTGCGCCGTCGCGACAGCGGTCACCAGTTTCGCGCCATTTTTGGCGATGCCTTCGGCTTCATATCGGCCGCCGACCATGAAACCGGAAATATTCTGAAGGAACAGCAACGGAATGTGCCGCTGGCAGGCAAGTTCGATGAAATGCGCGCCCTTGAGCGCGCTTTCGCTGAACAGCACGCCGTTGTTGGCGATGATGGCGACCGGCATGCCCCAGATATGCGCGAAGCCGCAGACCAAAGTGGTGCCGTACAGCGCCTTGAATTCATGAAATTCGGACCCGTCGACAATGCGGGCGATGACTTCGCGCACATCATAGGGGGCACGGACGTCGCCGGGGATGATGCCGTAGAGGTCGCTCGCATCATATAGCGGCGGGCGCGGTTCACGCAGGTTGAGGTCGGGCCTCGTGTCCGGCCGAAGGGTCGAAACGATGTCCCGCGCGATGGTCAGCGCATGCTCGTCATTTTCAGCGACATGATCGACCACGCCCGATCGACGGCCATGGACATCGGCCCCGCCCAATTCCTCGGCGGTGATGATTTCGCCCGTGGCCGCCTGTACCAGCGGCGGACCGGCGAGGAAGATCGTGCCCTGGTTGCGCACGATGATGGTTTCGTCCGACATGGCGGGCACATAGGCGCCGCCAGCCGTGCAGCTGCCCATGACGCAGGCGATCTGCGGGATGCCGCGCGCAGACATTTGCGCTTGGTTGTAGAAGATGCGGCCGAAATGGTCGCGGTCGGGGAAGACCTCCGCCTGGTTGGGCAGGTTCGCGCCGCCGCTGTCGACCAGATAGATGCACGGCAGCGCGTTTTCCAGCGCGATCTCCTGCGCGCGCAGATGCTTCTTGACCGTCAACGGATAATAGGTGCCGCCCTTCACGGTGGCGTCGTTGCAGGCGATCATCACCTGCCGCCCGGACACCCGGCCGATGCCGGCAATGATGCCCGCGCCCGGCACTTCGTCGTCATAGAGGCCGCCCGCGGCGAGCTGGCCGATTTCCAGGAAAGGCGAACCGGGATCGACCAGCCGCTCGACGCGGTCGCGCGGCAACAATTTGCCGCGAGCGACATGCTTGTCGCGGGCGCTGTCCGATCCGCCGCGGGCGGCGGCGGCGGCGCGGGCGTGCAACTCGTCGCGCAGCGCGCGATTATGCGCGGCGTTGGCACGGAAGCTTTCGTTGTCGGCGGAAAGCGCGGTGGTGAGGATGGGGGCGGTCATGGCGTGATCATCCCAGTCGCGGGAAGCATTTTCATTTGGCCTCGCCCATGCCACACAGCGCCCATGCCGACCATCCTGCTCCTGCTCGTGTCCAACATCTTCATGACCGTCGCCTGGTACTGGCATTTGAAAGGCGGCATGGCCAAGCCGCTGATGCTCGTCATCCTGATCAGCTGGGCCATCGCCTTCGTCGAATATTGCTTCGCGGTGCCGGCCAACCGCCTCGGTTTCGCCGGCGGCTGGAGCGCGGGCCAGCTCAAGATCGCCCAGGAAGCGATCGCGCTCATCGTTTTTGGCGGCTTCATGGTCATGGTGCTGGGCGAACCGCTGCACTGGCGCCACGCCGCCGCGTTCCTGTGCATCATGGCCGCCGTCGCTTTCCTGTTCGTCGGGCGCGCATAGGTCATGCGCCGATCAGTTCGCGGCCGATCAGCATCCGCCTGATCTCGTTGGTGCCGGCGCCGATGTCGAGCAGCTTGGCATCGCGCATATAGCGTTCGACCGGCCAGTCCCTGGTATATCCCGCGCCGCCCAGCGCCTGCACCGCCTCCAGCGCGACCTTCATCGCATTCTCGCTCGCCAGCAGGATCGCCCCGGCGGCATCGAAACGGCTGGTCCGCCCGGCGTCGCACGCCCGTGCCACCGCATAGACATAGGCGCGCGCCGAATTGAGCGCGACATACATGTCGGCGATCTTGGCCTGCATCAGCTGAAATGCGCCGATCGGCTTGCCGAACTGCTTGCGCTCGCGGACATAGGGCAGCACGACGTCCAGGCACGCCTGCATGATGCCCAACTGGATGCCGGCCAGAACGGTGCGTTCATAGTCCAGCCCCGACATCAGCACCCCGACCCCGCCGTTGAGCGGACCCATGATATTGTCCTCCGGCACCTCGCAGTCGTCGAACACCAGTTCCGCGGTGGGGGACCCGCGCATCCCCATCTTGTCGATCTTCTGCCCGATCGAAAAGCCCTTGAAGGTCTTTTCGATGAGGAAGGTGGTGATGCCCCTGGCCCCCTCCCCGGTCTTGGCATAGACGACCAGCGTGTCGGCATAGGGCGCGTTGGTGATCCAGTATTTGGCGCCGTTGAGGATGTAGCGGCCGCCCTTCTTTTCCGCCTTCAGCGTCATCGACACGACGTCGGAGCCGGCCCCGGCCTCCGACATGGCCAGGCTGCCGACATGCTCGCCCGATATGAGCCGGGGCAGATAACGCGCCTTCTGTTCCGCATTGCCCCAGCGGCGGATCTGGTTGACGCACAGGTTCGAATGCGCGCCGTAGGACAGGCCGATCGAGGCCGATGCGCGGGCGATTTCCTCCTGCGCGACGACATGTTCGAGATAGCCGAGGCCAAGGCCGCCATCCTCGTCCGCAACGGTGATGCCATGCAGGCCGAGCGCCCCCATTTCGGGCCATAATTCGCGCGGAAACCAATCCTTCGCATCGATTTCCGCTGCCAGCGGAGCGATGCGATCCCGCGCGAAGCGAGCGGCGCTGTCGCGGATCATGTCCGCCGTTTCGCCCAGGTCGAAATCGAAATCACTCATCGAGCCTCTCCTTGGCGGCCGGTGTAGCCGATCGGGCAGGATAAGAAAAATTGAAAGACTTGCCGGTATAGCATAGATGGTATCTATGATTGATCGCTATCAGCTGCGCTATTTCCTGGCCGTGGTGGACCATGGCAATTTTTCGCGCGCCGCCGCCCAGTGCAACGTGGCCCAGCCCACCCTGTCGGCCGGCATCGCCAAGCTGGAGCGAGCGTTGGGCAGCGCGCTGTTCCTGCGCAGCAGCCAGCGGGTGCAACTGACGCAGGCGGGCGCCCGGTTTCTGGACCATGCGCGCCGGATCGAAAGCGAATTCAACCTGGCGCTGCATTCGGTCACCGGCGGCTCGCCGCAATCCATGCTGCGCATCGGCTTGCTCAGCAGCATACCCGCCGCGCTGGTCGGCGATGTCATCAGGCGCGAAGCGGGCGGCGGGGCCGGGGTGGAAGTGGTCGAAGGCAGCGAGCGTGAACTGATCGCGCATGTCGCGCGCGGTCGCATCGATTGCGCGCTGACGCTGGTGGGACGCGGAGGCGAGCGATTTCTGGAAGAACCGCTGTTCGAGGAAGGCTATGCGCTGGCGGTCCCGCTTTCTCACCCCCACGCCGGGCAGGCGACGGTGGAGGCCGAAGCCCTGATCGGCGACGTCATGATCGTGCGCCGCCATTGCGAAGCCCTGTCCGACACCAGCCGGCATTTCACCGATCGGGGGGTGCGCCCCCATTTCGCCTATCGGTCGACCCATGACGAACGGGTCCTGCAACTGGTTGCCGACGGCCTGGGCATCACGGTGATGCCGTGCAGCTATGCGCATGAGGGCGTGGCGCGGCCGCGGCTGGCGGGGTTCGACATGCGGCGCACCATCGGCCTGCTCTATGGCGCGACGGCGGAACCGATGGCGGCGTCGCCACCGCCGCTGTTGCTCGGCTTGCGCCGGCGCCTTTCGAAACCCCGGCCCCTCAAATAGCGCGCTGCGCTCAATAGCGCGGCAGATTGCTTTCGATGCAGCCGTACCAGCCAAGGCCGGCATAGGTTTCATAGCCCGGCGTCAGCGCGTAGGATATGACCCGGTCGCCCTGCATGTAAAAGCCGCGTTCGGGCGAGGCGAGACGCAGGGGGAATTTCTCCACCAACATCCCCCGTTCATCGGACGAGGCGATCACCTGGAAATCGGCGTTGAGCAGCATCACCCGGCAATTGCGACGCTCCTCCTCGGTCAGCGCCACGCCGCGCACGATCGCCTGCGCCTGCGGTTCCCAGTCGAAAAAGATGCCGAGCGCGCCGATCGGCGCGCCGTGGGTTTCACCCTTTTCGCGGATCGCGGTCGAATAGGTGGCGACGGACGCGCTTTCCAGCAACGGGTTGCGGGTTATGTCGCACACGGCGAATTCGTCGCCAGTGCGGGTCTGCATGGCCTTGCGGAACCATTCGCTGTGCGACACGTCCTGGCCCAGCGCCGAACGGTAACGATCGTTGCGCCCCGTCGCGACGATGCGGCCCTGCGCGTCGGCGACCCACAGGTCGAGATAGACGGTGTAGGAGCGCAGGATCGTCGCCAGCCGCGCGTTCGCCTGTGTAAGCAGCGCCGGGTCCTGCCCGCCGCTGGCCGCCGCTTCCACCACGGCGCTGTCGGTGGCCCACCAGCGCACGTCGCAGGACCGTTCGTAAAGATTGCGGTCGATGATTTCGACCACGTTGCGCGACAGGTCGGCAAAGCGCGACCCGCGAAATTCCAGCATCATCCGTTCCCCGGCCGTTTCGATCCGTGCGATATTGGATGCGATCGCGCTGCGCAGTTCGGTCGACAGTTGGCCGACCTCGTTGGCGAAGACCGACATTTCCTGCGCCACCACGGCAAAGGCCGCGCCCTGCTGCCCCGCTCGCGACGCTTCTATACGGGCGTTGAGCGAGAGCGTTTTTGTGCGGCGCGTCAATGCTTCGATGACGTCGATCTTCTCTTCGGTGACCCGGTGGACCTCGAAGGCGAGTTTGAGGATATCTTCCTGCAAAATGATCTTTGTCCCTTTCGCAAAGGCGCGGCGCAATCCGTTCCTGATGCCCAAACATACTTAACGGATGGCTAACATGCACGCAGGTGCAGCAAAATCCAAGTGAACAGATGTGCGTTTGCAGCGTTGAGCCTGGCAGGAGGAGGATGACATGGCACATGGCTGGCCCGAGCGGCTCTGGGTGGTGCGCCACGGACAAAGCGCGGGCAACGTCGCGCGCGACGAGGCGCACGAGGCACGGCTGGATCGCATTCCCCTCGCGGGGCGCGATGTCGATGTCCCGCTGAGCGCACTGGGCGAGCAGCAGGCAAAGGCGCTGGGCCGCTGGTTCGCGCGCAATCCGGCGACGGAACGGCCGGACGTAATCATATCGTCGCCCTATGTCCGGGCGATGGATACAGCGCGTCACTTCCGGGCGGCAGGAGGATCCGCGCCCGACGAGCGCATCTGTTCGGACGAACGGCTGCGCGAAAAGGAATTCGGCATATTGGATGGGCTGACCACCACCGGCATCGCCAGCATCCTGCCCGAACAGGCCGAGTTCCGCAGGCTATTGGGCAAATTCTATCATCGCCCACCGGGCGGCGAGAGCTGGTGCGACGTCATCGCCCGGCTGCGGTCGCTCATGGATACGGTATCGCTGCATTATGACGGGCGGCGCGTGATGATCTTTGCGCATCAGGTGGTGGTGCTGTGCCTGCGCTATGTCATCGAAAATCTCGACGAACAGGCGATATTGGCGATCGACCGAGAGGCCGATGTCGCCAATTGCGCGATCACCGAATATCGCTTCGATCCCGCGGCGGGCAGGGGCGGCAACTTGGTTCTGGCGCGATATAATGTGACCGCGCCGATGGAACAGGATGCAACGCCGGTCACGCGCGCGCCCGATCCCATCATGGGGGCACGCGGATGAGCGACCCCGTCACCATAGACCGCGCGTGGCTGGATGCGCATCCCCTGCCCACCCATGATGGACCCACCGACAAGAATGCGCGTGGACGCGTGGTGCTGGTCGGCGGCGCGGAGTTCGTGCCGGGCGGATTGCGGCTGACCGGGGAAGCGGCATTGCGGGCCGGCGCGGGCAAATTGCAGATGGCGACCGTGGGCGCGGCGGCGATGGCGCTGGGGGTGCTGGTGCCGGAGGCGGCGATGATCGCCCTGCCCGCCGGTGATGATGGCGAAATCGCGCTGGCGGGCGCGGCGATGCTCACAGAAGCCATCGAGCGGTGCGACACGCTGGTGATCGGTCCCGGCATGAGCAACGGCGAAACGACGGCGGCGCTGGTCGCGGCGCTGCTTGGCCGGCCCAGGGAGGGGCTGTCGGTGCTGCTGGATGCCGCCGCGATCAGTGGTGCGGGCACACTCGATACAGTCATCGCCGGCCATCGCGGGCGCACCGTGATGACACCCCATCATGGCGAGATGGCGGCTCTGACCGGCATCGCGATAGAAGCCGTGTCTGCAGCGCCCAATGATGCCGCGCTGCTGGTTGCGCGCCGGTTCGACGCGGTGGTGGTGCTCAAGGCGGCGCAGACGGTCATTGCCTGCCCGGACGGATGCCTGCTCCATTATGGCAGCGATTGTGTCGGCCTCGCCACCGGGGGATCTGGCGACGTCCTGGCGGGCGTCATCGGCGGGCTGATGGCACGCGGCGCGGCGCCGCGAACGGCGGCGGCATGGGGGGTGTGGCTGCACGGAGAAGCGGGCGGCCTGGCCGCGTCACGGATCGGCCCGATCGGCTTCCTGGCCCGCGAACTGCCGCCGCTCATCCCGGCGTTGCTGAAGGATCGCTAACCGCTGTTGCGCAACGCCGTGGCGATGGCGTTGATCGACAGTTCGATGCCTTCCTTGATCCGGGGATCGTCCTCGCCGCCGCGATGGCGCTTGAGCAGTTCGACCTGGAGCAGGTTGAGCGGCTCGATATAGGGCAGGCGCAGGCGGATCGACGCATCGAGCGCAGTGTTTTTTTCGAGCAGGCGCGACTGGCCGGTCGCGGCGAGCAGACCGTCATGGGTCAGTTCCCATCCCTCGCGGATGCGGCCGAATATCTCGGCCCCGCGCGCCTGATCCTCGACCAGCGGCAGGTAGCGCGCGGCGATGCCAAGGTCGGATTTGGCCAGCACCATCTCCAGATTGGCGAGCGCGGATTTGAGGAACGACCAACTCTGCGCCATGTCGCTCAGCAGCGCCTTGTCCTCGAACCGCGCGATTGCATGGCCCACGCCATACCAGCCCGGCAGCATCACCCGCGCCTGTGCCCAGCTGAACACCCAGGGAATGGCGCGCAGATCCTCGATCGCGTTGCTCTTGGTCCGGCTGGCCGGACGCGAACCGATCTTCAGCCCGGCGATTTCCTGGATCGGGGTCAACTGGCGGAAAAATTCCTTGAAGCCGTCCGTGCCGTAAACCAGGTCGCGATAGGCGGCGAAGGCCGAACGCGACAGCATGTCCATCGCGCCGGCAAAGCGGGTGGCGTCCCGTTGCGAGATATTTTCCGGCTCCAGGCTGGCGAGCAGGGTCGCGCTGGTCATCGCTTCCAGGTTGACGGCGGCGACATCGCGCGTGCCGAACTTGGCGGCGATGACCTCGCCCTGTTCGGTGATGCGGATGCGGCCCTGCACCGTGCCCTTGGGCTGCGCCTGGATCGCGGCGAAGGCCGATCCTCCGCCCCGCCCCACCGCGCCGCCGCGCCCGTGGAACAATTGCATCGCCGCGCCCGCCTCGGCGAACACCGGGGCCAGCGCCTCGCTTGCCTTGAACAGGCTCCAGGTGGACGTCAGGTAGCCGCCATCCTTGTTGCTGTCGGAATAGCCGATCATCACTTCCTGATGGCCCCGTCCCTTCACCACGCCGGCGATTTCGGGCAGGCCGAAATAGGCGGACATGATCTGCGGCGCGGCCTCCAGATCGGCGATGGTCTCGAACAGCGGGATCGCCATGATCGCGGCCTGCGGCGGATCGCCATTGGCGCCCGCGCGCCACAGCCCCGCTTCCTTGAGCAGGATGTTGACCTCTAGCAGGTCGGACACGCTTTCCGCCTTGGAAATGATATAATGGGTGATGCATTGCGGGCCATAAGCGCGATGCGCCTGCGCCGCCGCGTCGACGATCGCCAGTTCGGACGCCGTTTCCTCGCAATAGTCGGCAAAGCGCGCGCTGAGCGGGCGATTGCTCGCCAGCTCGCGCCGCAGCAGCGCGATGCGCGCATATTCGTCGAGCGCCGGATAATCGGCCTCGACCCCCGCTTCGCGCAACAGTTCGGCGATCACCCGTTCGTGCACGTCGCTATTCTGGCGCATGTCGAGCGTGGCGAGATGGAAGCCGAAGGTTTCGACCGCGCGGATCAGCCGGCCGAGCGCGCCGCCGGTCGCCAGCGCGCCATTGCCCTCGCTCGCCAGCCCCTGCGCCACGGTGACGAGGTCGCGGCGGAAATCGCCGGGGCTGGCATAGGCCTCCCCCCGCAGCGCCGACGGCCGGGGCGGCGCGCTGCCGACCAGTGCGGCATAGGTCGCGGACAGCCGCGCATAAATGCCCGACAGCGCCCGGCGATAGGGTTCATCCTGCCGGCTGGGCGAAGCGTCGCCGCTCGCCGCCGCCAGCGCCAGCACCGCGTCGGGCACCTGTGCGATTTCGGTCGAGAGCGAAAGTTCCGCGCCCAGCGCATGCAGCCCGTCGAGATAGTGCGACAGCGCCGCTTCGCACCCGCGCGCAAGTGCGAAGGCGAGCTGGGGCGCCTGGACGAAGGGGTTGCCGTCGCGGTCGCCGCCGATCCAGCTGCCCACCCGCAGAAAGCTGTGCGGGCGCGCGTCCAGCACACGTTCCCACCGGGCATAGAGCGCGGGCAGGACGGGCAGGAAGGTGTCGCGGAACGTGGCGAGGACATTCTCGATCTCGTCCTTCACGAACAGCTTTTCGCGCCGCATCGGCCGGGTTTGCCACAACAGCGCGATCTGGCGTCGGATCGCTTCCTCGACCTGCTCGCCCTCGTCGGTTTCGGTGCGGCCCGCATCCTTGAGCAGCATCAGCGCCGCGATGCGATTCTTGTGGTCGATCATGCTCTTGCGCCGCACCTCGGTCGGGTGCGCGGTGAGCACGGGGACGATCAGGGCATCGGCAAGCAGCGCGCCTATCGCATCCCTGCCGATGCCGTGCGATTCGAGCCGCGCCACCGCCGATGCGACATCGGCGCCCGGTTCGGCCGCCACGCCCTGCCGGTCTTCGGCCAGGTTGGCGAGCATCGAAAACAGCATGAAGCCGCGGGTGAAGGCCAGCGTATCGTCCAGCCCCAGGGCATCCAGCCCGGTATCGACCAGATCCGCGCCATCGACGCCCCGCGCCCGGTCGACCGAAGCGGACCGGATATATTCGGTCTGGCGATAGAGATTTTCCCCGCCATAGGCACGGATCACCTCGCCCAGCAGCTTGCCGAGATAGCGAATGTCCGGATTCTGCGTGATCGCAGGAGCAGATGCGCTGGAAGAGAGAGTCGCCATGGCAACGATGCTGCATTGCAACAGTGGAAGGGTCAAGCGGCAGATGCAGACACGCTTGGCCGCAACGACCGGCGCCGCGACCTTACCCCCCTGAAGTGGGCGGTCGGGGCACGACCAATAATTGCCGCTGGAAGATGCAAAACCGTTGTTTGGAAGCGGTCACTCCCTCAGGCGTCACCCCAGCGAAGGCTGGGGTCTCACGCGGTCAGAGGATAATTTCCGTCATGTCGCGCCAGTCGGAATTGCTTTCCTCTACAAGTCGGATTTTCCATTCCCGCTTTCACGCTTTGAGCGCTTTCTCGCGGGCGATGGCGAGCATGATGTCATCATGTGGCTCCACCAGAACGAGGCGCGCCATGCCCTATCGTAGCGCGCCGCCGCCCGAGACCCCAGCCTTCGCTGGGGTGACGTTGGATTTTATGCTGCTCTACGGCAATTGCATCCGTAAACCAGACTGACCGCTACCCACCCATCTCGGACCGCCCGGCCGACAAGCGAGCACTCCCGCGACCAGGCGACCGGCGCTCGACCCGTGCCTCCACAAATGCCCTTTCCTATTCGAACATCCTCTGATCTATCCTGTCGGATGGACCAGCACCCCACCCGGCAAGCCGCCACGCCGCCGCCAGCCACGGCCGACCGCGCCCACTGGACGCCTGCCAAGCAGCGCCGCTTCCTCGTTGCGCTGCTCGAAACCGGCACTGTCGCCGCCGCCGCCCGCAGCGTCGGCATGTCGCCCACCAGCGCGCATCGCCTGCGCCGTCGGCTGCGCGGCACCATGTTCGACCAGAGCTGGGATTGGGCGCTCGCGCGCCATGCGGAGTGCATGGCCGATCCGTTCGCGCCCGACCGCCTTGCCGCCGACCTGCCTGTCGCCCCGCGGTCGCCCCTGCAAGCCCGCCGCTGATGCCGATGCCCGCGCCCGTCGCCACCCGCCGCGCAGGCGTGACCTGCCGGTGGCGCCGCACAGGCCTGGCCGTGACCCTGATGGCGCGCGACCCTGGCCCTGCCGGGACCCGGCCGTCACCCTGGCGTGGCTTGACAGCAGCGTCAAAGGGGCTTCCCCGGCACTATTGGCCCGATCGGGCCGACAACGGTGTGAACTTCGGCCGACGCGCGGACCATCGCACCCCGGCCGCCACCGCCGCCCCCTCTTGCGCTCCCCCCGCCCCTTGCGCCAAAGACGGCGCGTGACATCCGGCATCAGCATAGGAACCGACAGCAACGGCCAGGCCGTTCTGGTCGATGTGGAGGAATTGCTCGCCACGCGCCTGCTGGTGCAGGGCAATTCGGGGTCGGGCAAATCGCACCTGTTGCGCCGCATACTGGAAGAAAGCGCGAGCCTTGTGCAGCAGGTGGTGATCGACCCGGAGGGCGATTTCGTCACCCTGGCCGATGCCTATGGCCATGTCGTGATCGACGCGGGCGATTATAACGAGCGCGAGATCGGGCGGATGGCGGCGCGCATCCGCGAACATCGCGCGTCGGTGGTGCTCAGCCTGGAAAGCCTGGAGATCGACGCGCAGATGAAATGCGCCGCTACATTCCTCAACGCCCTGTTCGATGCGCCGCGCGATCATTGGTATCCCGCGCTGGTGGTGGTCGACGAGGCGCAGATGTTCGCGCCCGCCGCCGCCGGCGACGTGTCGGACGATGCGCGGCGCGTGTCGCTGGCGGCGATGACCAACCTCATGTGCCGGGGCCGCAAGCGCGGCCTTGCCGGCGTGATCGCGACCCAGCGGCTGGCGAAGCTCGCCAAGAATGTCGCGGCCGAAGCCTCCAACTTCCTGATGGGCCGCACCTTCCTGGATATCGACATGGCGCGCGCCGCCGATCTGCTGGGCATGGAGCGGCGACAGGCCGAACAGATTCGCGACCTTGAACGCGGGCGCTTCCTGGCGCTCGGCCCCGCCATCTGCCGCCGCCCCATATCGGTGAAGATCGGCACGGTGCAGACCAGCACGCGCATGGGCACGCACAGGCTCATGCCGCCGCCGCCGACCAGCGCCGAACAGTTCCAGACCCTGTTGTTCGCCCATCAGGAAGAAGATGTGCCGCCACCGCCCGCCGCCCGCGCCGATCCGCCGCCGCTGCCCGCCGACGAATTGATCCGCGCCCTGGCGCAAACGCCATCTGCCCGGCCCGCCGCGCCGGAACTGGACTTTGGCCAGAACGAGCCGGTGGTCATGGCCGTGCTGGAGGATATCGTCACCGATCTTGGCGAAGCGCAGGCGAGCCTGCCGACATTGTATCAGGATTTCACCGTGCGCTGCCGCATGAAGGGGCTGGCGCGCGTGCCCATCGACCTGCCCGCCTTTCGCCGCCGCTTCGCCATGGCGCAGGCGGGCATGCTCGACCCGGCCGATCCGCGCTGGGAAGATCCGCTGCGCGCCGCCGATCCGCTGCCCGAGGATATGCTTGCGCCCTTCCTGCTGATCGCGCGGGCGGCGATGGAAGGCGCGCCCTGTCCCGACGATGCGATACTGGCGCGCGCCTATGGCACCAGTTCGCCGGGGCGTGTGCGGCGGCTGATCGACTATATGGAAAAGCTGGGCGTCATCGTCGCGCGCACCGATTTCGGCGGGCGGCGATCGATCGGCGTGCCGCAACTGGGCCTCAGCACCGCGGCTGCCGAGGGCTGATCGCGGTCAGCAGGCGGACAGCAGCGCGTGCCAGCGGGCCAGCCGGCGGTCGCGCCTCTCCGCCGCCATCGCCGGGGCAAAGCCGGTGGCGGGCGAACGCATCGCCTGCGCCGCTTCACGCAGCGTCGGATAGACGCCCGCGCCGACCGCCGCGAGCATCGCCGCGCCAAGGGCGGTGGTTTCGACATCGGCGGGACGCTCGACCGGCACGGCGAGCATGTCGGCCAGATCCTGCGCGATCCAATTGTTCGCGCTCATGCCGCCGTCGATCCTCAGCAACCGCCACGGCGCGCCGTCAGCCGCGAAGGCGCGGGCAAGGTCATGCGCCTGGTGCGACAGCGATTCCAGCGCGGCGCGCACGATATGGGCGCGGGTCGTGCCCAGCGTGATGCCGCTGATCGTACCGGTCGCTTGCGGCCGCCAGTGCGGCGCGCCCAGGCCGGCGAGCGCGGGCAGCATGGCGACGCCGCCATTGTCGTCCACCGACCGCGCGATGGCGTCGGTGTCGGCCGCCGCATCGATGATGCCGATGCCGTCGCGCAGCCATTGGACCAGGCTGCCCGCGACGAAGATCGACCCTTCGAGCGCATAGGCCGTCTCATCGCCGACACGGTACAGCAGCGTGCCCAGCAGGCGGTGGGTCGAAATGGGCACCGCGCCGCCCATATGGCGAAGAATGAAAGCACCGGTGCCCAGCGTCGCCTTGGTATCGCCCGGATCGAGGCAAGCCTGGCCGATGGTGGCCGCCTGCTGATCGCCCGCAATCCCGCAGATCGGGATCGACGCGCCCAGCAGAGCGGGGTCGGTCAGCCCGAACATGCCCGCATTGGCAACGATCTGCGGCAGCGCTGCGCTTGGCACGCCGAACAGGTCGCACAATTCGTCGTCCCACCGACAGCTATCGAGCGCCATCAACAGGGTGCGGCTGGCATTGCTGGCGTCGGTCACATGCACGCCGCCGGTCAGCTTCCAGACCAGCCAGCTTTCGACCGTTCCCAATGCCAGCGCGTCCCCCGCGTCCCGCACGGCGGCGACATGATCGCGCATCCAGCGCATCTTGGTGGCACTGAAATAGGGGTCGAGGACGAGGCCGGTGCGGCGCTGGATCATAGGTTCGTGCTCCGCTTGGCGCATGGCGCCGCACAGGTCTGCGGTGCGACGGTCCTGCCATACGATCGCGCGGGTCAGCGGCACGCCGGTGCGGCGGTCCCAGGCGATGACGGTTTCGCGCTGATTGGCCATGCCGATGGCGGCGATGCGATCCGCGCCGCCCGCCCGCTCGACCATCGCACGGGCGCAGGCAAGCGTACGCCCCCAGATTTCGTCCGGGTCATGTTCGACCTGGCCCGGCGCGGGATAATATTGGGTCAGCGCGGCCTGCTCGGTCGCGATGCGCGTGCCGTCCGGCGCATAGAGCATTGCGCGGGTCGACGTCGTGCCTTCGTCCAGCACCAGCAGCAGGCGCTCGCTCATCGCCGTTCCTCCAGATAGGTCCGTAACCTGTCGACCTGCTCCCGGTCGAAACGCAAGCCGAGTTTCGTGCGTCGCCACAATATGTCGTCGGTGGTGACCGCCCATTCGCTTGCGATCAGATAATCGACCTCCGCCTGCGTCAGCCCATGGCCGAAATCCTCGCCCAATGCCCGGCCATCGCCCAGCCAGGCGCGCGCACGCGTGCCATAGGCGCGAGCTATGCGGTCGATCGTGCGTTCGTCCAAAAAGCCGTAATCGCGGACCAGTCCGGCGATCAGGTCCGCAAGGCCCGTCATCGGAAAATCGCCGCCGGGCAGCGATGCGCCGGCAGTCCAGTCGCTGCCCTTGAGGATCGGCAGATACGCCGCCAGCCGGTCGACTGCCGCTGCGGCGAGATGGCGGTATGTGGTGATCTTGCCGCCGAACACCGACAGCAGCGGCGCTTCCCCCGCCCCGCCGTCGATGTCGAAACGATAGCCGCGCGTCGCCGCCTCGGGCCGGTTCGAACCGTCCGCCACCAGCGGCCGCACCCCGGCATAGGACCACAGCACGTCGGCAGGCGTCAGCGCCCGTACGAAATAGCGGTTCGCGGCATCGCAGAGATAGGCGATTTCCTCCTCGCTCGCGACGATCGGGTCGCCCACGCCATGGTCGCGGTCGGTGGTGCCGATCAGGGTGAAGTCCCGCTCATAGGGTATGGCGAAGATGACGCGCTGGTCGGGAAGCTGGAAAATATAGGCAAAGCCGTGGTCGAACAGGCGCGACACGACGATGTGCGATCCGCGCACCAGCCTGATGCCGCTGTCCGACCGTTCATGCGCCCGCCCCAGCACCGACAGCACCGCCGGCCCCGCCGCGTTCACTATCGCGCGCGCGTGGAAGCCGCCGCCCGGACTGTCGATGCGCCATCCGTCGCCGGCGCGCGCGAGCGCCGTCGCCTCCGTGCGCGTGCGGATCGTCGCGCCGCGATCGGCGGCATCACGCGCGTTCAGGATGACCAGTCGGGCATCATCGACCCAGCCGTCGGAATAGGCCCAGCCTTTGGCAATGCCCGGCTGCAGCGGCGCGCCGGCGGCATGGCGGCGCAGGTCGATCGCTTGCGTGGGTGGCAGCGTGCGCCGGCCGCCGATATGATCGTAGAGGAACAGGCCAATGCGCAGCAGCCAGCGCGGGCGCAGCTCCGGGGTCCAGGGCAGGATGAAACGCATCGGATGAATGATGTGCGGAGCGATCCGCCACAGCCGCTCCCGCTCCGCCAGCGCCTCGCGCACCAGGGCGAATTCATGATGTTCGAGGTAACGAAGGCCGCCATGGATGAGCTTGGTCGAGGCGGAAGACGTGCCCTGTGCAAGGTCGCCGCGCTCCAGCAGCAGCACTCGCGCACCCCGCCCCGCCGCGTCGCGCGCGATGCCGCATCCGTTGATGCCGCCGCCGATGACGGCAAGGTCGTAAAGCTGGGGGTCGCCGTCCATCGCTCCGATGCTAGGGCGTGACGAACCCTGTGGCGAGGGGGTGAGAGCCGATCAGGCCTTTTCGAGCGTGCATTGCAGCGGATGCTGGTTCTGCCGGGCGAAATCCATCACCTGGTTGACCTTGGTCTCTGCCACTTCATAGCTGAATATGCCGCATACGCCGACGCCGCGCTGGTGGACGTGCAGCATGACTCGCGTCGCTTCTTCCATGTCCATGCGGAAAAAGCTCTGGAGCACATGCACGACGAATTCCATCGGCGTGTAATCGTCGTTCAACATCAGCACCTTGTAGAGCGATGGCTTGCGGGTGCGGGTGCGCGTTCGGGTCGCGATGCCGACGCCGGGGCCACGGGTCCCGTCGCCATGATCGTCCTGATCCTTGCCAGCCATGGCGCATGGTTGCGCCGGGGTAATGCCGATGATGTTCATGATGAAGCAGGATATGGCATTTTGCTGCGGTGAGGCAAGAGGGCGAAATGCCGCTTTGTCGATCACGGCGTATCGGGCTCGACGCCCCGCCGAACGACAAAGGGCGGCCACTCCCGCGAAGGAGGACCGCCCCTGTCATCTATATCGTCCGTTGAACGATGGGCGCCGTTCAGGCGGCCAGCGTCTTCACCTTGTCGGTGACGATGGTCACGCGCGCGGTGATCGGCTGGGCGACTTCGCTCGCAAGCTTCATCAGCGCTTCGCTGTTCTTGGCGGCTTCCTTGGCGAAGTCGTCGAAGCTGCTCGAAATCAGGTGGCTTTGCAGCTGGAAGAATTCGGTCGGCGTCTTGATGGTCGAAAAGCTCTTGAACGAGGCAGTCGCCTTTTCAAAGCTCTTGCGGCTGTAGTCGACGGCTTCCTGGCCCATCGTCTCGACGCCCTTGGCGGCGATCTTGCCGGATTCGACCAGCGCTTCGACATTGCCCTTGGCCAGGTCGCTCATTTCCTCAAGCGCCTTGGTGGACTTTTCGACGCCGACCTTGGCCTTCTCGTTCAGGCCGGCATAGACGGTTTCGATCTTGGCCTTGGCGTCTTCAGCGAACTTCTTACCGGTTTCCATAACTTCGTTCATGATCATACTTCCTTCTATGACAGGGGCAGGCGCCGGCGCGACAGACGGCGGGGGGGACGTTTCCTCGGGCGTGGCGACATCGGCGACGGGCGTTTCGACCGCGGCCTGCGTTTCCACCATCGGGGGTTCGGACGGCGCATCCACCGATGTGGTGGCGGCAACGACAGCGGCGGGCGCGGACGTCACCGTTTCTGCTGGCTTGGACACAGAAACTTCAGGGGCAGAGGCCTTTGGCGCCACCTTGCGCGGGGCCTTGGCGGGCGGCGGAGCGATCGCCGCCTCGGCGGCCTTGAGCGCTTCACCGGCCGACAGCGTACCACCGACAGATGCGGGCTTGGCCGCACGCTTGATCGGAGCCTTCCGCACGCCGGTCTTGATTACATTGGCCACGACCCAATCTCCTTTGTTGCACTGCACAATACACCCCGTTTCGATTCGGCGCAAGAGCTATTGTGCAGTGCAGCAAAATTTAGATGGCTCGATCCGTCGCGGCTCAGCCTCGCTTCACCTCATATGACGCGGCTGTAAGATTTGGACTGTCCTTTGACGCATTATCGTAGCTTTACGTAGCGTCCTGGCGCATCCTCGATCGCCGGCAATGCGCCCTCGCCCGGTCGCCGCGCTCCGGTCGCCGGCACCTGGTCGGGGCCAAGCGACGCCAGCCACGCGCGCCAGTCGGGCCACCAGCTGCCCTTGGTCTCTTTCGCTTTCGCAACAAATTCGTCCAGTGTCTTCTGTGGCTTGTCGCAGGTCCAATATTGATATTTTCCGGCCGAGGGCGGATTGACCACGCCCGCGATATGGCCCGATCCGGCCAGCACGAACCGCAACGGCCCCGCCAGATGCTCGGTGATCTTCCACACGCTTTCCAGCGGCGCGATATGATCTTCCCGCCCCGCCTGGACATAGGCCGGGGTGCGGATGCTGGTCAGGTCGATCGGCGTGCCGTCGATGACGATGCTGCCCGGTTCCACCAGCCGGTTGTCGCGATAGAGGTCGGTCAGATAGTTTCTGTGCCAGCGCGCCGGCAAATTGGTCGTGTCGCCGTTCCAGTAGAGCAGGTCGAACGGCGGATAATCCTGGCCCAGCAGATAATTGTTGACGACATAGTTCCATATCAGGTCGCGGCCGCGCAGCAGGTTGAAGGTCGCGGCCATGTAGCGCCCGTCCAGGAACCCGCCGGACGACAGCTGATCGACCAGCTTTAGCTGCTCATCGTCGATGAAGATGCACAGCTCCCCGGCCTGGCTGAAATCGACCTGCGCGGTGAAGAAGGTCGCGCTCGCCAACTTGTCGGCCTGCCCCCGCGCCTCCAGCAGCGCCAGCGTAGCCGCCAGCGTGGTTCCCGCGACGCAATAGCCGATGGTGTGGACGCTGGGGACATCGAGCAGCTCGCGCACCGTATCGATCGCATCGACCTGCCCGCTGAGGATATAGTCGTCCCAGACGATGTCCTTCATCGACGCGTCCGCCGATTTCCACGACACCAGGAACACGCTGACCCCCTGGTCGACCGCCCATTTGACGAAGCTTTTTTGCGGGGACAGGTCGAGAATGTAGAAACGGTTGATCCACGGCGGAAAGATGACCAGCGGGGTCTGGAGCACCGTGTCCGTGGTCGGCGCATAATGGATCAGTTGGTAAAGCGGCGTTTCCTTGACGATCTTGCCCGGCGTCGCGGCGATGTTGCGTCCCACCTCGAACGCCGTGCCGTCGGTGTGGCTCAACTGCCCCTTTTCCATGTCGGCCAGCATATGCTTAAGGCCCTTGACCAGATTTTCGCCGCCGGTCGCGATCGTCTTTTCGACCACGGCCGGATTGGTCAGCGGGAAATTGCTGGGGGACATCGCGTCGAGAATGCCGTTGGTGGCAAAGCGCAGCTTGGCCTTCTGCTTCGGGTCAACGCCATCGACGGCGTCGGCAAGTTGCAGCAGATAGTCGGAAACGATCAGATAGGTCTGGCGGATGAGATCGTAGAAGGGATGCTGGACCCAGGCCGGATCGTCAAAGCGCCTGTCCTTGCGCGCGGCGGGACTGTCCGCCGGGGCGGGATCGGGCGCGTCCCGCAACATGCCGCCCGAATCCAGGAAGCGCCGCCACATCGCCAGGCCTTCGTCGGCAAAGTCGGTCTGGATCCTGGCCACCGTCTGCGGGTCGAACGGCAGCGACCGCCCCGTCGCGCCCGCCGCCTGTTCGAGCAGCAACTGCTGCGCTCGCCCGATGACGTTGGTCCATTGCTGCATCTGTTCCAGCGTTGGCATCGCGGGTTCGATCGTGGGTGCGTCGGTCATGGCCACCTTCCTCTCCCTGGTATCCTCCATGCCGCGGCTTTCGCTGGCGTGGACCTGTTCGCCGGTATATAGCCGGCGCGTGTCGCCCGAAAGGCGCAACATACTCTATCCTCTACGGAGACCTTTCAGGAAAGCCCCTATAATGTCCGAAGAATTTTACCGCATGAAGCGCCTGCCGCCCTATGTCATCGCCGAAGTCAATGCGATGCGGGCCGCCGCGCGGGCCGCGGGCGAGGACATTATCGACCTTGGCATGGGCAATCCCGACCTGCCGCCGCCCGACCATGTCATCGACAAGCTGATCGAGGTCGCGCGCAAGCCCGACGCCCATGGCTATTCGCAGTCGAAGGGGATACCGGGCCTGCGCAAGGCGCAGGCCAATTATTATGCGCGCCGTTTCGGCGTCGACGTCGATTCCGAAAGCGAGGTCGTGGTGACCATGGGGTCGAAGGAAGGGCTTGCGAGCCTGGCCACCGCGATCACGGCGCCGGGGGATGTCGTGCTGGCGCCCAACCCCAGCTACCCCATCCACATGTTCGGCTTCATCATTGCCGGCGCGACGATCCGATCGGTGCCCACGACGCCGGACGAACAATATTTCCGCGCGCTCGACCGGGCGATGGCGTTCACCGTGCCGCGCCCGTCGATCCTGGTGGTCAACTATCCGTCCAACCCGACCGCCGAAACGGTCGACCTTGCCTTTTACGAAAGGCTGGTCGCCTGGGCGAAGGAGAACAAGGTATGGGTGCTGTCCGACCTTGCCTATTCCGAACTCTATTATGACGGCAACCCCACGCCCTCCATCCTCCAGGTGCCGGGCGCGAAGGATATTGCGATCGAATTCACCTCGCTCAGCAAGACCTATTCGATGGCGGGCTGGCGCATCGGCTTTGCCGTCGGCAACAAGCAGCTGATCGCGGCGATGAGCCGGGTCAAATCCTATCTCGATTATGGCGCCTTCACCCCGATCCAGGCGGCCGCCTGCGCGGCGCTCAACGGGCCGCAGGATATCGTCGCAAAGAACCGTGAACTCTATCACAAGCGCCGCGACGTGCTGGTCGAAAGCTTCGGCCGCGCCGGGTGGGACATTCCCGCTCCGCGCGCGTCGATGTTCGCCTGGGCGCCGTTGCCGCCGGCGCTCAAGGATATGGGGAGCCTCGAATTTTCCAAACAGTTGCTCACCCATGCCAAGGTCGCGGTCGCACCGGGCGTGGGCTATGGCGAGGACGGCGAAGGGTTCGTCCGCATCGCCATGGTGGAAAATGAGCAGCGGCTGAGGCAGGCGGCCCGAAACGTGAAGAAATATCTCCAGTCGATGGGCGTCAATACACCCGCCAAGGGTGCGGCCTGACCGCGGGGTCGGTAGCGTGAGCGATATCGGCGGCATGATCCCGCTGCCGCAGGTGTCGCAGGTCGCGCAGACGATCCAGCTCGCGCTCGCGCCGGTGTTCCTGCTGGCCGGCATCGGCGCGTTCCTCAATGTGTGTACCGGCCGGCTGGCGCGCGTCATCGACCGGGCGCGCAAGGTCGAGGACAAGGTGCTGTCGTCGCGCGGCAAGGAGCATGACCGGCTGGTCGGCGAGATCCGCGTGCTCGACAAACGGATGAGCGTAGTCAACGCCGCCATCTTCCTGTCGGTCGCGTCTGGCTGCGCGGTCTGTCTGGTCGTCATCCTGCTGTTCGCCGCCGAATTGTTCGACGCCCATATGGGCACGGCGATCGCACTGCTGTTCAGCGTGGCGATGATCCTTCAAGCGGGCGCCTTCGCGACCTTCATTCTGGAAATCCGGCTCGCCTCGCGCACCATTCATATCCGCAACGACGTCCTGTTTCACAAGGCCGAGGACGAACCCGAAGAGGCGTGACCCGGCCTGGCTTGCCTTGGCGGGCCGCCTGTCCTACCGTGGCCTCGTCATCTGGGGAGTAGCCAGCCGTTCGCCGCACAGGCGCACGGGCCGTTCGTCAACATATTTGGCCGAGAGGTCATGGCGGGCGGGATGCGGTCGGGCCGAATGGCCCGGACAGCATCGGGCGAGACCAATGGCATCGGCTGTTCCGACCCGGCCGGGTGGAGACTGGCCGGTGGCATTGCGTTCTTCTTCCGCCCGGCCCGAAAGATGATCTGTTGGAAACGCTGTTCACCTCCACCGCGCTCGTGGCGCTCGCCGAAATGGGCGACAAGACGCAACTGCTCGCGATGCTGCTGGCCGCCCGCTATCGCCGGCCGGTGCCGATCATCCTGGGCATATTGGGCGCGACGCTCGCCAATCACTTCCTCGCCGCGCTGGTCGGCCACTCGGTCGCCGGACTATTGAAGCAACCCTGGTTTCGCTATGCCGTCGCGCTGTCGTTTATCGCCATGGCCGCCTGGACGCTGGTGCCCGACAGCATCGACGGCGATGCGCCGCTTGCGGCACCGTCCAGGGCCGGGCTGTTCGTTACCACGCTCGTCGCCTTCTTCCTGGTGGAAATGGGCGACAAGACGCAGGTCGCCACGGTCGCGCTGGGCGCGCGGTTCGGGAATATTCTGGCCGTGACCGCCGGTACGACGCTGGGCATGATGATCGCCAACGTGCCCGCCGTGCTGTTTGGCGAGGCGCTGGCCCGGCGCGTGCCGATGCGTGCGATGCAGTTCGGCGCGGCGGCGCTGTTCCTAGCGCTTGGCCTCTATATGATCGCGCAGCTGACGGGCTTGATCGCTTGATCGAAAAATGCCGGCGGCGGTTGTCAGTGGGTGGCGGCTGATGCAAGGGGATGGCCTGACTGTTCTGCCACCAATCTGTATGAGGCGCGCGAGCGATGAAGGATAATCTGGTCACGGTGTTCGGCGGCGGCGGCTTTCTGGGCCGCCATGTCGTGCAGGAGCTTCTGTCGCGCGGCGCGCGGGTGCGCGTGGCGCAGCGCGACCTGGCGACGACGCTGCGGGTCAAGCCGCTGGGCGGGCTGGGCCAGACGCAGATGATAGCGGCCGATATCGGCAAGCCCGACAGCGTCGCGCGCGCCGTCGCGGGCAGCGACATCGTCATCAATCTAGTGGGCATATTGACCGGCGATTTCGACGCGGTGCACCACCGAGGCGCCGCCAACGTCGCGCAGGCGGCGGCCGATGCGGGGGCCGGGGCGCTGGTGCATGTGTCGGCGATCGGCGCGGACGCGCAAAGCCCGTCGGCTTACGGCCGGTCCAAGGCGGCGGGCGAATCGGCGGTGCGCGCCGCCTTCCCCACCGCCACCATCCTGCGCCCGTCGATCGTCTTTGGCCGTGAAGACCAGTTCATCAACTGCTTTGCCGATCTGATCCGCACCCTGCCGATCGTGCCGGTGATCGGCGCCGACACCAAATTCCAGCCGGTCTATGTCGCCGATGTCGCCAGCGCCATCGTCAACGCCGCCGCCGATCCGGCGGCGCACGGGGCCAGGACTTATGAACTGGGCGGGCCGCAACGGCTCTCGATGCTGGAACTGAACCGCTGGATCGCCCAGGGCATCGACCGCGAACGCAGCTTCCTCCCCGTCCCTGCCCCGCTGGCGTCGATGATCGCCGCCTTCGGCTTCCTGCCGGGCGCGCCGATCACCCGCGATCAATATGCGATGCTGCAAACGGACAATGTCGTCAGCCCGAACGCACCGGGCCTCGCCGAACTGGGCGTCGCGGCCACGCCGATGGCGGCAGTGGCCGACGCCTGGCTGGTTCAATATCGCAAAAATGGTCGCTTCGCCGGGCGCACAAAAGCCCAAGGCTGATCAGCGGCCATGGACATGCACTATCTCACCGTCATCCTGCTGGGCATCGTCGAGGGGCTGACCGAGTTCCTGCCGGTATCCTCGACCGGTCACTTGATCCTGGCGAGCGAGCTGCTGGGCTATGATGCCGCGACCTGGGCGATGTTCAATGTCGTCATTCAGCTGGGCGCGATCCTGGCCGTGGTCGTGCTCTACTGGCGCACATTCTGGGCGGTGGGCGTAGGACTGCTGCGGCGCGAGCCGGTAAGCTGGCGCTTCCTGCGCAACCTGGTCGTCGCCTTCATCCCCTCCGCCGTGATCGGCCTTGCGCTCCACGATTATATCGAAGCGATGCTCGGCGCGCCGACCATCGTGGCCTGGGCGCTGATCGCGGGCGGCATCGCGATCCTGGCGATCGAACGCGGCGTCAAGGAACAGCGGTTCGTCGGCATCGCCGACATCCCGCTGGCGCGCGTCGTGGGGATCGGCCTGATCCAGTGCCTGTCGATGGTGCCGGGGGTCAGCCGGTCCGGCGCGACGATCATGGGCGCATTGACGCTGGGGGTCGAACGGCGCACCGCGGCGGAATTCAGCTTCTTCCTCGCGATCCCCACCATGCTGGGCGCAACGACGCTCGAACTGTTCAAGAATGGTGACAAGGTCGCGACCGGCGTAGCAGGCTGGGGCAGCATTGCGCTCGGATTCATCGTTTCGTTCGTGGTGGCGCTGATCGTCATCCGCTGGTTCGTCGGGCTGGTATCGCGGCGCGGGTTCACACCGTTCGCCTGGTATCGAATCGCCGCCGGAATCGCCGCGCTCGCGTGGCTTTCGCTGAGGTAGTACCGATACGGACTTTATTTTTGAAAGAATATTACAGAAATCGGCAGGCCGTGCAGGATTTAGCGTAAAAATAGGTCAGCTATACTGACTTATAGTCGAGAATCGGCGTGACTCCGCCGGCTTTTCTGCTATTACGCACCTGCAACATATGCAGGGGTAACGCATGGCTGACAATCCGATGCTGAAATTCGTGAAAACGGGTCAGGCCTATCCCGAAAAGCGCGAGGCCGATGCGCGGGCCGACGATTTTCTGGAAATCAGCAAGTCCTTCATCCTCGACAAGGCCGAGGAACAGGCGTCGCGCTGCTCGCAATGCGGCGTGCCCTATTGTTCGACCCATTGCCCGTTGCACAATCATATTCCCGACTGGCTGCGCCTGACCGCCGAGGGACGACTGCGCGAAGCCTATGAACTGTCGAACCAGACCAGCACCATGCCCGAAATCTGCGGCCGCATCTGCCCGCAGGACCGGCTGTGCGAAGGCAATTGCGTCATCGAATTTTCAGGGCACGGTGCCGTCACCATCGGCTCTGTCGAAAAATACATCACCGACACCGCCTGGAAGGAAGGCTGGGTCGAACCGCTGGTCCCCGGCGCACCCACCGGCCAGTCGGTCGGCATCATCGGTGCGGGTCCGGCTGGCCTGACCACCGCCGAATATCTGCGCGTGGCCGGTTATGATGTCCATGTCTATGACCGGCACGACCGCGCGGGCGGCCTTTTGACCTACGGCATTCCCGGCTTCAAACTGGAAAAGGACGTGGTCATGCGCCGCGTCCAGCGCCTCAGGGACGGCGGCATCGTCTTTCATGAAAGCTTCGAGATCGGCCGCGACGCCAGCCTTGAGGAACTGCGCGAACGCCACGATGCGATCCTGATCGCCACCGGCGTCTACAAGCCGCGCGACATCAAGGCGCCCGGCGTCGGCGCGAAGGGCGTGGTCAAGGCGCTGGAGTTCCTGACCGCATCGAACAAGGCCGGGTTCGGCGACGACGTGCCCGAGCATGAAGACGGCACGCTGCTGGCGAAGGATAAGCATGTCGTCGTCATCGGCGGCGGCGACACGGCGATGGACTGCGTCCGCACCGCCATTCGCCAGGGCGCAAAGTCGGTGAAGTGCCTCTACCGCCGCGACCGGGAAAATATGCCAGGGTCGCAGCGCGAAGTCGCCAATGCCGAGGAAGAAGGCGTCGAGTTCGTCTGGCTGACCGCGCCGATCGCCTTTGAAGGCACGGAGCATGTCACCGGCGTCAAGGTGACGAAGATGCGCCTGGGCCAGCCCGACGCCTCCGGCCGCCGCGCGCCCGAACCCGATCCGGGCAGCGAACACACGCTGGAGGCGGACCTCGTCATCAAGGCGCTGGGCTACGATCCCGAAGACCTGCCCAAATTGTTCGGCAGCGAAGACCTGTCCGTCACCCGCTGGGGCACGCTGCGCGTCGATCACAAGACGATGATGACCAGCGTCGACGGCGTCTTCGCGGCGGGCGACATCGTGCGCGGCGCTTCGCTGGTCGTCTGGGCGATCCGCGACGGCCGCGACGTGACGGAGCATATGCACCGCTATCTGAAGACCAAGGCGAAGGTGGCGGGCGAGAGGGTTGCGGCGTGAAGCGGGTAACCCTTCTCACAACGCTAGCAATTTTCGGACTTACCGCCGTGACGGGTTACGCTCAGGTAAATCCGCCAGCCGCCACGACATCTGCTCCTGCGCGCTCCGTCCCCACGCAAGTTACGCCGACGCCGGAATCACGCACGCAAGCCTTGAAGCTGGCGCAAGCGCTGAATGGCGAAGAGTTGACGAGACGGCAGATCAACCGCCTGTATACAGTCATTATGCCAGCAGCGATCAAGCAGAAGGCCGAATATCAGGAGATGGAGAAAGTCTATCCCGGCATATCGGACATAGCCATTCAGGCTGAGCGCGAGATCATCGAACCGGCCAGCATGGCTCGTCTGCCTCAGATGCATCAGGCGATTGCAGATGTGTATGCACAATATCTAACCTCTGACGATATGGACGCTATCTCAGCCTTCTATGCAACGTCGACCGGCATGAAGGCGCTAGTGGCTGCAGCAGAGGGCACCGATTTTTCGCATATGGTCGAAAAGAATCTCGCCAGCGAAGACTCCAAAGTTGAAGCAAGTGACATCAAGACTATGGTGATGGGGCATACCGCAAAGTTTCTTTCGATCCTGGACGATGAGGATCGCAGAAAGCTGGTGGCCTTTGGCTTGTCGCCCGCAGGACGGAAATGGGGCGGCATCCAGCGACTGGTACTGGAAGCGACGGCCAATCATGCCAATCAGGGAAACGCCGAAGTCATCGCGCGAGCCACAGAAAATGTCATCAAGGCCATGACGGATTTCGTGAACAAGTCTGATCAGGCACGCACTGCTAAAAAATGACGGGTCAGTGACCCAATCGGGGGCCAGCCCCCACACTCAGCGGATCGGCGAATATGCGCCGCACTAGAATTGAAGGATGGACGATATGACGTCTCACCATTTCTCCTCCGAAGCCGAGCGCGCACGGATCGCGGCTGAGGGCATGTATCGCCCAGAATTCGAAGGCGACGCCTGCGGCGTGGGTCTGGTCGCCGCCACCGATGGCCGCCCGTCTCGCCGCGTCGTCGCCTCCGCGATCGATGCGCTGAAAGCCGTGTGGCATCGCGGCGCGGTGGACGCGGATGGCAAGACCGGCGACGGCGCGGGCATCCATGTCGACCTGCCGGTGCGCTTCTTCGACGATGCGATCGCCGATTCGGGTCACAAGCCGCTGCCCAACCGCCTCGCCGTCGGCATGATCTTCCTGCCGCGCACGGACCTTTCGGCGCAGGAAACCTGCCGCACCATCGTCGAAAGCGAGATCATCGACGCGGGCTACACCATCTATGGCTGGCGCCAGGTGCCGGTCGACGTGTCCGTGATCGGCGAAAAGGCGCAGCGCACCCGCCCCGAAATCGAACAGATCATGATCGCGGGGCCGATGCCCGAAGAGCGCGACCAGGCCGAGTTCGAAAAGGACCTCTACCTCATCCGCCGCCGGATCGAAAAGAAGGTCATCGCCGCGCAGATCCAGGATTTCTACGTCTGCTCGCTGTCCTGCCGCTCGATCATCTACAAGGGGCTGTTCCTCGCCGAATCGCTGTCGGTCTTTTACCCGGATCTTCAGGACGAGCGGTTCGAAAGCCGCGTCGCCATCTTCCACCAGCGCTATTCCACCAACACCTTCCCGCAATGGTGGCTGGCCCAGCCGTTCCGCACGCTTGCCCATAATGGCGAGATCAACACGATCCGCGGCAACAAGAACTGGATGAAGAGCCACGAGATCAAGATGGCCAGCCTCGCCTTTGGCGAACAGTCCGAGGACATCAAGCCGGTGATCCCGGCGGGCGCATCGGACACGGCGGCGCTGGATGCGGTGTTCGAGGCGATCTGCCGGTCGGGCCGCGATGCGCCCACCGCCAAGCTGATGCTGGTGCCCGAGGCGTGGCAGAGCGACAATATCGAAGTACCCAAATCCCATGCCGATATGTACAATTATCTCGCCTCCGTCATGGAGCCGTGGGATGGTCCCGCCGCGCTGGCGATGACCGACGGACGCTGGGTGGTCGCGGGTGTCGATCGCAATGCCCTGCGCCCGCTGCGCTATACGTTGACCGGCGACAATCTGCTGATCGTGGGGTCTGAAACCGGCATGGTCGTGGTTCCCGAAACGACGATCGTGCGCAAGGGCCGCATGGGCCCCGGCCAGATGATCGCGATCGATCTTCATGAAGGCGAACTTTATGATGACCGGGCGATCAAGGACCGGATCGCCGCCGAGCGCCCCTATGGCGAACTGATCAAGGACTTTTTGGGCGTCGATGACCTGCCCGCCGCCGACAGCGCCCTGCCCGCGTGGGACAAGGCCGAACTGACCCGCCGCCAGATCGCCGCGAACATGACGCTGGAGGATCTGGAACTCATCCTCTCGCCCATGGTCGAAGACGCTAAGGAAGCGGTCGGGTCGATGGGTGACGACACCCCGCTGGCGGTCATTTCCGACAAGCCACGCACGGTCAGCCATTTCTTCCGCCAGAATTTCAGCCAGGTCACCAATCCGCCGATCGACAGCTTGCGCGAACGGCATGTGATGAGCCTGCGCACCCGTTTTTCCAACCTGCACAATATATTGGAGCAGGATGCGCAGAACAGCCATGTGCTGGTGCTGGATTCGCCGGTGCTGACATCGTCCGAATGGGCGCGGCTGAAGGCTCATTTCGGTTCCGCCGTGGCGGAAATCGACTGCACCTTCCCCAATGAAGGCGGACAGGAACAACTGCGCGCCGCCATCGCCCGCATCCGCGAGGAAGCCGAACAGGCGGTGCGCGAAGGCCGCAGCGAACTGTTCCTGACCGACGAGCATGTGGGACCGAACCGGGTCGCCATTGCCGGCGTGCTGGCGGCGGCGGCGGTGCATACGCATCTGGTGCGCAAGGGTCTGCGCTCCTACGCCTCGATCAATGTGCGCTCGGCCGAAGCGCTCGACACCCATTATTTCGCGGTGCTGATCGGCGTCGGCGCGACCACCGTGAACGCCTATCTGGCCGAAGCCAGCATCGCCGATCGCCATGCGCGCGGCCTGTTCGGCGAGTTGACCCTCGACGCCTGCCTTGAACGATATCGCGTCGCCATCAACGAAGGCCTGCTCAAGATCATGTCCAAGATGGGCATCGCGGTCATCAGCTCCTATCGCGGCGGCTATAATTTCGAGGCGGTGGGCCTCAGCCGGGCGCTGGTGAACGATCTCTTCCCCGGCATGCCTGCCAAGATTTCGGGCGAAGGCTACGCATCGCTTCATTATAGTGCAAAGCTGCGGCACGAAACCGCCTATGACAGCGCGGTGCTGCGCCTGCCGATCGGCGGCTTCTATCGCCAGCGCAACGGCGGCGAGAGCCACGCCTATTCGGCGCAACTGATGCATCTGTTGCAAACGGCGGTCGCGACCGACAGCTATTCGACCTATCTGCAATTTTCGCGCGGCGTGCGCGATTTGCCGCCGGTCTATCTGCGCGACCTGCTGGAATTCAACTTCGCCCGCGAAGCCGTGCCGATCGACGAGGTCGAGGCGACCACCGAAATCCGCAAGCGGTTCGTCACGCCCGGCATGTCGCTGGGCGCGCTCAGCCCCGAAGCGCACGAAACGCTGGCGATCGCCATGAACCGCATCGGCGCCAAGGCGGTGTCGGGCGAAGGCGGCGAGGATGCCGCCCGCTTCAAGCCCTATGAAAATGGCGACAACGCCAACTCGGTGATCAAGCAGATCGCGTCCGGCCGCTTCGGCGTCCATGCCGAATATCTGGGGTCCGCCGAGGAAATCGAGATCAAGGTCGCCCAGGGCGCCAAGCCTGGCGAGGGTGGCCAGCTGCCCGGCTTCAAGGTGACCGAGTTCATCGCCAGGCTGCGCCATTCGACGCCCGGTGTAACGCTCATCTCGCCCCCGCCGCATCATGACATCTATTCGATCGAGGATCTGGCGCAGCTCATCTACGACTGCAAGCAGATCAACCCGCGCGCGCGCGTATGCGTCAAGCTCGTCAGCCAGGCCGGCATCGGCACGGTCGCGGCGGGCGTGGCAAAGGCCCATGCCGACGTCATCCTGATCGCCGGCCATGTCGGCGGCACCGGCGCCTCGCCCCAGACCAGCATCAAATATGCCGGCACGCCCTGGGAAATGGGCCTGTCGGAAGCCAATCAGGTGCTGACCCTCAACGGCCTGCGCCATCGGGTGAAGCTGCGCACCGACGGCGGCCTCAAGACCGGGCGCGACATCGTCATCGCCGCGATCCTGGGCGCGGAAGAATTCGGCATCGGCACGCTCTCGCTCGTCGCCATGGGCTGCATCATGGTGCGCCAGTGCCACAGCAACACCTGCCCGGTGGGCGTGTGCGTGCAGGACCCGGCGCTGCGCGAAAAATTCACCGGCACGCCCGAAAAGGTCATCAACCTGATGACCTTCATCGCCGAGGAAGTGCGCGAAGTGCTGGCGCGGCTGGGCTATCGCAGCCTTGACGAAGTGATCGGGCGGACGGAACTGCTCAAGCAGGTCAATCGCGGCGCCGAGCATCTCGACGATCTCGACCTCAACCCCATCCTCGCAAAGGTGGACGCGCCCGACGAGCATCGCCGCTTCAGCCTGGATCAGTGGCGCAACCCCGTGCCCGACAGCCTCGATGCGCAGATGATGAAGGACGCCAAGGCCGTGTTCGAACGCGGCGAGAAGATGCAGCTGACCTATACGGTGCGCAACACGCATCGCGCGGTCGGCACGCGGCTATCGTCGGCCGTCACCGACAAATTCGGCATGTCGACGCTGGCTGACGGGCATCTGACCGTCCGCCTGCGCGGCTCGGCCGGCCAGTCGCTGGGCGCGTTCCTGTGCAAGGGGATCACGCTCGAAGTGTTTGGCGATGCCAATGATTATGTCGGCAAGGGATTGTCTGGCGGCATCATCGCGGTGCGAACAACGGTTTCCAGCCCCTTGTCCAGCAAGGATAATACGATCATCGGCAACACCGTTCTGTACGGCGCGACCAGCGGCAAGCTGTTCGCGGCGGGTCAGGCCGGCGAACGCTTCGCGGTCCGCAATTCGGGCGCGCAGGTGGTGGTCGAAGGCTGCGGCGCCAATGGCTGCGAATATATGACCGGCGGGACCGCCGTCATCCTGGGACGCACCGGCGCTAATTTCGGCGCGGGCATGACCGGCGGCATGGCCTTCATCCTGGATGAAGACGGCAGCTTCCCCTCGCGCGCCAATCCCGAAACCATCGTGTGGCAACGGTTGGAAAGCGCGCATTGGGAAACCGTTCTCAAGGCGCTGATCGCCGAACATGCCGTGATGACCGACAGCAAATGGTCGAATACCATCCTGGACGACTGGGACCGGTGGCGGCGCTACATCTGGCAGGTCTGCCCGAAGGAAATGGTCAATCGTCTCGCCCACCCGCTGAGCGACGCGCCGCAGGAGGTCGAAGCGGCGGAATGAAGCCGGTCAGGCCGCCGATCCGATGGCGTCGGGTCGCCGGCTTAAGGTCCGCGCCCTTGCCGTCCTTGCCGCAAAGAGGACAAAGGAGTATCCCCCCATATCCGTTCGGGCTCAGCGAAGCCCAAGCCTTCTCCTGAGCGGCGCGAAGGCGAACGGTCATCATCAAAACGTAGATGGCCTCAGGGTCCGATCGCCGGTTCAGCCGCCGGCGCATCCGACAAGGTGCGCATTGTCGATGTCGCCGCAGGCGGGCCGCTGCCGCCGTCAGCGAAGCGCTGGACGCTGGCCGGTAGCCTGTGGACGGGGGATGGCTCGGCAGCGGGCGGATAGACGGCGGGATAAGGGTCTGGCACGTCGTCACGCATATAGTCGACGACCGCCGGGTCGCGCGATCCATGCACCATGGCGTCGGCATCCAGCGCCGCCATGTCGGCGGCGAAACGGCGTTCGGCCAGCGTCGGCCCGCATCCCTTGCAGATAATCCGTGCCGGTCCATTCAGCGCCCCTGCGGCCAACGGCGGCGGCAGCAAGTCATCTTCCGCCACTTCGGGCAGGTCATAGTTCACATCGCGCATCGGCATTGTCGTGGCATAATGCCCCAGCCCCAGCCCCAGGCACAGACTCGCTGCCATGACAGCGCCTGCACACAGTCTGAAACGTACGGACATGCCCTTCGTCTCCGATCCTGACGACGCCGCCACTGCGGCGGCACGGATCATTGAACGCCCAGGGCAGATCAGTGGTTGCATGCCCCCCAAGCCTTTGCTAATGGCCGGCGCCTACCAGGATCCGGTCTCACCGGTTCCCCTTGAAATGTGCGGTCGTGGCGGAACTGGTAGACGCGCAACGTTGAGGTCGTTGTGGCCGAAAGGCCGTGGAAGTTCGAGTCTTCTCGACCGCACCAGACAGTCCGGAAATCGCGACGAGATAGGGTCTTCCCCTGCGGGGGCGAAATTCTTGCGGGAAATCCGGGGGTTTGTGGGAAGCATTCTTTGATTGCAGTCAAATCGGCGTCTGAAGCCGAAACGCCGGGCCCGAAATGGTCGACTGTCTCGGGCTTGAAAATTCCTGACTGCAGGTAAAAGGATGCTCTCAGGCTCAGGGTTTGTTCCAGCGCAAATCGTCATAACTATGAGCGGGTGCATACCACGCAGTCTGCTTGCGTCCCGATCTCGGCCATTCACGGCCTTGTTCATTGATCCCAAAGCCTGACGTTCATTACTCGACGCCATACGGCTGGTGACGGGACATGTACGAACCCGCTGCGCGGGAGTGGCTCCTGGCCCCAGGTCTTTCATCGCTCTGGTGCAGCACCATGATTGAGCTCTGCTCAGGGTAGGCAGACCATCCCGACTCCTTTCAACCAAGGAGTCGAACCATGATCGAGATTATTTCCGACCTTCCAGTCAGTTCGTTGCGCCAGCGCATGATCGATGAGATGAACATGCGCCGGTTCGCGCGTAAGACCCAGATCGACTATATTCGCCACGTAGAGCGCTTTGCCTATTATCTCGGACGCCCTCCCGACACCGCGACACCAGAGGATCTGCGTCAGTTCCAGATTGATCAGCGGGATGCAGGCGTCGGTCTGCCTACGATGAACAGCATTGTATCGGCACTGCGCTTCTTCTTTACACGCACACTCGATCGGCCCGATCTCTCCCGCAGACTTTACTTCGTTAAGCACCCTCGATCGTTGCCCACGGTCCTTAGTCCCGACGAGGTCGCGCGCCTGCTCGGCGCGACCACCTCGCTCAAGCATCAGGCAGCATTGTCGGTGGCCTATGGCGCAGGCCTGCGCGTAGCTGAGGTGGCGATGCTCAAGGTGCGCGATATTTACAGCGAGCGTACGGGCTCAC